>NZ_VCNC01000002.1:0-363545 GCF_006210265.1 Desulfovibrio sp. UCD-KL4C
GCATACAGAGTTGAAGCGGATGGTAAAGATATTACCGAAGCTATACGCGAAAATTTAATATCTTTGACCATAACAGATGAAGCTGGCGAAAGATCGGACTCCTTGTCTATTTCCCTGCATGATAAAGGGTACAGGCTACCGAGTGCAGGGGGACAGCTTAAAGTCTGGTTAGGCTACGGACAAGCGGCAACGTATATGGGGCTTTACGTTTCGGATGAAATTACGCTTTCAGGTTCGCCGGATAAAATGTGCATTAAGGCGGGTGGTGCACCGCAGGAAAAAAGCAAGGCGTACTATCATCTTCAGACACAGAAAATACGTTCATGGCTACCGCAAACCATAGGCGCACTGGTTGCAACGGTAGGTGCTGACCACGGTTTAGAACCTGCGATTGCTTCTGATTTGTCAGCCGTAGGTTTACCGCATATCGACCAGATAAACGAATCTGACATGCACCTATTAACCCGTATAGCCAAAGATCACGACGCAATAGCCAAGGCCAACGGTGGCAAGCTTATATTTGCTCACAAGGGGCAGGGTAAAACTATTTCCGGCAAATCAATGCCAACCGTGGCCCTGATCCCTACAGAAGTTACAAATTACCGTGTAACTATCACCGCCAGAACTGATTATAAAAAAGTTGTCGCTATCTGGCGTTCTGTAGAATCCGCAAAAGATATTGAAGAGATTGCAGGGGCAGGGGAACCTGTTCACCGCATCCGGCATATTCACCCCACGCAAGAAGCGGCGGTAAAAGCGGCAAAGGCTAAGCTAGAGGCTTTCCAAAGGGGTAAGCAAAGCCTTTCGATAAGTCTTACGGGAAGGCCAGAACTAAGGGCAGAGTGTAGGGTTTCGCTTTCCGGCTTTCGTGATGGGGTGAATGGTCTTTGGAGTGTTACCCGTGCGACTCATAAGTTGGGGAGTGGGGGGTATGTTACTAATGTTGAGGGGGAGAGGGTCGTGTAACCACATGATAAAATTATTAACATTTTGCTTATAATTATGTATCCAGTTTTCATACCTCATACTTAGGAGTTAAATTGTAATGCAAAAATATAGTATAATCTTGTCAATTACCTTTGTCTTCTTTGTTGGCTTATGGTGTGGAATTATGTCTGTAGTTTATTTTGAAGGTCTGTCTGGACATTATAAATTAGATGTTTTGCTGAAAATTTTTGGAACATTTTTAATGTTTGGAGTTGCTTGTATTGCAGCACGTATAAATTATAACAATTTGAAATGGCAAAAACAGTCGCGTGTATGGGAAATTAACAAAGGTATTCTTTTAGAACTATTACCATTATTAAAAACAGCTATTTCTGAGACCGAAAAAGCTCTACAAAATGAATTAAATTCAATGCCTCCTAGTGGATATGAAGACGAGTGGGAAGAACCGGAGTCAATTAAAGTTGATTGGTCGTTCACTCCCAAGCTGGATGATAATTTGACAAAAGTTAAATTAATATATCAGCCTTTTTTGTCTAAAAAATTCATTGATTCAATAGATAAGTTTTTAGAGGAGAACTCTAGAATAAACGAGGAGGGTTGGATCAATGGTCCTGACCCTATGCTCTATGATGATTCAATCCTAAATTATAAAATTTTAAAAGATGAAGCTAAGCAGTTTTGTATGAAGGTAGCAGGAATATATGATTTTCATACAAAGGACCTGATTGGTTTTTAATAGAATTAAGCTCGGTCATTTATAAAATAAATCCCTCCAAACGGTTGGTTGGAGGGATTTGTTTTTTACTTTCGCACTAACTCCAAAACCGCCGCAGGCTTGCCTTTCCTGTCCTTCTTCTTTTGCTCTTCCACTTCGTACATACTAAAAGCTTCGGCTCCTTCTGAAACTTTCTTTCGTATTAAGTCCAGAAGGTAAGCTTCGCCATAGCGGTGTTCCAGTTCCATTTGGTCCCGTAAATATTCGAGGGAACATGCCGCAGACATCATATCCGAAACATGGTGACAAAGATCATTGTTACCCATTGTTCACCTCTCCGGCTATAATCTGTTCAGCTTCAATAAGCGCATCGTAGGCCATTAGCATTGCTTGGCGTTCTGCTCTTGGAAGTTGTTCCAGATTTTTGAGCATGACTTTTTTTGCTGTGGCTAAATTCGTGTTCTGTTGAACATGGCCATAGCTTACTGGCTCGGCTTTTTGCACAATTTTTGGCGCCGGATTGTCACTAAGTGAAAGTTTCGAAACCGCTTCCAGTTGCGGCGTAATGGCAATATTTGCCAAAATACGAGGCCGCTTGCCGTTCACTCTTGGACGGGTTTCACGAACATAGGTTGTGAGACAATATAAAGTCGTAAATAGACGGGCGCGGTGAACTGGTGATACATTATTGCGAGTGCAAAAATTGCAATAATGGGTGTAGATATCATCTTTTGAAATCGTGCTGTCAGGATCTGGGCGGCATTCATTTTGTACGAACAGATTGATATGGTTATACCATAGCGGATGTTCTGCTTCGATTTTGCCTATGTATACGTTGGTGTTGGCCTGCTTTTGCAACAGCTCTTGTTCCATTGCATTGAAAGCTTCAAGGTAACGAATTTTCCATGCTGATGCTTTTTTGCCTGTGAAGCCCATTACGAGATATGCGAAGCCGTCACGGGTGAGGTTGTAAGAAGGCTGTTTTTTGTTCTGAGCATTGACGTAAGAGGACGGCTGAAAATTCAGCTGTCTAAAATTGTCTGGAACTTCGAGCTTTTCAATTGATTGCAATACATTCTTGTGCTGCTTGCTGAAATGCTCGGCAATCGTAATAGATGTAACTACAGGCTTGCCGTTTGAGACAACAAGCGTGGGTGAACCGACAACTGAACTGTTGTCAGAAGTTCGTGAATTGGCTAAGTTCTTTTCAGCCATGACAACCTCCTATTAAGGTTGTTAGCGGTTAGGCTCGGTTTGGTGCTTCAACACCTTTCCGGGCCGTCTTTATTAGGGCTACTTTTCGTCTTTTTCTTTCTTCTTTGCCTCTGCCATTCGCTTTTCCATACATTCAATGAACATGTCTTTGATGGTCATTTCCTGCTCTGCGGAAAAGATTTTAATTCGTTTGTGTAGGTCTTTGTCCATACGCATAGTGAACGTGGTTTGTTTTTCACTCATAAGGCTTTTATGCTTGAATGATTACATGATGTCAATGGTCATAATTTTTATTGATCGTTTAAAGGAGTCGGAGTATCAAAGCTTCATAATTTAAATAGCTTATTCGTTTAATAAAACGTTGTGAGGGGTCATATGGGGGCAGCGCCAGTCGGTGGTAATGAGAAAGTTTTACTATACAATAATTTTAAAACATGGAGTATACTTGCTCCTGTATGTGCTGTGGTTGTGATTGCAATATTTGGTGGATGCTATCATGTCTGCACCAATATTTTTGAAAACCGTATCAAAGAATTGAAATTAAAAAATTCTTCATTGGAATCAAAAATATTATCATATGAGTTAGGTGAAGATTGGAATTTGCCAGAGAGCATTAAAACTATGGGACGTGTTGCTACAAAATTGGATAATCTTCTTTCGAAGAAGAGTAAAATTGATTTTCTTGAACAAAGTTTGAAGTCTGCTGATGCTAAATTAGTTAAGTTTGAGCAAGTTAAAGCGGATGAAATTGAAAATTTACGACAATTGCAACAAGGTAAAATTCAGGTAATTAGCAGATCTCATTCAAAATAAATTTCAGCTTATGATGCTAAAATATATAAAAAAAATATGGAAATAGACCTTTTGTCAAAAGGACTTAAAAATCTTCAAGCACAGATTGCTACTGTTTTTTCTGATACAGGAGAGTTTGTTTTGCATGAGGGGCAGGGGTATACTTTTGCAGACGGGAAAATTGTAGTAGGTGTCATTGCTATATCAAAATATGATAATGGTCCTCTCGTTAATTTTAACAATATCGTGACCAAAGTTGGGGCAGGATCATTTAAAGATTTCGAGTTCGGTTCTAAAAGATATAAAGTTGTCGTTGACTCGATTGAAGATGAAATCGTTCGATTTAGTTATTTTTGTATGCCGAAGTTTAAAATTAAAAAATAATTTGTGCACCAAATTTGCACCAAAATCCAATAAATATGGGTAAAATAGAGCAGATTTGTGCATACTTCGGGGAAATTAAAATGCTTAAATCATTGATTTAGTTGGCGCTGAATTGGCGGTATACCCGTCTGGAAAGCGTGTTTTGTTAACGCAATAAGCCCCTCACAACTAAAGTTATGAGGGGCTTTTTTTGTTGGATATCTTGTTGTTTAGTTAGAAAGGCTGACCGTTGTTAATCATGCTTGTTCCTGATTGAACAGCATGTACGCTGCCGACCTGTCCGTAATGTTTAAGTGCACCAATGAGTGCTTTACTCATTTTGGGATCATTGGAATTCCATTTAATAGTTGCATGTCCATGAATAAGATGGGCTGCAGTATCGGCAAGAACATAAAAGCGTGTTCCATAAGCTGGTATTTCAAAAACGCCTTCAATGAAAGGAACTGTGACTCCGCTTCCGCTTACGTAGTTACCAGTTAATACTTTTCCCAATGAAGTAATCTCAGCGCCTTCGTGGTCATATATGGTGATCTTGCAATTAACGGGAGTATTAGTAATATTTGAAATACTTAGATAGGTATTTGCAAAAGCGTGACTATGTACATAGGCAGAGTGTATGTTCGGTACAACAGTACTTCCTTGAGCATTGAATACACTTTGCGCAAAGACGACACCATAAATGGAAAGAGTAATTGCAACAGTTAATACAGTAATACATAATGATTTTTTCATGATTAGTCCTTGAATAGTGGTTTTGATATTATTTTTTACTTTTGTATTTTTTAGTTGGCTATGTCAAGCTAGTCTGAGAGTTCTTAATAAGGTATTAAAAGGTTAAAATTCTACTCACGATTTACTCACCTTTCCACCAGCAATAACCAAATTTCAAGGGAATAGAATGGGTGTTAACTAGCTGAAATAACATGATGCACATTCTCTTTCATGGCCTCCGGAGCTGAAGGTCGCAGGTTCGAATCTTGCATTGCCCACCATAGAAATCAAGGGTTTACGTTGCTAAAGCATCGTGAACCCTTTTCTTTTTGCTACCCTAATGCTACCCAAAATTCTGAAATGTGCTCTGATAAACACTCATGAGGACGCTTATGCCTTCCAATAATATTGCCTCTGAAAAGGCTGTTCTTGGGGCTGTTTTACGTAGCAGGATCAATTAAAGGTGATTTTTTATGGTAGACAATTCGTATTTCATTATTGTAGTAGATTTTTCTTAAATGTAAGCATCTATAGAATTATTTAGGGTCAAATTGATCACTTTGAGACGGGTGACTATGAGCAGTTAGAGGATACTTTGTCGCTGGAAAGCGATGTCTGGCTCGAGAGCTGTGACGTCGCCTGAATCTTTGGTTAGTACATCGAAATGTACTAGATGACGACTTGTGCCGTCAAAGAGTAAATAACACCTGCTTGAACAGTTCTTCAAACATTTATTCAAAAAGAGCATCCTTTGGGATGTTTGCGTATGAATATCCCTTCCTTCCACCAAATAGGTGGTTTTTTTGTTGATGACTGTATTAAATTATAAATAAAACGGAATGATACGCTAGGGTTGATATTGTTCAGGCTGGTGGGTCGCTCAGGTTAGGTTTAATTAAATGAATAAAAGTGGCCACAGCGTAATTGTTTTCTTTTTGGTAATTTTCTTTGCAGCTACGATTATACTTCCTCATAATGTAAATGCTCAAGATGTCGTTATCAATGAAGTTTTTATTGATGGAGGGACAAAATACCCAGACTGGATTGAACTTTATAACACTTCCGCAGCACCTGTTAATCTAAAAAACTATTGCTTATCAAATAAACTTGATCGTAAAAAATGGACGATAGAATTTGATCTGATTATCAACCCGCATAGCTATAAGCTACTCTATTGTGACGGCAAGGGTAAGCATGACCATACAAACTTCCACCTAAATGGTATTTCCGGAGAAGTTGCTCTTTTTTCTCCTTCAAACGTTGTGATTGACTCTCTCTCTTATACTGATATTCCTTTATTCTCTTCTATATGCCGGTGGCCCAATGGAACTGGGCCGTTTTTTGTTAATAAAAAACCGACAAAAGGGATTGCGAACCAACTTGGAGAGCATAAATTAAGCTTAAGAGCACAAGCTGATATCAAATTTTCTCATCCTAGTGGGAATTATAACCAGCCTTTTGAACTTGAGATTTACTCACCACAGAATGCGACTCTTTATTATACAACCGATGGAACTTTGCCTGACAGTTCCTCTTTAATATACACCACCCCTATAATTATTGATAAAACGACTATAATCCGTGTTGCGGCAATTCTTGATAACACCATATTAGGATATATTGCGCAGAGTTTTATACTAAATAAAGAAACAACACTGCCTGTAGTTTCAATTATCGCTGATCCTAAGTTTTTTTGGGACGAAGATCTTGGCATATATACCGATGGAAATAATTTTAAGAACCTTAGTGGAGGAAACGAAAATTGGAGAAACAATAAACGCAGGCCTGTGCATATTGATTATATTACACAAAATGGATCATGGAATGTTGCTGGAAACATAAGAATTTATGGAGGAGCTTCACGAGGACGTCTGCAAAAATCATTCGCTATCTATGTAAACGATGGTCCCGACAAGTACGGTATAAAACATCAACTCTTTTCAGGTGTTAAAAGAGAAAAGTATTCTGGAATTATTCTACGAAATGGCGGAGACGATTGGCTATGGGGACAGATTCGTGACGGTTTTCAACATATTTTAGTCGAAAATAGGGTGGCCTGCGACACCTTGTCGTATCAGCCAGTTATTGCATTTCTCAATGGGCAGTATTGGGGATTATATGGAATGCGAGAGTTGCCAATTAAGACAAACTTACTAGCCAAACACAAACTCCCATTACAAAAAGTAGTAATTCTCGATGGCGGAGTAGATATTGCTTCCAAGAGAGGGCCATTTGCAAATATATCAAATATTCCAGCAGAAGGTGATTACCGCAAGCTCCTTGCTGACATGGACATCGACTCCTTTTTGGACTATCTGATCGTTGAATTTTACTCTGGAAATACAGACTGGCCAAGCAATAATATCAAATGCTGGAAGGCAAAGTCAACTAAATGGAATTGGATTTTATTTGATCTGGACCGAGGGTTTAATGGTAAAGGTTCAGATCCGGTAGATCAAGATCCTTTTGTTTCATTGCTTAAAAATAGCAAGTATAATCTTATGTTTAAGCAGCTCATGGCAAACAATAAATTTGCCAGAGATTTTTGCGCAAGGATGGTTGTACACACTTTAACCACTTTTAAATCAGAGCGAGCAATCAAAATTCTAAATGCGGTTGCCGACAAAGTGCGCCCTGAAATGCAGAGCCACATTAATCGGTGGAGGTGGAGCTGGGAGTTCAAAAGGCTCTTTATGAGTGTCGACAAGTGGGAAAATAATCTTGACGAAATTCGAGATTATTGTCGAAAACGTCCTGAGAATATCTTAAAATTTTTGGATAAGCATTTTTTGACTGGAACCACAAAGAACACAGAAATTAATATCACCATCAAAGGCAAAGGAACTATACTCGCAGAAGGGGTAAAATTGGATAATGGATACCTAAAAGGTCCTGTTCCGCAAAATATAATTTTGAATCTAACCGCAGTTCCAGCTCAAGGGTATTTTTTTAAAGGATGGGCTAGTAATCCTGAAAAGAGTCATCTTGAACTAAAAATTAAGGCTGGAGAAATATTTAAGAACTGTGCTGTTTTTGAATTAATTAAAAAATAAAGAGTCACCAAATATGATTAAGTCCATAAAAAAATATATCTTTCCAATAAACTGTGTAGTTGCTGCACTTTCAGTTTCTTCCTCTTTTGCCATAAACAGTGCGCTAAAACACAGCAACCTTCCACGTTTGCTACAAACTCTTCCTATTGGTGTTGCTGTGGGAGTAGTTCTTGGAATTATTTACTTTTGGGGACTCAAAAAAGCTCTCTCAAAAATAGATGATAAATCAGCTGAAGAATTAAAATCTGGGATAATGTGGTTTAATTTTTCAATGATCAGTCTATGGGCTGTAGTTCTTCCACTTCCTGCCGGTTACCTTGATTTCGTTGTAGGATTCATTTTTAGCGGAGGGTGTGCGCGTTTTGCTGGGGCTGTTTATACGGTTTTCGGATCTTCCATGTCGAACAGAAAACGTTTCGCAAACACTTTCGTTATCTTAACAGTTACAATTATGCTCGTAATTTCTGTAGTTAAAGCCTCTCTAGCTTTGTCGTTGGGTCTTGTTGGAGCTCTTTCGATTATTCGTTTTAGAACAGCAGTTAAGGAGCCTGAGGAACTAGCCTTTCTCTTTTTCACCATCGCGGTAGGACTTGGTTTTGGAGCAGGAAAAATAGGAATTACCTTAATTGCTTTTTGGGCAATTTGCATTGGGTTTATCTTATTTAAAAAGATAATTCCTGCACAGACTATAGATAGTTCATACCTTGTCACTGTATACAGCTCTGAAACCAATATTCTTAATTCTGTTAAACAGTTTTTAAGTACGAATAATCTTTCATATGAATTTACAAGACTGGAGTCCAGTCCTGAAATGAAAAACTTCAGTTTTCTTGTTAATATTAACTCGCTTGATATTCTCTCAACTATTGACCAATATTTTCTGAAAGAAAACCTAGATGCAAGCGTCACTGTTGTACAAACAAGGGACTTGTATTAATGGGAACAAATAGCACGGACGGGACTGAATCTTATAGGTATGAGAGAAAGTTTATTGTTTCACAGCAACTAGAAAGTCATATTGAATCAGTGCTGACCCATAGCCGTTTAGGCTTTAGAAAACTCTATGATAAAAGAGTAGTTAATAATATCTATCTCGATACGCCCATGTTTCGATTTTATAATGAGAATGTCATGGGTGTTTCAGATAGGAAAAAGATACGTATCCGTTGGTATGGAGACGCTACTGTTGATGGGGATTGCCAATTAGAGATTAAACGAAAAGATGGAATGGTTGGTCGCAAAGAAATTTATCACGTTTTCCTAAAGCCGTCTGACTTACGTAAGAACAACATCATACGTCAGCTAGATTTACCTGACCGCGTAAAAATTGAAGCGCAAGACATATATCCGACTCTTTACAACAGATATACCCGTCGCTATTTTATTTCTTCTGATTCCAAATTTCGCATAACGATTGACTCTGATGTAAAATACTCTCATCCTAATACGCTTTATTACAATCACTGTTTTTTGGGAGTTTCAGAAACAAATCATATTTTAGAATTAAAATATGATTGTAAAAACGACATTACAGCGTCGCAAGCTGCCGATATTATCCCCTTCAGTTTAGCAAAGAAATCAAAATATGTGAGTGGCATAGAATCAATTTATATATTCTAAGTTACAATTAAAGTCTGACGGTATTGTCACATAAAATTATTGATAAAACTTCATTATTAAATGGTACTTTTGCACAGTAAAACAGTTCCGTGGCCTAGCACTCGTTACGAAAAACTGGAAATAGCCTTTATAACAAGGCTATAAATATACCCATTTAAAAATCTTTATTACTCTCCATCTGATCCATAGGATTATCAAAAAAAATCACCAGCCCCTTGTGTCCAAGTCAAACCAACCAAGATCTGATGCATGTGTTTGAAGATTCAATGCTCAACGTAATCTTTTTTATATATCAGGAAACAGGCTGTAAAAGATGAAATCTAATCGATGTACCGAACAGGCGAAGGGCAGGGGGGAAGTTACACGCTAACTTAACAGGCGTCTTTCGAGATTAGGTTATAGGTAGATTTTGAGATAATTTAAATACTGTATTTTAATCTGTTTAAAGTTCTTATATTAGGTAAAATTTATTGACATTGAAAATCAATATCAGTAAACAGAAATTATTATTTGAACAAATGAGACGCAAATTAAGAAAATTAAATTAGACATTATATTTTAAGGAGTAGACTATGTGCGGTTTCAGTGAAGCATGGAAATTAAACAGAGAAGGGATGGCAGCGTGTAATGAAGGTGATTTTGAAAAAGCCGAAGAAAGTCTTTTAAAAGCTATCAATCTTGCCTCTTGTAATTCCCGCAAAATTCATCGGGCTACAATGTATAACAATTTGTCTGTAATATATCAGATGAGTGGCAGGATAAATGATGCTGTAATGGCTTATGGAACTGCAATTAGTTATTTAAATCCCGATCATAAAGGGCAGGCTGCGTTAATTGCCAGAATGAAAGGTAAAATTGAATCTTTAAGAGATGTCGCTGCATAAAAATATTTTTCCTATTTCTGGAAAAAACGGTAAATCTTTTATGATTTACCGTTTTTTTATTTTTTCCAAGATAAATTATCCAAATATTTTAGCTTAAATCATAAACCAAACCGTAACAGGGGTTGACTTTGTATGGAAACTGCCTAAATAATCCGAGTTCTTTTGCTATCAAATGTGAAAGGGTTCACTAGCCTTTTTTTATAGCATTGCTTACGTACATAACCGTCGTATTTTTCGACCACGGCGAATATATTTTAGAAGGAGTACATACAATGGATTTTAATATTGATGAAGTTTCCCCAGTAGAAAGAACTGTAAAGGTTACTGTTCCCGCAGAAGAAGTAGGCGCAGCACTTGATGCTACTATCGCACTTTACAAAGTGCAGACACCTATCAAAGGTTTCAGAAAGGGGAAAGTTCCTACCTCTGTAGTTCAGTCTAAGTACAAAAAACAGATCGTGGGCGAAGCAACAACTGATCTGATTAATTACCAGATCAATGAAATTCTGAATGGTCAATCTATTGTTCCTGTTTCTAAAATAGATGTTGATGCTGCTGAACTCGTTAGAAATGAAGACTTCAATTATACTATCAAATTTGAAATTGTTCCTGAATTTGAAACTCCTGTATATCTTGGACTTGCTGTTGACGAAGAACGCGCAGAAGTTCCTGAGAGCGAACTTGAAGATGTTGAAAAAAGACTCCTCCAGAACATGGCTAAAATTGAGCCTATCGAAGAAGATCGTCCTGCAAAAGACGGCGAACTTGCTTCTGTAACTTTCTCCGCAGAAATGAATGGTGAACCTATTCCCGGTGTTCAGGCAGACAATTTTGATCTGCCTATCGGTGAAGGACACTCTCTGCAGGAATTTGAAGATTTCGTAAAAACTCTCAAAGCTGGTGAATCCGGTCAGACTGATATTACTTTCCCTGAAGATTTCATCAATGCTGAACTTGCAAACAAGACAGCAACTATGAAAGTTACTGTTCACGCAGTTAAAGAACGCAAAATGCCTGAATTGACTGATGAAATTGTTAAGCAAATTGGCGGTTTTGAATCTGTTGAAAAAATGCGTGAAATCATCAAACAGTCATACACTGCTAACCGTAAACAGCTTTGCAAGAGCGCAGCTCTTACTAAACTGATCAGCTCAGTTGTTAAGGGTCTTGACTTCCCTCTTCCTCCTTCTCTTCTTAACGACCGCATTGAGCGTATGGTTGCAGACGTTATTACTCGTGCTGAACGTTCAGGACGCAGTTTTGAATCACTTGGTAAGAGCATGGAAGAACTTCGCGCAGAACAGACTCCTCTTGCAGAAGAAAGTGTCCGCACTGAAATATTCCTTCTTCATGTTGCCAATCGTGAAGAACTCACTGTTGAGCCTCAGGAAGTTGAAGGAGCTCTTCATCAGATTGCTCAACAGAGTAGCCAAGACTTTAGCTCTGTTAAGTCTTACTACGAAGAAAACAACCTCCTCATGCCTTTGAAAGATAGACTGATTGCAGATAAAGCTGCTGAGTTCATCTATGAAAACGCAAGTGTTACTGAAGTAGAACCTGAAGAAAAAGGTGAAAAGTAATCTCTCCGTTTTATTATAATTAAAAAATGGCGGCACAGTTTATAAACCGTGTCGCCATTTTTATTTTTCCGGGAAAAGGGTTGTCTATGATCGTATATCTAGTTAACTAGTTTAATTAGAAAGGATGAATTCAAAGTTATTTTGATTTATACTTGAACATAGGCTTTCAAATGATTAGAATATCTTTTGGTAAAATGGCCCTTATGAAGGGTGGTTTAGTTCGCAATTCTGTGAATTTTACCCTTCTTTAATTATATTACATTTCTTCTTTCGGGAGATATAGATGTCTGGAACCATACCTATTGTTATTGAAACTACAGGACGCTCTGAGCGCGCTTATGATATTTATTCACGTCTTCTGAAAGATAGAATTATCATGCTCGGAAGTGCGATTGATGACCATGTTGCAAGTGTTATTTGCGCTCAGTTACTTTTTTTAGAATCAGAAGATCCTGAAAAAGAAATTTTCATGTATATTAATTCTCCTGGTGGGGTTGTTACTGCTGGTATGGCGATTTATGATACCATGCAATACATTTCAGCTCCTGTAGCCACCCTTTGTATGGGGCAGGCCGCTAGCATGGGGGCATTTCTTTTATGTTCCGGCGAAAAGGGCAGTCGTTATTCTTTGCCGAACAGCCGTATCCTTATTCATCAGCCACTCGGCGGTGCACAGGGACAGGCTACTGATATTGAAATTCAGACCAAAGAGCTTCTTAGACTCAAGAATAATCTGAATGGCATAATGGCCGATAATACAGGTAAGAGTCTTGAAGAAATTAAAAGAGATACAGATCGCGACTTTTTTATGTCTGCCGAAGAAGCTATTGAGTACGGACTTATTGATAAGGTCCTTACTTCGCGTGGAAATCTTGAAGCCAAGGAAGGTTAATTCCTGATGAGTAACGATAAAAAAGGTTCAGGACAGGACCTTCATTGCTCCTTTTGTTCTAAATCTCAGGATGAGGTTCAGAGACTGATTGCCGGGCCTGATGTTTATATCTGCGACGAATGTGTCCAGCTCTGTAATGACATCATGGCACAGGAAGCAGTTAGTGAGGAGTTTGATGCAGGGAACTTGCTGTCCCCACAAGAAATTAAAGATTTACTTGATGAGTACGTTATCGGACAGGATCGCGCTAAAAAGATTTTAGCTGTTGCTGTCCATAACCATTACAAACGAGTTTTCTATACTAAGTCAGGTTCTGATGATGTTGAAATCGATAAAAGCAACATCCTTCTGATCGGACCAACTGGTTCAGGTAAAACTCTGCTTGCGCAGACTCTTGCAAGGGTTCTGAAAGTTCCTTTTGCAATTGCAGATGCAACAACTCTTACTGAAGCTGGATATGTCGGTGAAGATGTAGAAAATATTCTTGTTCAGCTTTTACAGAATGCTGACTATGATATTGAATCTGCTTCTCGCGGAATTATCTATATCGATGAAATAGACAAAATTTCCCGTAAGGGTGATGGACCGTCTATTACTCGTGATGTTTCCGGTGAAGGTGTGCAGCAGGCATTGCTGAAAATAATTGAAGGAACTGAAGCTAATATTCCTCCTAAGGGGGGACGTAAGCATCCTCAGCAGGAATTTATTAGACTTGATACTTCAAATATTTTGTTTATTCTCGGTGGTGCCTTTATCGGACTTGATTCGATTGTACAGCAGAGATTGCAGGGATCTGGAATCGGTTTCGGTGCAAAAGTTGAATCCAAGAAAGAACTTGGTGTCAGCGAAATGTTCCGTAAGTCTGAACCTGCTGACCTTGTAAAATTCGGTTTAATTCCTGAGTTTGTGGGGCGTATTCCTGTTCAGACAGCTCTTTCTGAACTTACCGAAGATGATCTGGTTCGCATTCTTCAGGAACCTAAGAATGCGCTGATCAAACAGTACAAAAAAATGTTTGATCTAGATGGCGTGCGTCTGACATTTACATCAAATGCTCTTAATAGCATTGCCAACCTGGCTGTAAAAAGAAAGACTGGTGCCCGTGGACTTAGAAATGTTCTTGAATCGATCATGCTTGATATTATGTACGTCCTTCCTTCTCTTACCGGAGTAAAAGAGTGCGTCATCAATAAAAGTGTTGTTGAAACAGGAATGGATCCATTACTTATTTACCATAATGAAGTAAAAAGTGCATAAACTTATCAGCGCCTCTAGTCGATAAGACTTGAGGCGCTTTTTTTTGTTCGCCTGCCTTGATTCTTTTTTTCTACATATTTCAAATGTTTTTTGTTATTTTTTTTAATTGCAATAAATATCCATTTTCAGATTTGACAAAACAATTGTGGGTATTATTTCACTTATTCAGACTTATTGTTAAATTTGAAAACTTTTCCAGATTAAAAGCAGGAGGATAAATGTCGTCCACAATATTCGAAGGTGGCAACGAATCCGCCGAAAAAAATATTCTTCCAATGATGTCACTGCGGGAAGTCGTAATGTTTCCGCGTTCTATAGTACCTCTTTTTGTAGGGCGTGAAGCGTCTATAAAAGCCATTGAAGAAGCTATTTCGGAACATGATAAAAAGATTTTTCTTGTTACTCAACAGTTTCCAGAGAAAGAAAAACCAGAGTCTGAAGACTTATTCAGAGTTGGTACCGTAAGTAAAATTCTTCAGATGCTCAGGCTTCCTGATGGCACAATTAAAGTCCTTTTTGAAGGTCTTTACCGCGCAAAGTGGGATCCGGAGGTTGACGGAGAAAGCTTTGAAGATGTTTTCCCGATGGTTACCCTTGAAGCAATTGAGGATCTTCCGGCTGATTTAAATGTCACGGAAGCTCTTGTTCGGTCAGTTCACGGTGCGCTGGAAAATTTTGGAAAAGTTAATAAAAAACTTGCTCCAGAAACAATTCTAGCCATTTCGACCATTAGAACTGCAGGGAAACTTGCTGATTCAATAATGCCTCATCTTAAAATTGAGTTTACCAAGAAGCAGACTATTCTTGAAATGGTAGACCCGATTAAAAGGCTTGAAGCTGTTTATGAGTTTTTACTCAGCGAGATTGAAATTGTATCCATTGAAAAGCGTGTGAAAAGCCGCGTAAAAGGGCAGATGGAGAAGAATCAGCGCGAGTACTATCTTAATGAACAACTCAAGGCCATCAATAAAGAGATGGGACGTGAGGATGATCCGCAGTCTGAAGCACAAGCTCTTGAAGAACAGCTTGATGCTAAAAAGATGGAAGATGAATCACGTGAACGTGTTCGTAAAGAAATTAAAAAACTACGCCAAATGGCTCCTTCTTCGGCAGAATACACAGTTGTACGCAATTATGTTGACTGGGTTATGGAGTTGCCTTGGAATGAATATAAATCTGTTAAGCTAGATATTGCAGAGGCTCGTAGAATTTTGGATGAAGATCATTATGGTCTTGAAAAACCAAAAGAGCGTATTCTCGAATATATGGCTGTTCAGTCGCTCGTCGAAACTATAAAAGGACCAATTCTTTGTTTTGTAGGTCCTCCCGGAGTAGGTAAGACTTCAATTGCCCGTTCTATTGCAAGAGCTATGGATCGCGAATTTGTTCGTCTATCTCTTGGCGGAGTACGTGATGAAGCTGAAATCAGAGGTCATCGCCGTACTTATGTAGGCGCACTCCCCGGTAAAATCATTCACTCACTCAGACGTTGCAAATTCAGCAACCCTGTTATCTGCCTTGATGAAGTTGATAAAATGAGCACGGATTTCAGAGGAGATCCATCTTCGGCATTGCTTGAAGTACTTGACCCTGAACAGAATGGAACTTTCAGCGATCATTATCTTGATTTAGATTATGACCTGTCAAAGGTCTTTTTCATAACAACAGCTAATGATTTGAACTCTATTCCAGGTCCATTGCAGGACAGAATGGAAATCATTCGTTTGCCGGGATATCTTGAAACTGAAAAAACTCAAATTGCCAAGGACTTCCTTTTGCCTAAGCAAATTGAAGAGCATGGTTTAAAATTAGAAAACCTTGCTGTTTCTGACAGTGCAATGCTTGAGATTGTCCGCACATATACAAGGGAAGCTGGGGTCCGAAGTCTTGAACGTGAGATTGCGAAGGTTTGCCGTAAGACAGCAATGAAAATTGTTGAAGCAGATGATAAATCTCAAAACATTCATGTCACCAAAAATAATCTTGCAAAGATACTTGGTGTTCATAAGTTCAGTCATGGTTCCAGTGAAGAAAAGTCTCTTATAGGTGTTTCAACAGGGCTTGCATATACGCAGGTCGGTGGTGAAATGCTAATGGTTGAAGTCGTTCTTATGCCGGGTAAAGGTAAAGTTGTTATCACCGGTAAGCTTGGGGATGTTATGCAGGAGTCTGCACAGGCAGCTCTTTCATATATTCGTTCACGCTCGGATCTGTTCGGGCTTAAACCGAACTTCCATGAGAAAATAGACATTCACGTTCATGTTCCTGAAGGAGCAACTCCTAAAGACGGTCCTTCCGCAGGTATTACTCTTTGCACCGCGATGGCTTCAGCATTCTTGAATGTTCCTGTACGGCACGATCTGGCGATGACTGGAGAAATTACTTTACGTGGAAGGGTTCTTCCTATCGGCGGACTGAGAGAAAAGCTACTTGCAGCTCATAGAGGGCTTTCAAAAGTAGTTCTGATTCCTTCTGAAAACGAAAAAGATCTTAAGGAAGTTCCAGATGCAATTTTGAAAGATCTGGAAATATTCCCTGTTGAAAATATGGATCAAGTTTTAAGTCATGCTCTTGAGAGTTTGACAGCGGAAGAGCTTTTCAGAGGGAAAAATAATATTACCCCTGTGGCCTTAACTCTTGTTAAAGAAGAGTATCAGCCTTCAGCCCACTAATTAGTCTCTGATTTTAAAATGTTAAAGGGTGCTTACTAATTAGTGAGCACCCTTTTTTTTATAATTTTTATTTATCCATCAATAGGACTGAAAGTTCTAACAGACCCTATGTCTTCCCAACTATAGTATGTATTAATAGATTCTCCATCTTTTTCCTGCGTTATGCGAACGAATTCTTCGCCAAGGAAAAGCACTGCGGATTCATAAATAGTACCGTCATTAATTTGAATTCTAAGTTGCTTTCTGAGCTTGCGAGACAGGGTCCCATGCAGAGGCATTGAAGCATATTCAAAAACTTTTTCTAATGTCGTTTTTTGCATTTTTAATTCTCCTTTAGTTGTTAGTATTACCTATTGTTTACAATTAATGAAATATTCAGTCAATAAACTCTGTGGTTTTGAATGCTATTGTACATAATTGATTAAATAAGCTGTTTTAGTAGGTTTTATGGTGGGTAGTTATACGGGAAGTGAAAAAGTGGTTTTAGTCTGTAAAAATATATTATTCTGTGACGTAAAGTGTAGATGGTATAAGGCTTAACAGAAGACTGGTTGTTGAGTATGCGAGCTAGTTTAATGAGCGTTAGACTGGAGTAGAGTGAATTAATTAAATATATGCATTAGGTTTCTAGTTAAAAGCTAAAGCTGAATCCAAGTCCGAGTCCCAGACCTTTTTTCTCGGGAGTATATTTTTGTTCGTTTTCGTGGATATTGGAATCCAGTCCGAAAAGGAATCCTGCATTGATTCCGTCTGAAAGGGTAAAGCTGTTGGTTATTATAGATTTACCCGTCAGCTGGCTGGTACTGCGGGAATTGTTATTTCTGTTATCTATTGAAGTGGAAAGTTCATTTTCTGTTTGGCGTTCTGTTGCGTTAACAGCTGCAATAGTCAGTCCTGTAAGTATAAATATTGCTAGAATTATTAGGATTTTTTTCCACATGATACAGCCTCCCTTTTATGGGGCGCGGAAAATTCTACAAATTAATCATTACTGATTATAATAGATACAAGAAGTAGACCGTTTTAGTACAAAACTAATTAATTTAGTTTGAATTTTTTGGCATTTTTTAGATGGGAAATTTTTGCAGCGAAATTGTGAAAGATGAAAATAGTAAGATTTTTATATAAAAAAGAGCTTGAAGATATTAATCTTCAAGCTCTTTTATTTAACGTTTAGTATAGCTGGTAACTAGTTAGACGGCTGCTCCAGCTTGCGGGTAATATTATTTTTTATCCAGGTTCCATCCCACCATTCATAAGGGTTAACTGGAATTCCGGAGCAAAGAACACCAAAGTGAAGGTGATCTCCGCCTGCCATGCCGGTAACACCTGTTTTACCGATAATCTGTCCTCTTTTGACTGTGTCACCGATTGCTACATCAATCTGGCTGAGGTGAGAGTATAGAGTTTGTAGCCCTAAACCGTGATCAATTATGACAGCGTTTCCGTATATTCCGAAATTATGTGCAGCTACGACTATACGTCCATTGTTGGCTGCAGGAACGGGGGCATGTCTTGTGCTGGCGAGGTCGATTCCCAGATGAGTCTGATGATCTATTTTTTTGCCATTGTGCATGTAGGTACGTTGATCACCGAATCCTGCTTTAGCTGCTGAATTTGGCAGTCTTAGGAATTTACCTTCGAAGGTAAAGGTTGGTGATGTATCGAGTCCTATCTTGCGAAGTTCCGCTCTGTTTTTAATACGCAACTCTCTATTAACTCTCAAAAATAATTCAACTTGATTTGAAACTCCAGGGAAGGAAGCTTCAAATTGAGGCATCTTAGTGCTTAAGAAGCGGTCTGAGATATTAATGGTATCGTGCCGATATTTTCTGGCGTTTGTATGATACCAGAAAGTACTGGTTCTTATATTTTTAGCAGCATCTTCTACCATTAGTCTCGGGTTGTATTTTTTTACATTTGAATAAAAAGGCATGGCAAATAGACACGCATATTCACCGTTAGGCTGCTTGTATCCCGGGAAGAAGTCTTCGCCAACTTCTACGCCTGATTTTGCAGGAGTTTCATTAAGCGAATAGATAACTAGGGCGCAACCGCCTTGGGTTAGGTTGTGAGAGGTCGTTTGAACCGTTATTCTAGGTGCAATTGTATCAAGAGTGTAGTTTCCTCGTGCAATAAATGCATTCCCGCTGCCGAACCCGGCAAGAGAGCTGTCTACTGCCCATGCGGCAACTTCAAAATGGCCTTGTTTGATTTGATCTTTAGTGAGCAGAATCTCTTGATTATAATCAAAAGTTCCTTTTGGCAGAATTTTTTCGGTTAGGGTTGTTTTCTTTTTACCTTGAGTTAGTACAATCTTTACAGCTTTAATCCCTGACTGTGCATCTTTGATGCTGACGGTGATCGGAGTTGTAAAATTAATAAATCCTTTATTCGGTGTTAGTGTAACTTGTGGAGCGTTTGTATCTTTATATAACAAATACGCTCCTCCGCAGAGAATTCCCACTATCAAAATTAAAAATATGATTGGAATTATTCGAGTTTTGTTTCTTGCCATTACGTATCCTTTAGTTCGTTAATTAAGCCAAAAAAATATAAATCTGTTTACCACCTGCTTCCTTAACAGGAAACAGGTGGATTGTTCAACGTGCAACATTGGCAAGTTTTAATAAATCTATCGATAGTATAGATTTATTTTGATGCTTAAGCTTGTTTTCTATTGGAATTATTGGTGTAAAACTTTGCACTGTGTATATGATATGAAAAATATATTCAGCGTGGTTATATTTTTTAATAAGTAAGCAGATTTCTTGAAGAGTTTATAACTGAGCGAATTTTATTAAGGCGGTTCCGGTGCTGTTGCTCCGGAACCGTTTTTATTATTGTTATTCAGCCTGCTCCAAAGCCTCCATAAGGCTTATGGTTAGCTTAAGGAAGTCTGCTTCTGTTAGAATACCTGTCAGTTCGTTTGCATCATTCACCACTGGTAGGCATCCATACTTGTGCTGAAGTAGTAGATTCGCGGCTTCTTTGAGCAAAGTTTCACCTGTAACGGTTTTAATGCCTGTTCTCATAATTTCACCAACTGGGATACCAGAATCAATTTCTCCCTGCGTTACAGAGTCGATTCCGGCTAAATGGGAAATTGTCGCGCCGAGTATGTCTCTGTGAGTAATCAAACCAATAAACAAGCGATTCTCATTTACGATAGGAATATGTCTGATTCTTTGTAGATCCATCAAGGAACGGGCCATTCTTAAGGTGTCAGTCTCATTAAGAGTAAACAGATTTGTTGTCATAAGGTCTTTAACTGTTAGCATGCGGTCCTCCTTTGACTTACTTATAATCTCTCTTTATGACGCTCTTGTGTCAAGTGATGGGTACATAAACATGAAGTTTAATCAGCTTGAAGTGGTATTCAGGTTGACTTGCTCGGTAAAATCTGATTTGCAACTGCAAACAATATACTTAAAAAAATTATTCGTTCACTATGAGATATCTTTAAGTTTCTGACAGTTACTTTATAATATTGTTTAAATACCTCAAGTCTGGGGCCTAACATAGAATTCGCAGACATACATGCTTGAGAGCATAGAGTCTCTTTTGGTTTATGTAGTTTGTTTTTGAGGCAGAACCTCATTAGGAGAAAGAGTGAGGATTGATCCAAAGTTCAGCAGAGCTAAGATGGTAGAAGAGCAGATTGTAGCCAGAGGCGTGGGTGATCAAAATGTTCTTTCAGCTATGCGGAAAATTCCAAGGCATCTTTTTGTCCAGGGAGCTCTTGCTGATAGAGCTTATGCCGACAGTGCGCTTCCTATCGGAGAGGGGCAGACTATTTCTCAGCCGTTTATAGTCGCTTTCATGTCGGAATTATTACAGATTGAGTCCGGTCATAAAGTTCTGGAAATTGGGACAGGATCTGGGTATCAAGCTGCAGTGCTTGGCGAAATGGGCGCAGATGTTTATTCTGTGGAAAGGATACGTAAGCTGTTTATCGCTGCGCGAACTCTTCTGTTTGAAATGAGATATTTTAATATTAGGCTAAAGCTTGATGACGGAACTATGGGATGGCCGGATGAAGCTCCTTTTGATAGGATTATAGTTACAGCTGGCGGACCGGAAATTCCTCAATATTTGACAGATCAGCTTGCCGACAACGGAAGAATGATTATACCTGTAGGGACGGAAAAAAGACGGCAGCAGTTGATTCTGGTCACTAAAGAAGACGGTAATATTACAGAAAAAGATATGGGTGGATGTGCGTTTGTTGATCTTGTTGGGAAACAAGGTTGGTAGTAGCAGATTTGCTGGAGACTAAATGAATTTAATTCAAGCATGGAATAATGGTCCGGGACCGAACTCAATTCGCGAGTATCTTATTTTGATACTCAAAGGAGTTTGTATGGGCGTTGCCGATATAATTCCGGGAGTCTCCGGCGGGACAATGGCCTTCATTACTGGTATTTATGATGATCTAATAGACTCAATCCGTTCCTTTAACGGAAATTTTATAAAAAAATTAGTTACATTTGATTTAATGGGCGCTGTGGCGGAACCTCATTTAAAATTTCTAATTCCGCTTTTTTTCGGTATCATTCTGGCGATGGTTTCAGTTGCTAATATAATCCATTCTCTTCTTATAAATCATCCGGTTCAAGTCTGGTCTCTCTTTTTCGGACTTATTGCTTCCTCTATTTTAGTGGTAGGCCGAAATATTGGTAATTTTTCCTTAAAAAATATTTTCTGTGGCATACTCGGGGCGATTTTCAGCTTTGTTTTGGTTGGATTGATTCCTGTTACGACTCCTGATACTTTGTGGTTTGTTTTTCTGTGTGCTTCGATCTCGATTTGTGCCATGATTCTACCGGGGATAAGCGGAGCTTTTATTCTGCTTTTACTTGGTAAATATGAGTACGTAACGGGAGCATTGCGTAATCCGGCTTTACCTGAGAATACAGCTATATTGATTGCTTTTGTGTGTGGATGTGCGCTTGGAATTTCTCTTTTTTCACGTGCTCTTCATTATTTTCTAGAAAAGCATCATGGTGTTACAATTAGTATTCTTACCGGATTTATGGCTGGAGCAATGAGAAAAGTTTGGCCTTGGAAAGATGTACTTGAGTCTGTGGTCATTCGCGGAAAAACTCATGTTTTGAGTGAAGCCAATGTCCTTCCTCCTTCGTATAACGGGGAGTTTGCAATGGCTGTCGGATTAATGCTTACGGGGTTTGCAGTAGTTTTAATCTTAGAATGGATATCTTCAGCCCAAAGGGGCTGATTTTGTTGGGAGTGATCCTCCCTTAGTTTAATATACAACAAAGGCAGAAAAATGAGTTCATCATGTGGGTCCTGTTCATCAGGACAGAAAGACGGCGATAAAACAAGCGCCGCCCATGCTCTTCAGAATGAGTTAATTTCTTCTACCCTGAAGAGAATTAAATACAAAATTTTTGTTATGAGCGGTAAAGGCGGAGTCGGCAAAAGTTCTGTTGCAGTCAATATTGCTGCAGCTCTTGCGGACAAAGGCTTTAAAGTCGGTATTTTGGATGTTGATATTCACGGTCCAAGCGTTCCTCATTTACTTGGAATTACCGGACAGCTAGAAGTTGAACGTGGAAATCTGGTTGTTCCTAAGAAAGTGAATGAAAATCTTCATGTTGTTTCCATGGAATCATTGCTTAAGGATCCTGATCAGGCTGTTCTTTGGCGTGGGCCTATGAAAACTTCCGCTATCAGACAGTTTATTTCTGACGTTCAGTGGGGCGATTTAGATTTTCTGGTCATCGATTCCCCTCCGGGAACAGGTGATGAGCCAATGACAGTTCTTAAGACTATTCCTGAGTCTTTAGCTGTCGTTGTAACAACTCCACAGGAAATATCTCTTGCGGATGTCCGTAAGGCTATTAATTTTCTTCAGTACGCTAAGGCTAATATTATGGGCGTTGTAGAAAATATGAGTGGTCTTATCTGTCCCCATTGCAAAGAGCATATAGATCTGTTTAAAAAGGGTGGCGGAGAGCAGCTTGCTGAAAAATATGGATTGCCATTCTTAGGTGCAATTCCTTTAGATCCTACAGCCGTTGTTGCTGCTGATCTTGGTAAGCCGGTTGTTCTGCTTGAGGAAGATTCCCCTGCTAAAACCGCATTTAGAGATGTTGCGGATAAAATAGCAAAAGCTGCAGAAAGCAGCTTGGAAATTGCTTCTAGCACTCACATCTAGGATCAGATAGAAGATTTTAGTTTTGTTTTGAGTGAATAAGTATCGATTTAGGTTGCGGGGAGATTACCACTCTCCCCGGCAGCTTTAAAATCAGTCCATAATTAGAGTCTTTTTATAAGATACTCTGATTAAATGAATTTTAGAACCGGGACACGCCATGTTCAATCTTGCTAATTCCCTGACTCTTGGACGTATTTTTACTGTACCAGTTATAGTGGTCCTTCTTTACTTCCCTAATCAGGTGACGATGTTTCTTGCAGCTTTAATGTTTTTTATAGCATCGCTGACTGATATTTTTGACGGCATAATCGCACGCCGGCAAAATCAGGTAACATCACTGGGTAAATTTTTAGATCCATTAGCGGATAAGCTTTTGATCAGTTCTATTTTAATTATGCTTACACAGCTTGGTTATGTAGCTGGCTGGATAAGTGTGGTCATTATTTGCCGGGAACTTATCATAACAGGGCTGAGAGCTATTGCTATGGATATGGGACTGGTGCTTGCCGCTGATAAATTCGGTAAGATGAAAACTATGGCGCAAAGTCTGGCTCTAGGCCCACTTTTGTTGCATTATTCTTATTTCGGAGTGGATATGCATGCCCTTGGAACATGGATTTTATATCTAGCATTAGCACTGACTGTCTTTTCCGGTGGTAATTATATGTACAATTTGTATAAAATTTGGTTAACTAGCGAATAATTTTTTGAAAGCAAATAAATAATACTCAGCTAGGTGCAGCATGAACCATACTGAAAGAAATAATCTTATAATCAGACTGAACAACTGCCTTGAGACAATTCTTGAACTTGAGCATGAATTGGAAAAGCTTGATCTTAATCGTAATTTCCTTGAAGAACTTGATGTTTTAAAGGATTTTATGCAAAAAGTTGAGAAGGTTCAAATTAATGAAGATGATGTTCAGAGAATTGAAACCGCAACAGGAAGTTTTTTGAAAGAACTGAGGCATCCGCTTAGTCAACTAGATTCATCTAAAAAGCTTTTTATGCGTCTACAGTAGGAGTTTATAGTGCTGAGGCGTAGATTTTTGCTAGGGCTTCTAGTTTTGATAAATATTATTTTAATTTTACGTCTCGGTTTTAGCGAGCAAGGATATTTTGGGTACCGTGAGCTTGATCAAAAAGTACAGGAACTCGAATTAAAAATTGAAAATGCTGACAATCGTACCCTTGAATTAAGCAGAGAAATCAGACGTTTAAAGTCTGATAAAGCTTATCAAGAGAAAATTATCCGTAACCGTATGAATTATGTTAAAAAAAATGAATTGTTGTATATTTTCCCCGAAAGCGGGGAGCTAAAGCCACAGGGAGAAACTACAGATGCAAAGCAAAATTGAGTGGTATCAGGAAGTTTTGGCACTGGAACCCAGCTCTAAAGTTTTTTTCCCTTTAGCTCGTCTTTATGTTGAAATGGGTAGTCTTGAGAAAGCTGTAATAGCTCTCAGAATAGGCCTTGATCGGCATCCTGATTATCTTGAAGCTCGCTTGCTGCTTGTAGAAACTCTTACTAAACTCGATAGAGGTTCTGAGGCTAAAGCTGCAGTTGCTCCGCTTACAAGACTATTTTCTTCATATCCATCATTTTGGAAAATGTGGGGAGATTCCGTTTCTGAAGGCAATACGGATGTTGCTGGTGCAATGGCTTTTTTATTTTCCGCACTTCACGGAACGCCGCTTTCATGGTCTGATGTCATGTCTGAGGGGATTAGAAAGTTAACAGGCATTGGCTCTTTTTCAGCTGGAACAGTTGTTTCTGAAGTTGATATAGATTCTTGTTCCGAAACAATTAAAAATGCTGATCTTCCCGATAGTGAAATTTTATCTCGCGAGATTGAACTTGCGTCAGCCGGAGTTGATGCTGACGGCGAAATAGATGAAGATGTACTGACTAGCCCTACGGTTATGGATGGTTTACGGACTCGAACCATGGCTGATGTATTAGCTTCACAGGGGGAACTTGTCGGGGCTTTGGATATCTATCGTGACCTTCTTGCGACTGAGGGTGTTGCTCATAAAGACGAATTACTTAAGATTATGGCTGATATTTCTTCGCGAATCGGTACAGAACAAAATCATTGCAAAGGTGATGATTGTGATGAATGTGATGATCCATATGTAAAACATTCTAAAAGTAAATTAATGAGCACTCTTGAACTGCTTGCTGAACGTCTTGAAGCCAGAGCAGCCCGTTAATTATCTTTCTGTTTATTTTTTAAATTATTCAAAATCAATCTTCTATAAACGTACCACTGGATTTAGTTATCCGGCATTTGGGTTAAATATGAGATTTAATAATTCAGTGCGATTTGTCGCACTTTTTGTTTTGTTAGTTATGGCTATGTTTGCCACAGGATGTGAATACGGAAGTAAAGTCTGGCATGATGCGCAAGACTCCGTAAACCCTAATCCTGTAATTGATTTGAAATCTCCAGGACTCCAAAATGCTAACGATAATGAGTTAGCTCTTTTATTTACTCCTGTGGATGAACAAATATTAACGTTGACTTCATTTCTTTCGAATATCGATTCCCATCCTGATGAAGACTGGTTTAAGCTTCTATTCTTGCGCTTTCCGTGGATTACAGGTGTATTAACTATGGATCAGGAAGCGAATGTTCTGGTTAAACTGCCGCAAGAGAGCATAAAACCGTTTAAGCCCGGCCCATTAGTTGAATACGAAGGGGACTGGTCTGAAATAAAAATGAAGTCTTTTATTAATTATTCAGAATTTGGTCCTGAGATGTATCTTTGCAAACCTTTTTTTAAGGATGCAGAGTTTAAAGGGCTTGTCGTTGTTCATTTTGATCCAAGAGTCTTGCTCAATTTTTGCCCTAATCCCCACAAGCTTATAATTATGCAACCTGACGGTGGCGGCATTTGGACCGGAGATCAGAATTTAAAGAAAGAGCCTTTTTTAAAGATTGATTGGGATGCTATTCTTGATAAGGAAGTGCATGGTGTGACTAAAATAGGTAAAGATAAATATGTTTGGCTGTCACGTTATGTTAGTGATACTCAGATAGTGTACGCTACAAAAATTGTCACAAAAGGTGACGATGATGAAAATGAAGATGATGGATTTTTGATTTTTTAAAAATGTTCAGTAATATATGTTCTACTTTAATTGAACATCTGAACAACCGTGCATCAGGGACATTCCTTAAGGAGGATAAATGACCCAGCAGATAACAGTCACTGAACACCTTTTACTGCATCAAAAGCAGATTCCTGGTGCGACAGGACAGTTTACGCATCTTTTTAATGAGCTAGTTCTTTCGGCCAAAATTATATCACGAGACGTTAGTAAAGCCGGCCTTGTTGATGTTTTGGGATTTACCGGAGAAATAAATGTTCAAGGTGAAGAAGTTAAAAAACTCGACGAGTTTGCCAATAGAATTTTAATTCATCGCATGGCACGGTCCGGAGTTCTGTGTGCAATGGCATCAGAAGAAAATGCCGATGTCATTGATATTCCGCACGGCCTGCCTCAAGGAAGCTATATAATAATTTTTGATCCTCTTGATGGTTCTTCAAATATTGATGTTAATGTTAATATAGGAACTATTTTTTCAATTTACCGCCGTAAAAGTAAGATTGGGACTCCTGTTCAATCTTCTGATGTGCTTCAGTGTTGTGCAGAGCAGGTCGCAGCTGGTTATGTGTTGTACGGTTCATCAACCATGCTTGTTTTTACAACCGGAGACGGAGTTCATGGTTTTACCCTTGACCCGGGTGTCGGTGAATTTTTACTTTCGCATCCGAATATGAAAATTCCGGAAAGAGGAAAAATTTATTCTGTGAATGAAGGTTACTGGCCATATTGGGATGACGCGACTAAGAAAGTCGTTAATCATTTCAAATCTACTAATAATATTAACGGACACCCATACAGTTTGCGTTACATCGGTTCCTTAGTGGCCGATTTTCATCGTAATCTCATTTATGGCGGCGTATTTATGTATCCTGCTGACCATAGGGACCCACATAAGCCCGTAGGTAAACTCAGGTTAATGTGTGAAGCTGCTCCTATGGCAATGCTGATTGAGCAGGCCGGAGGTATGGCTACAGATGGCACAAAACGCATTCTTGATATTGTTCCTCATGAACTTCATCAAAGGGTTCCGTTATTTATCGGATCTAAGCATGAAGTCTCAGTTATTCGAGATATTTATGAGGAGCAGAACGGCTAATGCTATGCCTCGGAATTGAAAGTTCATGCGATGAAACCGGATTGGCCTTGGTTCGAGATGGAAAATTTATTGCAGAAAAATTAGCTTCGCAGGTGGATGTGCACGCTCTTTTCGGTGGGGTTGTCCCTGAGATTGCGTCTAGAGAACATTTGAGAGCTCTACCTGCTTTGTTTCGTGAACTTATGCAGGAACAGTCTCTGACTGCTGATGATATTGATGTGATATCTGTTGCCCGCGGCCCTGGTCTTCAGGGATGCTTATTAATGGGGCTTAACTTTGCAAAAGGTTTGGCTCTTTCAACCGGAGCGAGCTTGGTAGGGGTTAATCATCTTTGGGCTCATCTGATGGCAGCAGGTCTTGAGCAGGAATTACAATTTCCATCGCTTGGATTACTTGTTTCTGGCGGGCATACTCATATTTATCTCATAAAAAGTTTTTCAGAATTTATTCTTTTAGGTAGAACTCTTGATGACGCAGCAGGTGAGGCTTTTGATAAGACTGCAAAATTATTGAATATTCCTTATCCGGGTGGCAAAATTGTTGATGAGTTGGCTTGCGCTGGTAGTGCAGATCATAAAATGTTCCCAATTCCTTATATTAAAAATGACAATTTGGACTTTAGTTTTAGCGGGCTGAAAACCGCGGTCGCTATGTATGTTCAGGACCATCCTGAATTGCGTCTTTCTGCGATGGGAATTCCTGATACAGAAACAGAAGATCCTGAAATAACGCGCCAAAGAAATGATATGTTTGCATCTTTCAATTACTCGGTAGCAAAAACTCTAAGTGTTAAGACTGAACGCGCACTGGAGAGGAATAGGGGAGTTAAATCCCTAATTGTTGCAGGGGGAGTTGCTGCAAACTCGGTAGTTCGTACTGTCATGACTAAAGTTGCTCGTAAGTTTTCAATTCCTCTAGTTTTGCCTTCACCTAAGTTTTGTACTGATAATGGGGCAATGATAGCGTTTTCAGGTTATCTGTTAGCTAAAGAAGGATTCAGGCATGGACTTAATCTTGAGGCTATTCCCAGAGGTAGGGTTGTTCCTGAAGATTGGATTCGTGTTGAACAAATGTAGGCTACAATTATTGCCATTTCTGCTATAGATAGTTATCTTAGTTATGTTGGTAAATGTTATAGCTCAATACAGCTTGACACTTTGCCTAACGATAATTAAATTTCATAATTAAGCTGAGGCCTTAATACTCCGCTTAGAAAATAGATTTGATCCACTTTTAAAGTGGTGTTATCATTAAAATATTACAACAAGGAGCACGTCATGTCTTTACAGGTAACAGATTCCAATTTTCAAGAAGAAGTTCTAAATAATGATAAACCGGTTTTAGTTGATTTCTGGGCCCCATGGTGTGGACCTTGTCGCGCAATGGGTCCTGTAATCGATGAACTGGCTGAAGAATTTTCAGATAAGATTAAAGTTTGTAAGATGAATGTTGATGATAATCCTTCATCACCTGGTAAGTACGGCATTCGTGCTATTCCTACTCTCATTCTTTTTAAAGGCGGAGAAATTGTTGATCAGACTACAGGTGCTGTTTCTAAAAGCAGTATTAAGGAAATGATTACTAGCAAGGCTCTGTAATTTAATGAAGTCCTATGACGCGATTGTTATAGGGGGCGGACCGGCCGGAATGGCGGCCGCCCTTTATCTTGTCAGGGCAGGTGTAAAAATACTTGTCGTAGAGAAGCTCGCTCCAGGTGGGCAGATGCTTCTTACAGAAGAGCTTGAAAATTATCCAGGCTTTCCAGATGGAATCAAAGGTTATGAACTTGCCGATCAAATGTCTGACCATGTTAAAAAATATTCATTTGATAAAATTTTAGATGAAGTTCAACAGATTATTCCGGGAAAAAAATTTCACGAGATTGTTGTAGATGGGGTTCATTACAGAGCTAGAACCATTATTCTTGCTACTGGTGTTGTTTTTAGAAAACTCAAAGTTCCTAACGAAGAAAAACTTCTCGGGCGCGGCGTTTCATATTGCGCTCTATGTGACGGTAATTTCTACAAGAATAAAGTCGTAGCTGTTGTCGGTGGTGGAAATTCTGCTCTTGAGGAGGCTCTTTACCTTGCAAGGCTCGTAAAGAAACTATATCTCATACATCGCAGAACAGAGTTTAGAGGGCTTAAGTGTTATCAAGATAAATGTAACGCTGATCCTAAAATAGTTCCTGTCTTAAATTCCGTAGTAGCCCGCATTGTCGGGGATAACGAAGTGGTCGGTGTCGAAATCAAGGATACTGTTACCAATGAATATTCTGTCTTAGATGTTGATGGCGTTTTTATTTTTGTAGGATTCAATCCCGTAAGTACTTTTTTCCCTGCTGAGCTTCAATTGGATCAATCCGGTTTCATCAAAACAACTTGTGAGATGGAAACCAATATTCCCGGTATTTTTGCTGCCGGAGATCTTCGGTCCAAAAATTGTCGGCAGGTAGTTACCGCAGTAGGTGACGGCGCAACTGCTGCAACAGCAGCTTTCGCTTATTTGGAACATAACAATGCGTAATAGAATATTTTGTTTTATAGTTTGTTTGATTCTGATGTTTTGCACCACAGGATGTGGTGTTATCGATTACTATTTTCTTCCTAAACCTGAGGATACTGCGCAGGAACTTTATGAAGCCGGCGTAGAATCAATGAAGGATAAAGACTATAGTCAGGCTTCTGATTTCTTCGCGAAGTTAAAAGACAGATATCCGTTCAGCCCTTATACCGTCAAAGCTGAAATAAGCCTTGGAGATTCATATTTTTTGGATGGTAAATTCTTCGATGCTTCCGAAGCATATAAGGAATTTGCAGCTCTTCATCCCGGCAACGAAGAAATTCCATATGTTCTGTTTCAAATAGGACTAAGTAATTTTTCGATATTCAGATCGATTGATAAGCCTCAGCAAAGTGTGAGTGAGGCTCTTGAATTTTTTTATCGTGTTGAAGAAGCTTATCCTGACAGCAAATACGCAAAGTCCTCAAAAGAGTATATTGTCAAATGCCGACGGGCTCTTGCGGATCAGGAACTTTATATTGCCGACTTTTTCTGGCGATCCAAAAAATTTGGATCTGCGTGGAAAAGGTATGCTTATGTAGTCCGCAATTTTAAGGACCTTCCTAAAGTTCGTAAGTATGCAATAAAACAAGCTGAAATGTCATACTATGAATATCAGAAAACTCTCTCTCAGGAAGAGAGGGAAAAGTTGCAAGGTTCATGGAAGGAACTTGTGGACTGGTTGTAATCTTAGTTTTTAAAACGTATCAAAGCAAAAATACCCGGCTGACCGTTGTCTGTCGGGTATTTTTTTCGCAATTTTATCTAATTGTTTAACTGAATATTTCAGCTTATATTTATTAAGTCCTATTTCATTTAGTTTGAAGTTTCTAATCTTTAAAAGATCTTAACATACACAGGTAACAAAAATGACTTCAGATTCTTTTGCATTTCCTGATTGGCTTGAAGAATTTCAAATAACAGATGAAATTTTTGCTGAAGCTTATGAGTTTGTTTTGCCGCCCCAAAGAGCATGGATGAAGAAAACCATTGCGCAGGTGTATGCAATCAGCTCGCCTGATTCTCCGCAAAGCAAATGGACGGTTAACACTTGGAAAGGGGGGTTTGAAACTGAGGTTGCTAATTCTCCGCTTGATTGTGTCCTTATGGTTATTGATAAAGGATCACGTTCCGCTGTTAGAATTCTAGCTGCGCTCACACCGGCTTTAGCAGTCGGGGTTAAGAATATCATGGTTGCATTTGTCGGAGATGGCGAAATTTCAAAATCTGTTTTAACTGGTTTTGAGCTTGCTGGACAAGAATCAGTCGTTTTAATTTCTGAGGACAAACTTGTAGAATTAGTTTCTTTTGTTTACGAATCAAAAGTTTCGGCTGCAATTTTAGATCTTAGATCTACTCCCTCTGATTTTAGTTATTCCGAAAATGTTTGTTACTGGCGTGCTCCTAAAATATCTCTTATTTCAGTGTGTATGGATGAAGATGATCCTGATATGGACGTTATTAAATTTGCTCATCCTGATGTTGAAATCAAAGAAACTGCAATTGAAGATCTTGCAGAGTCAGGCGGCGAGGCGGCAATTGTACCCGCTGAACTTATCGGCGAAGCGCTGGTTGATTTTAAAATAGTTCTTTCGCATGAACAGGAAGGGTGCTGGTTGTGGAATAGCATTACTGATCAGTTTTTTAGAAAAAATTCTATGGCTTTGACAGTTTGTGCATAGGAAGAGATTTGTCCAATCGTTATCGAATATGTCAATCAGTGTAGTTGAAGATTGTTTTAAATAAGAATTTTATATGTAAGGTGATTTTATGAGTGATAAATCTGATTTTTCTTCCAAGAGTATTGGTAAAATACGAAATATTGGGATTATTGCACATATTGATGCCGGTAAAACAACTGTTACCGAGCGGATACTTTATTTTTCAGGCAAGATTCACAGACTTGGAGAAGTTCATGAAGGGACTGCCACGATGGATTATATGCCAGAGGAGCAGGAACGTGGAATTACCATTACTTCCGCTGTAACTACTTGCTTATGGAATAAAAATACAATCAATATCATTGATACTCCGGGGCATGTAGATTTTACTATTGAGGTACAGCGTTCGCTTAGAGTGCTTGATGGCGCGGTCGGTGTTTTTTGTGCTGTCGGCGGTGTTGAACCTCAGTCAGAGACAGTTTGGTGGCAGAGTGAAAGTTATAAAGTTCCTAAACTGATTTTCATAAATAAAATGGACAGGCTCGGAGCAGACTTTGAAGCTGTTCTCGAATCAATAACAGATAGACTTAAAGCAAACATTCTTCCCGTCCAGATTCCAGATGGTGCTGGCGATGAATTCGCTGGAGTTTTTGATCTTATTCGTCTTAAAAAACTTATATATGATGACGATCAAAACGGAGAAGAATTTAAAGCTGTTAATCTCAGCGAAGAAGAATTGGTGCGGGTGTCTCCATGGCGTGAAAAAATGTGCGATACTCTTTCAGAGTTTGACGATGATTTTTTAGAGCGATATTTGAGCGATGCAATTGACCCAGAGTATATTGAATCTGTTATTCGAAAAGCAACTTTAGAGCTTGCACTTGTACCTGTTTTTGCCGGATCTGCTTTAAAGAATATTGGAATACAGCCCTTAATGGACGCTATAAGTAAGTATCTGCCAAGCCCTCTTGAAGTTGCACAAATTAAAGGTGTTGATCCGCTTACAGGTGTAGATAAGGTAGTAGAACCAGTTGTTTCTGCTGATTTCCAAGCTTTGGTTTTTAAGATTGTTATGGATTCTGGGCGCAAAATAGTACTCATGAGAATTTATTCAGGTAAAATAGCAACTGGTGATACGGTTAAAAACGTAACGCAGGGGGCAGTTGAGAGAATAGATCGTCTTTTCAGAATGCATGCTGGTCGCAGGGAAAAGCTGGATGTAGCGGGGGTAGGCGATATTGTCGCAGTTGACGGTCTTAAGAATTCTCGCACGGGTGATACCCTTTCGACTTCTGAAAAAACTATTATTCTTGAACAGATTACTCTGTATAAGCCTGTTATTTCATTGGCTATTGAGCCGCGCAATGCTGAAGAATCAGAAAAACTTGAAGAAGTGTTGGATAAATATCTGCAAGAAGATCCCACTTTGAATCTTAAAACAGATGAGGATACCGGACAGATAATTTTATCCGGTATGGGAGAACTTCATTTAGAAGTTGCACTTGAACGAATGCGCCGTGAATACGGGATTGCGCCTCGAGCTGGAAAGCCGCAAGTTGTCTATCAGGAAGTTCCAAGTGTTTTGGCAGAAGCTGAAGAAGAATTTGACAGACAGGTTGGTGATGAAAAATATTATGGATATGTAAGGCTGTCTGTTGAACCTTCTAAACGTGGAGAAGGGCGTAATGTCAGTTTTGAAATTGACACCACAGTGTGGTCTTCAGAATGTCTTGATACAGTCGCTGAAGCTATAGAAGACTCTTTGCAAGTAGGTGTTATAAAAGGATTTACTGTTCAGGATGTCAGGGTCCGTGTATTAGAGCTTAAAAAGAAAGACACTGATTCAACTACGCAGGGTTACCATTTTGCAGCTGGACGAGCACTCAAAAAAGCTTTAATTGCTTCATCTCCGAAACTTATGGAACCGATTATGGATATCGAAATTTCAGTTCCTGATGATTTTATCGGGGATGTTATCGGTTTGCTCGGAACTAAGGGCGCGCGTATTGAGAATATGCTTGATCGTCATGGGCAGAAAGTAGTGCAGGCTCTTGCTCCACTTAGTAGAATGTTCGGATTTTCCACAGAGTTACGCTCTTCAACTCAAGGTCGCGCAGGATTTATAATGAAGTTTCACAACTTTGATGTTCTTGAAAAGTAATTTCATAATTGCGTTACTTTTGTGTGAATCCTTTAATGTAAGGTTTTCATTAGCCCTATTTCGATATATTTTTTTTCTGATTTTGATTTGTTATTAATCAGCAGTTAAAGAAGGAATTTTGATGTCAAAAGAAGAAAGTAGGTATGCTAAGTTAAAGCGACTTATTAGATTTTACTACCTAAAAATTTTACGTCTTAATGCTTCCCCATATCAAATTGCGATGGGGGTCGCTAGCGGTGTTTTCGGAGGATGTTTTCCAGTCATCCCGGGATTACCTTTGCAGACAGTTATAGCCGTGGTAGCTGCTTTCATAACTAGAAGTAATAAGTTGGCAGCAATTATTGCAACATGGATTTCAAATCCTTTTAACTGGATTTTATTTTATTATATTCAATTTAAAATAGGTACATTCTTGCTGCCAATACATGTTACATTTGATCCAGGAACATGGCAGGTTTCAGATTTTATGGAAATAGGTTGGCAAGGGATTACTATTTTAATGTTCGGTGGCTTTATTCTGGCTATTCCCTTGTCTATAGCATCGTATTTTATTACACTCTTTTTTGTAAGAAGACATAGAAAACGTAAAGCATTACGGATGATGTCGCGCAAGAATTAGTTATAATTAATTAGTGTCAGTTAAGCTGATTCATATTAACATAAAGCCTCCCGTCAAGGAGGCTTTTTTAATAGGTAAATTTAAATACTGTTTATTGTAATACTTCTTGAAAAAAAACAATTAAATGTTTAAAAATGTAGATAGAATTGATTACGAATAATGATTGGGAGACTTTTTATGTCTGATGATATGACTACGCAGGTTTTTAAAGAGGAGGCTTTTGAGCTTTTAGGTGAGCTTGAAACTTCTCTGTTAGAACTTGAAGACCTTCCTCACGATATGGATTTAATCAACCGGGTGTTCAGAGCGTTACATACAATTAAAGGCTCTGGCTCCATGTTTGGTTTTGATGCAATTGCGGGATTTACTCATCATGTTGAAAACGTTTTTGATCTTGTTAGAAACGGTGACCTTTTAATTACTAAAGAATTGCTGACTCTTGTTTTGGCTTCTCGTGATCATATTTATGCAATGTTGCTGTCTTCGTCTGGTGAGGGGGAAATCGACAAATCTGAAGATATTCTTGAAGGTCTTAAACATATTGTTGATGGTGGGGCATCTGAATCAGTATCAGATGAAACTGATTTGCTTGTTTTTGAAAATATTGAACCTCAAAAAAATGAAACTGAATCTTCAGAAAAAGAAGAGATTCATGTTGGCAAAGCACAAAGTGATAACTCTGATATTCTTTGGAAATATTTTTTTAAGATTATCATTAGCTCTGTTGCGTCGGATAATGTTTCACCAGATTCCATGCAAGTTGTTTTTGAAGATCTCTCCAGCATTGGAGAAATAAAATCTGAACTTGTTTTTACAGATTTTGAGGATGATCCTGATCACTCCGGTATTTGGTGGGAACTTATGTTCTTTAGTGATAAAGACATTTCTTCCATTGAAGAATTGTTCTTTTTTACTGATGTTCCAATTACTGTACAAGTTCTAGAGCTTGATCAGGAGAAACGGGATGAATATCTTTCTGAACTGGATACTGCTGCAAATGTTGCTGTAGAAAGTTCTAATATACCCTCTTCTGAGGCTGAAATTTTTTCTAGTAAGCCGCCAGCAAAGAAAGTCGGTACTGTTAAGAAGTTGGGTGAGATTCTGGTCGATAGGGGAGACGTTACTCAGGAAGATCTGGATCAAGCTCTTGCTGATCAAAAACCTATTGGTGAACTATTGTCGTCCAAGGGACTTGTTGCACGTGAAAAAGTTGACAGTGCTTTAGCTGAACAGCATGCCAGCAAAAAAAATAAAGCTTCCGTCCGTAAACCAGAGGTAGCTTCTTCAATCAGAGTTTCCGCAGATAAACTTGATTTGCTAGTTGATCTGGTAGGTGAATTAGTCATTGTTCAAGCTCAGATATGTCAGGTTGTTAGTAAGAAGGATGATCCTGTCCTTACATCTCTTTCGGAAGAGCTTGAACGTTTATCAGATGAACTTAGAGATAGCACTTTGGGAATTAGAATGCTTCCAATTGGAACTACATTCAGTAAATTCAGACGATTGGTGCGTGATCTTTCCGACGAACTCGGTAAAGAAATGGATTTGCATACAATCGGCGCAGAAACAGAGCTGGATAAAACAGTTATTGAAAGATTGAGCGATCCTCTTATTCATTTATTACGAAATTCCATCGATCATGGGGTAGAACTTCCTGAAGTTCGCGAAGCGAACGGTAAACCAAGGCGAGGAAGTATAACTTTAACCGCAGAGCATTCCGGCGGAGAAGTTGTGATTTTGATTAAAGATGATGGTAAGGGGATGTCAAAAGATGTTATTAAAGCAAAAGCGGTAGAAAAAGGTCTCATAGCCGCTGACGCAGAGCTGTCTGCAAAAGAAATTTTCAATCTTATTTTTGAGCCAGGTTTTTCAACCGCGGATAAAATTACGAGTGTGTCTGGACGCGGTGTCGGAATGGATGTTGTAAAACGCGCAATTGATTCATTAAGAGGGCGTATTGATATAGATAGTAAGGAAGGAAAAGGCTCGTTAATTACAATCAGGCTGCCTTTAACTCTTGCAATTATTGATGGATTACAGGTTAAAGTTGATAACGGCTATTTTGTAATTCCTCTTTCTCTTGTTGAAGAATGCGTTGAACTGACTCGTAAAGATGTAGAAGAGGCAAATGGGCAGCAGTTTGTGAATTTGCGCGGTGAAATTGTTCCGTATATTCGTATCAGAGAATGGTTTGATGTAGGTGGAGAATCTCCTGCTATAGAGCAAATCGTAATAACAGGTCTTGAAGGTGAGAGAATAGGCGTGGTTGTTGATACTGTAATAGGAGAACATCAAACTGTTATTAAAAGCCTTGGCAGAGTCTACAGAGATGTAGAAGGTATATCAGGTGCAACGATTAAAGGAGACGGGACTCTTGCTTTAATACTTGATATACCGAAACTTTTCCGTACTGTTCTAGCAGAAATAAAAGCAGCAGGCTAAAGTTTATATGAAAGATATTGATGATATGAATTTCATCACTCCTAAAATGAAGGATGCTGATTTTAAAAAATTCAGTGATCTTATTAAGAGCGAATTTGGAATTAAGATGCCTATTACCAAGAAAACCATGCTTGAGGCTAGGCTTCAAAAAAGGTTAAGGGCTTTAGGGTTGAAGTCGCATTCCGAGTACTGTGATTTTATATTCAGTCCAGGTGGGCTTGAAAAAGAACTTACACAACTGATTGATGTTGTTACGACTAATACAACTGATTTTTTTCGCGAACCTAAGCATTTTGAGATTCTTCTCAGTACTGTTTTACCTGAGTTTGCCAGACGAAGTTCTTCTGCTCTTAAAATTTGGTCTGCCGGGTGTTCAAGTGGTGAAGAACCTTATACTCTTGCGATTGTTTTAAGTGAATTTGCTGCAAATAATCCTGATTTTAAATTTTCAATCCTTGCGACAGATATTTCAAATGAAATTCTTAATAAAGCCATAAACGGTGTGTATCCGCTCAGTAAAGTTGATGTGATTCCAATGGCTATGAAAAAAAAATATCTGCTTAAAAGTAAGAATCAAGATAGGCCGTTGATTAGGATTGCGCCAGAAATACGACGCAAAGTTGAATTTCGCAGATTAAATTTTATGGAAAATTTCCCGTTTAATGATAAGAAAGATATAATTTTTTGTCGTAATGTGGTTATTTATTTTGATAGACCAACTCAATACACACTTTTTAGTAAATTTTGTTCTATGCTGTCTAAGGGTGGATTTTTATTTATCGGACATTCCGAAAGTATTTCTGGAATGGAACTTCCGGTAAGGCAAATTGCTCCTACAGTTTACCAAAAAATTTGAGGCAAGAATGAGAAAGAAGACTCGTGTTTTAATTGTTGACGATTCTGCTTTGGTTAGAAATTCATTGATTCGTCTGTTCAAGACAGATCCTGATATTGAAGTTGTCGGCAGTGCCGCAGATCCCTTTTTAGCTGCAAAGATAATGGAAACGGTTATTCCGGATGTCATCACTTTAGACATTGAGATGCCTAAAATGGATGGATTGACTTTTTTACGTAAGTTGATGACTCAGCATCCTATTGCTGTTGTCATTTGTTCAACTCTTACCGAAAAGGGGTCAGATAGTTATATGAAAGCTCTTGAATTAGGGGCAGTCGAAGTCATTACTAAACCTAAGGTTGGAACACGACAGTTTTTCGAAGAAGCCTGTATCAGAGTTTGTGACGTGGTTAAAGCCGCGGCCTTAACCAAACCTAAAAAACTTACAGCAAAACCTATGATTGTTCAGCCGAAGCTTACAGCTGATGCAATGCTTCCTAAAGCCAGAACCAACAGTTTGCAGACAACTGACAAAGTTGCTTTAGTGGGAGCTTCAACTGGTGGAACAGAAGCTTTGCTTACATTTTTACAAAGTATGCCTTTAGATTGTCCAGGGATTGCAATTGTTCAGCATATGCCGGAACATTTTACTGCGGCTTTTTCCAACAGACTTAATAATATCTGTCAGATCAGAGTGAAGGAAGCTGTTGATGGGGATAGTATACTCAGAGGGCAGGCTCTTATTGCTCCCGGAAATATGCATATGCTGGTTAAAAGATCTGGATCGCGCTATTACGTAGAAATTAAAGACGGCCCTCTTGTGAGCAGGCATAGACCTTCGGTAGATGTTTTGTTCAGATCAGGTGCTCATAATGTCGGGAAAAATGCAATTGGTGTTATAATGACCGGGATGGGTGATGACGGAGCAAAGGGGATGAAAGAAATGCATGATGCTGGAACATACTGCATCGCTCAGGATGAAGCCTCTTGCGTAGTGTTTGGTATGCCTCATGAAGCAATTAAGCACGGTGGCGTTGATTCTGTTATGCCGCTCAAAAGGATTGCATCCGAAGTAGTGGCGAAGAGTTTTCGCTAGAATAAATTAGAAATTTAACAGGTATGTTAATATTGAGAAGCTCTCAGGATATGCTTAATATATCCTGAGAGCTATTTTTTGTGCCTGAGAGTTACCGCTTTCACGAATGTTATTATTATTTCTTGCCCTGATTATGTTTATGAAAAACGACATTGACTTCTTCTGCAGTAACTAGCCCTTCGGACATGGTTTCTATTAAATAATCTTTAAATGGAGCTATTTTTTCAGCAGTATCTACGATTTCTATAATCATCGGTAGATCTTCTGAAAGTCTTAAAATAGAAGTTGTACGAACTTGGCTGTTCACTCCATAGCCCATTACTCCGCGATATACTGTTGCCCCTGCGAGCCCTCTTTGTCTGGCCTCATGCACTATTACTTCGAAAGTAGGGCGGTGGTCGATGCGGTTTTCTTCTCCTGTAAAAATTCTGAGTCGTACAGCTTTTTCTGGCAGATTCATTTTAGGCTCCGTTTTAATAATATTTAGTGAGTCAGTCAGAAATTTATGAAACTATTGCTCTTCCAAGCGTGAGTCCTGCAACCACGCAGAGAAATCCAAGCGCACTCTGACTTCCGATGTTAAGGGCGGCCAGTGTCCATTGTCCGGATTTTACAAGAGCGGTTGTCTCAAACATATAAGTCGAAAAAGTTGTAAATGCACCCATAAATCCGGTTAAAATCATTAATCGCATATGCGGCGAAAGTCCTAGCCTATCCTGAAATGTTCCGGTAATAATGCCAAAGAGTAAACATCCAAGCATGTTGACGGTAAAAGTACCTGCCGGGAAATTAGAATCGAAAATACGTTGAGCTGCACCGGAAACAAAATATCTGCAAAGTGTTCCGGCCGCTCCGCCTGCTGCTAAGAAAAAATATTTTTGCATATCTGCTGTCCTGTATTAAACTATATCATTGCTGAAAAATCAGTATCACTTCAAGCTATAAGAGAAAAGTATAATGGCCTTTGAAATCGAACTTAAATATTTGAATGTAGATCATGATCAGTTAAGGAAATCTCTTAAAAATTTTGGAGGAGAGTTCATTTCGCGTCATTTTGAGCGGAATGTGGTTTTAGATGATTCGTCCAGAACTCTTTTTAAACGTTCGGCTTTATTAAGAGTACGGCAGGCAGACAAGATAACTATGACTGTTAAGCGTATTCCGGCCAATGTTGTTTCCGGGAAGGCAAAGGTGTATATTGAGCATGAAACAGAGGTGTCAGATTTTAATGAAACTGTTTCAGCTCTGGAAGTTCTGGGATATTCTCCGGTATTTAAATATGAAAAAATCAGAGAAGAATGGAAGTTTGAGGAATGCTTAATATGTCTCGATCTTCTACCGTTCGGATCATTCATTGAAATTGAAGGCTCGGAAAGCTTAATTCTGGCATGTGCAGAGAAACTCGGACTTGATAAAGCCTCTGCCAGTAAAAAAACGTATCATGAATTGAATAGGGCTTACCGTGTGGAAGTCGGGCTTGAAGTGGATGAAAATTTTGTATTCAGCTCTGAAGAGTTGGAAGATTTGGAATATTAAATGTATAAATTATGTCAGATTATAATTCATAATTACGTTTTCTTGCTATTTCGTGCTCGACATAGAGTGAATTAGTTCTTATTGTTAGCTAAGATAAGAAACAAATATTTTAATTGTGTAGTGAAATATGTCTAAATATAATGAAGAATTTGATTCAGATGTTGTCTTTAAAGATGAGCTTAAAGAACCTAGAAAGTATAAGGTGTTGTTACATAACGATGATTATACTTCTATGGAATTTGTTATTGCAGTGCTTATGCAAGTGTTTAGAAAAACAGAGGAAGAATCAACTGAGATTATGCTTAAAGTTCATAATGAAGGATTCGCAATTTGTGGTATATACACTGCAGAAGTAGCAGAAACTCGTGTGGAAATGGTCAGGCAGCTTGCAACGCAAGCCGGCTTTCCTCTTAAATGTACAATAGAAGAGGTCTGATAATATATGCTTAGCAAAGCCCTTGAACAAGCTTTAACTTCTGCTGTTAATGAGGTCAGGCTCAGAAATCACGAGTTTCTTACCCTTGAACATTTGCTGTACGCAATTGTTCAAGAAGAAATAGGCGCGGATATTCTTTCTGGTTGCGGTGCTGAGCTTATACAGCTCAGGAGCCAGCTTGAAAAGTTTTTTGACGAAAATTTAGAACCACTCCCGAACGGAGTCGACACAGAAGTTATTCAGACTCTCGGTGTACGAAGAGTTCTACAGAAAGCAATATGGCAGAAAAAAGCAGCTGGTAAAGAAGTTGTTGAAGTCGGAGATGTGCTTGCTGCCATGTTCGAAGAAGAGGACTCGTATGCTGTCTATTTCATGAAAACTCATGATGTCAGCCGACTTGATATTCTTGAATATATTTCACATGCCTTAAGCAATGAAAATGACTGGACTGAAGGACTGAATATCAGTCCTAATTCAGGTGCGGGGCAAAATCCTGATAATGATTTAGGTCATAGAGGTGGACAGGGAAGACCTCAAGGCAGGCCGGGAAGTGGTAAAGATGATAAAAAATCTCCACTGGAAGAGTTTGCAACTAATCTGACCATGAAGGCTAAAGACGGCAAAATTGATCCGCTGATTGGGCGTGATTCTGAAATCGAAAGAACTTTGCAGGTACTTTCACGCAGGCGGAAGAATAACCCTATTTTTGTCGGTGACCCCGGAGTGGGTAAAACTGCTATGGCGGAAGGGCTTGCTCTTGCTATTGCCAAGGGGAATGTTCCAAGATCTTTTGAAAATACAGAAGTTTTCGCTCTTGATATGGGGGCTCTTCTTGCCGGAACAAAGTACAGAGGTGATTTTGAATCCCGTCTGAAAGGAGTTCTTGCACAGATTAAGCATCTTCCCGGAGCAATTTTGTTCGTGGATGAAATTCACACTATCGTCGGAGCCGGAGCTGTCAGCGGTGGATCAATGGATGCTTCAAATATCCTTAAGCCATTTCTGGCTTCCGGTGAAGTCCGCTGTATAGGTGCTACGACCTATGAAGAATATAAAAATCATTTTGAAAAAGACCGCGCTTTGTCCCGAAGATTCCAGAAAATAGATATTACTGAGCCTTCAGTTGAAGAGACTATTGAAATTCTCAAAGGGCTTAAGCCTTATTACGAAGATCATCATAAAGTTGTCTATTCTCCGTCGTCAATCAAAGCTGCTGCTGAACTCGCTGCAAGGCATATTAATGAACGTTTTCTGCCGGATAAAGCTATCGATGTAATTGATGAAGCAGGGGCTTTTTACGGTCTAAGTCCACGTAAGCGCAAAGGGGATAAGATTCTTGTTTCCGATGTAGAAAAGGTGATTTCAAAAATTGCGCGTATCCCGACACGGCGGATCACCATGTCTGACCGTACCCGTTTGCAGGAGCTTGATACTAACCTCAAGTCTGTTGTGTTCGGTCAGGATGACGCTGTAGATATTATTGCCAAAGCTATACTCCGCTCAAGAGCTGGAATGAAGCAGGTCGGGCGACCTACCGGATCATTTCTGCTTACCGGTCCTACAGGTGTCGGTAAAACAGAGCTTTCAAGGCAGCTTGCTGAAATTATGGGTATTCACTTCATGCGTTTTGATATGAGTGAGTATATGGAAAAGCACGCGGTTGCTCGCCTTATAGGAGCTCCTCCTGGATATGTAGGTTTTGATCAGGGTGGTTTGCTGACAGAGGGCGTTCGTAAGAATCCACATTGCGTTATTCTTTTCGATGAAATTGAAAAGGCGCACCCTGATGTATTCAATATTCTGTTGCAGGTTATGGACTATGCAACGCTTACGGATAATAACGGCAGAAAAGCCGATTTCAGAAATACTGTTTTGCTTATGACTTCAAATGCCGGTGCTCGTGAAATGACTAAAAGCGGAATCGGTTTTGGAGCAGGGGTTCAGGGATCAGAAGATAAGAACCTCGCAATCAAGGCGATTGAAAAGGTGTTCAGTCCTGAGTTTCGTAACAGACTTGACGCGATAGTTTCCTTTAATTCGCTTAAAATTGATGTGATGGAAATGATTGTTGATAAGTTTATTAAAGAACTTAATGATCAACTTTCCGAGCAGCGAATAGTTGTTAAGCTGGACGATAAATCCAGACGCTGGCTTGCGGAGAAGGGGCATGATCCTGCATATGGTGCACGTCCTATGTCGCGGCTGATTCAGACTTCCATTAAAGATGAAATTGCTGATGAAATTCTTTTCGGTAAGCTTGTTAAAGGTGGTCAGGTTCTTATTTCTACCAAGAAAGATAAGAAAAAAGATGCGGTTTTAACTTTTGAGTTTAAAGCCGTTGGTAGCGATTAACAACTTTGATTAAGCGTATTGGTAAAAGCTGAGCAATTGATTTGTATTTAATTTAAGAGGCGGACGTTTTTTGCGTTCGCCTCTTTGATTTACAGCTTGAAATAATTAAATAATAGATTATATTGAAGAATATTAATTAGTAAATTTCGGGGATTTTTATGGTTGTTTACAGACTCATTGAAGAACCGCTTTTCCCTAACCCTGATGAAGCCGAACCAGACGGACTACTCGCTGTTGGTGGAGATTTACGTCCTGAACGACTTTTAGCCGCATATGCTGCTGGAATATTTCCGTGGTACGATGAAAGCTCCCCTATTCTCTGGTGGTCACTTGATCCGCGCCTGATACTCAACTTTGATAAGTTGCATGTTTCAAAACGGATGAAGCGTAAAATCAGAAAGAAAGAATATCGCGTTACTTTTGATGTTGATTTTAGAGCAGTCATTACGAACTGTGCAGCTAAAATGCGCCCAGGACAAGAGGGGACATGGATTTTGCAGGAAATCGTGGATGCTTATTTTGAATTGCATCAACTCGGATTTGCTCACAGTGTTGAGGTCTGGAATAAAAATGGAGAACTTGCAGGCGGGCTATATGGAGTTTCACTCGGCAGAGTTTTTTCTGGTGAGTCTATGTTTTTTCTTGAACCTGATGCATCTAAAATTGGTTTTTCTTATTTAGTCCGATATCTTGAAAATAGAGATTTTCATTTTATAGATTGCCAACAACCAACCGATCATCTCAAATCGCTTGGAGCAGAAGAAATATTAAGAGATGATTTTCTTGTAATGCTTGAGGGTTCTTTGGAATATTCTGCACTGATTGGAACTTGGGACTTTTTGCCGGGTGAGTATGAACTCATTACGGAAAAACTTAGCAGTTAAGGCTAGGTGTAGGTTTAAAAAAAAGGACTTCAAAAAAATGAAATCCTCTTTTTATTTAGATGTTATAGAACTAATTAATTATCGTTTTCGCGGGTTTCTACGAGAGGGCGATGCGCACTGAGATTGTACAATCCTCTAAGTGCAAACGGCAGTTTAAAATGGGGAACTTTTTCAAATTTGATGAGGCCGATATCTTTTCCTTCAGACATAGAGCAAAGCGGGGGAAGTCCGGAAGGGATTGGAAATTCCATCGGGCTTGAGTTGATAGAATCCAGCCTTGAAGAGTAGTGCTCTTTAAGGTAGTTAATAACTTGATCGCGTTCATCCAGAGTAAAGGATTCCATAACTATTTTGCGATCTTTTTTAGCGTTCGGAACAGCATCCAGTATTGCCGTCGGTCCGAAAAGATTATCCCATGAGATTTTTTCTTCTTCGCTTGGTGACCATTCCGGTCTGAAAAGGTGTACTTCCACATCACGACGTCCTTTAAAACTGCGAACGATCATAGAAACAGCGTAGCCGCGAACAATTGGTATTTCGCCATTTTGTATTTGAATTATTGGAATCATTACTACCTCGTAAAATGAGTGTTTTGAATACTTTTAAGTTGTACAAGAATCTGATTATCATAACTTTTTTAATTTAACTATACAAGTCTGGAAAAATATCAGTATGTCAGCAAAATTTGAGCTTGTCAGTGACTTTACATTAAAAGGTGATCAGCCGGAAGCTGTGAAGCAACTTATAGAAAATCTTGGGCACGGCGTTAAAGATCAAGTTCTTCTTGGCGCTACAGGGACTGGAAAGACATTTACCATGGCAAATGTTATTAGCGAGCTGAATCGTCCGGCACTTGTAATGGCGCCTAATAAAACGTTGGCAGCTCAGCTTTTTAATGAGTTTAAAGCTCTGTTTCCTCACAACGCCGTAGAGTACTTTGTCAGTTATTATGATTATTACCAACCGGAAGCATACCTTCCTCACTCTGACACTTTTATTGAAAAAGATTCCTCGATTAATGATGATATTGATAAACTCAGGCATTCTGCAACACATGCTTTACTTACGCGGCGTGATGTTATCATTGTTGCTTCTGTTTCGTGTATCTACGGTCTAGGTTCTCCTGAATTCTATGCACGCATGATAATTCCTATCGAAGAAGGGCAGGATTTTTCTATGGAAAAGCTCATGGATCGGCTGATAGAAGTTCAATATGTTAGAAATGATTATGACTTCCATCGCGGAACATTTAGAGTTCGTGGTGATGTCATTGAAATTATTCCTGCCTACAGCCGTGAGCAGGCTTTGAGGATAGAATTTTTTGGCGATGAAATTGATTCTATTTTGGAAACTGATCCTCTGACCGGTGAAGTTACAGGGCGCAGGCGTAAAACCGTTATTTATCCGGCAAGTCACTTTGTATCGGACAAAGATAATCTTGAAAGAGCTGTTGAAGATATCCGAGTTGAACTTTTTGATACGCTTAATAATTATAAACAGCAGAACAAATTTGTTGAAGCGCAGCGTATTGAACAGAGAACAATGTATGATCTAGAAATGATTGAAGAAGTTGGATATTGTAGCGGAATTGAAAATTATTCACGTCATTTAGATGGACGTAAAGAGGGTGATCCTCCGGCAACATTGATTCATTATTTCCCGGATGATTTTATACTTTTTATGGATGAATCACATATTGCCGTACCGCAGGTCGGCGCAATGTATAATGGAGATCGTTCCAGAAAAACAACTCTGGTAAATTTTGGATTCAGGCTTCCCTCAGCCCTTGATAATCGTCCACTTTGTTTTGATGAATTTTTAGAAAAAGTCGGGCAGACCGTTTATGTTTCGGCAACACCCGGGCCTTGGGAAATTGATAAAGCGCAAGGACTTGTCGTTGAACAAATTATCCGCCCTACAGGTCTGCTTGATCCTGTGGTTGAAGTTCGTCCATCAAAAGGGCAAATGGATGACTTGCTTGCAGAATGTAAAGTTCGGGAGGGCCGAAATGAACGTGTGCTTATCACGACTCTTACTAAAAGAATGTCGGAAGATCTGACAGAGTATTTTAATCAGATGGGAGTTGATGCTAAGTATCTTCATTCTGATATTGATACTATGGAGCGCATGGCTATTATTCAGTCTTTGCGTGCCGGTGAATTTACAGCTTTGGTTGGTATAAATCTGCTTAGAGAAGGTCTAGATATTCCTGAAGTTTCTTTAGTTGCAATACTTGATGCGGATAAGGAAGGTTTTTTGAGATCGAATCGTTCTTTGATTCAGACCTTTGGTAGAGCCGCTCGTAACTCAGATGGTTTAGTAATCCTTTATGCTGACAGAGTTACCAACTCTATGCGGACAGCTATGGATGAAACTTCACGTAGACGGCTTAAGCAGATAGAGTACAACACTGAGAATGGTATAACTCCGCAAACAATACGTAAATCACTGGATAATATGCTCGGAAATCTGTATTCTACTAATATTTCCGATGAAAAAGCTAAGATTGCTGCAGAAGAACTTTCCGAGTTCGGATTTGATCCTGTTAAAATTGAAAAAATGGTCCGTAAACTTGAAAAAGAAATGCGTAAATATGCAGGCGAGCTTGAATTTGAAAAAGCTGCTGAACTTAGAGATCGTATACAGCGTTTACGTGAAAAACTTATTACTCTGGGGTAACCCCAGAAAAGTTGTGGAAAGTTAGGAATGAAATCCAAATCCGTATATGTAAGAATGCTTAACCTTAGACGCGAATTCGGTATATTCTGGGGGGTCGCTGCTGGTTGTATTTATATGCTGCTGGTCTTTATTGGTGGTATTTTGGGGTATATGTGGATTGAAGGGTGGAATTTTTTAAATAGTTTTTACATGGTTGTAATTACTCTATCAACTGTTGGATTTATGGAGGTTTTACCTCTATCTGAAAACGGAAGAATTATGACCTCGCTGTTAATTCTCGGCGGAGTCGGTGGTTTTGCTTATTTGATCGGAGCTTTTTCACAATTATTAGTTGAAGGACGTTTGCAAGCTATTCTCGGGAGACGCAGAATGCAGAATACAATCGGAAAATTTAAAAATCATATTATTGTCTGTGGATACGGCAGAATCGGTGCAATTGTAGCTGAAGAAGTTTTGAACGAAGGGCTTGATCTCGTTGTCATTGAGAGCGATCCAGATCTAATCGTTCAAATGGAAGCTGCGGGGATAACCTGTCTTGAAGGTGATGCGACTAAAGATGGAACATTGAAATTAGCAGGGCTTGATAGAGCGAAGTCTCTTATCACTGCCTTGTCAGATGAGGCTGCTAATGTTTATGTGACTTTGATTGCTCGTCAGTTCAGCTCAAAAGTTAATATTATTGCACGCGGTAATAATAAGACCAGTATCTCACGACTTGAATTTGCCGGAGCAGACAGGGTTGTACTTCCGCATACAATCGGTGGAATACGTATGGCTCAGTCTGTGCTGCGTCCAACTGTTACAAACTTTCTTGATATTGCCATACGTGGAAAGATTGATCTGCAAATGGAAGAACTTTTTGTCACAGATAAATCTGAATTTGTTGGTCAGGATTTAATAGAATCTCAAATCCGTCCTCGTTTTAATTTGATCATTATTGCTATTAGGAAAAATACTGGAGATATGGTTTTTAACCCTGGTCCGAAAGAAGTTATTGAATCCCGGGATACTCTTTTGACTGTAGGTAAAATTTCTGATCTGTCAGCTATTCAGAAGATTTTGTAGTTGATTGAATAAGTTCATTCCGTTAAACCGCAGGAAGTTCTTTTGGTTTCATTTAACTATTGATTTAATAATACTATTCTATTCAAATTCTCATCAAACATAATCAGCAAATATTAATATACCGTGAAAAAAACAGACGAAAAAAAGATTGAAGAGCTTGTAAAAAGACTCGAAAAGCATAATGACGATTATCGCCGCGGCATGCCTACTACAAGTGATGCCAGATATGATGAATTAACTGAGGCATTACGTGACGTTGCTCCTGAGCACCCCTATCTTACGAAAGTAGAACCTGAAAATTTTAGCAATAAGGTTGAAATTAGGCATCCTAAACCGATGCTATCAACAGAAAAAGCTTATACAGTTGAAGAGCTTGAAAGGTTTGTCCAAAGAGTTGAGAAGGAAGCTAAATCGCTTGGTATTCAAAAAATTGAATATAGAGTTACTCCTAAACTTGATGGTCTTGCTGCTCGTGATGATGGGAAGATTTTTGCTACACGCGGTAATGGTGAAGTCGGATACGAAATTTCTAGTGCATTTGCCAAAGGCGTAATTGCGGTAGGCGGACGTGGGCAGGGCGTTGGTGAAATCGTGTGCAGTCAGGATTATTTTGACGAACATCTTTCAGATATTTTCGAACACCCGCGCAATATGGTTGTCGGTATTATTACTTCTGATAACGTAAATGAAGCTTCAAAACAGGCTTTACAGGACGAAGCTATCCGCTTTGTTCCTTACAGCACACTGCCCAAAAAAGTTGTTGATGGTAAAGAGCTTGTCCGTAATGTCTGGAAGATTACAGATGAGTTATGGGAACAGGCAGGCTATCCGCTTGACGGAATGGTTGCCGAAGTCACTGACGTACGGTTGCAGGAAGTCCTTGGGTCTACCGCTCATCACTATAGATGGCAGATTGCCATTAAAAAGAAGGGGGAGTCTGCTGTAACCACTGTTAACGATATTCGCTGGCAGGTTGGTCGTATGGGAGCTGTTACACCTGTTATGGAGGTAGAGCCTGTTTCGGTTTCAGGCGCAACAATCAGCAACGTTACGGCTCATAATGCTGGAATGTTAAGGGATCACTCCATAGGTAAAGGCGCAGTGATTCGAATTATTCGCAGCGGTGAAGTTATTCCGAAGCTTGAAGAAGTTATCAAACCTGCTGTTTTTGTAGAGCTTCCAACAAATTGCCCTTCGTGTAATGCTAAACTTTTTTGGCAGAATGATTTTTTGAAATGCCCTGATTTTAACTGTTCGGCCAGAGCGGAACAGCGTCTTGAATATTGGTTTAAAACGCTTGGAAATGCTGATTGGTTTGGTAAAAAAACTATTGCCAGACTTGTAACAGCCGGGCGTAGTTCTCTTGAGTCTGTTTACACAATGGGTGAAGAAGATTTCGTTAAACTGGGTTTTGGTCCTGTTCAATCTTCTAATCTGGCAGAAGCGATCTATATCAGCCGTACTAAAGAAACTGATGATTGGAGATTCCTAGCCGCATTTGGTATACCTGACCTTGGAAAAGCTGATAGCCGCAAGTTACTTGGTCATTTTAAGCTTGAAAATATTATTTCTGTAAAACAGGCTGACCTTGCTGAAATCCATGGTTTCGGAGCCATTACCAGCTATTCTGTTACTGCTGGGATTGAAGCTATTAAAGAAACCATTTTGCATATGCTTGAATTCAATTTTAATTTACGCCGTACGCCGCTTGAAAGTGAAACAAAAAGCGTTGAAAGCCCCGTAAGTAGTAAAGGAATAGTCTTTACAGGCAAGATGGTTCAAGGCTCTCGTGAGGACATGCAAGCTATGGCTCGAAGACTTGGAGCCAACGTGCAGACATCTGTTACCGGAAAGACTGATTTTCTTGTTTGTGGAAGCAACGTAGGTGATAAGAAGATGGAAGCCGCCAAAGCCAAGGGTGTTACGGTTATGACCGAAAGTGAATTTATGGATATAGTCAGCAACGATTGATTTTTATTACGAAATTAATTTTTCTTTGTTTAATATAAGCAATTAAATGGTTCAGAGTAGAATCGAAATTTTAGGAGCACAAAAATGACTGACATAGTAATTATCGGAGCAAAAGGCCGGATGGGTGCATCATTGGTGCGTCTTGTTCAGGAAAGTGATGAGTTTAAGCTCGCGGCTGTAATGGAACGTTCAGGATGTGAAAAAGGTCTTGATACCTTAGGGTGTGTCTGCGGGACTTCTCCTGAAGAAGTTCTGGTTAAAGTTCCGGGCGCGGTTATTATCGACTTTACAGCTCCTGCGGCAACTTTAAAATTGCTTGAGACTGCTTCCATTACCGGCAATCCGGTTGTAATTGGAACTACAGGTATGACAGCTGAAGATCTGGCGAAAGTCGACGAATACGCAAAGAAAATTCCTGTATTCCTTGCTCCTAATATGAGTGTCGGTGTAAATGTTCTGCTGAAAATTTTGCCGGAACTTGTACGTATGCTGGGATCTGATTATGATCTTGAAATGACCGAAATTCATCATAATAAAAAGGTTGACTCACCAAGCGGAACAGCTCTTAAACTGGCTGAGTGCATGGCAGAAGCCAGAGGTCTTGTTTATGATGAAATTAAAAAGCATGGACGTGACGGTATTGTCGGCGCAAGAACAAAGGACGAAATGGGCGTAATGGCTGTTCGCGGTGGAGATGTTGTAGGCGATCATACTGCTTATTTCTTTGGTCCTGGGGAACGGATTGAAGTTACTCATCGTGCGCACTCCCGCGATACTTTCGCACAAGGTGCATTAAGAGCTGCGTCATGGCTTGCTACCCAGACTCCCGGCAAAGTCTATAATATGGCTGATATTTTTTAAGTTGTATTATATCCACTACAATCAAACTAAATTTTGTAGCTGAAAGTAGTGTAAAAGGTTATTAGGTCGTATCGGTTTATTCGGTACGACCTTTTTTTATTAATTAATTCAGGTTGTAAATTTTATTTTTTGCTAAAGTTAAATTAACACTTTAAGTTTTAGCTTGAACAGCTAAAGTTACAAGTCATGACTGAAAATAAAAAATCTTCACGTAATATTGCGCTGTCGTTAGGAGCCTTAGGGGTTGTTTTCGGTGATATCGGAACAAGCCCACTTTACGCTTTAAAAGCATGTTTTAGCGGGTATCACGCCATTCCACTAACCCAAGCTAATGTACTTGGGGTACTATCGCTTATTATCTGGTCGCTTTTTGTGGTGATCAGTCTTAAATATGTAACCTTTGTAATGGCTGCAGATAATAAAGGCGAAGGTGGAATCTTTGCTCTTTATGAGTTGGTAAGACAAAGTAAAGGTACTAAGACCGCATCTGTTATGCTTATTTCCTCTTTGATCGGCGGAGCCTTGCTCTATGGTGACGGTGTTATTACTCCGGCTATTTCTGTACTTTCAGCCATTGAGGGACTTGATGTCGCAACCACCTTAGCTCACGATTATATAACTTTAATTTCATGTGTCATTCTTCTTGTTCTATTTGCTTTTCAGAGTAGCGGAACTGATAAAATAGGGCGTTTGTTTGGGCCCATAATGATGGTTTGGTTTGCGGTTATGGGATTTTTCGGAGCTCTTTCAATGCTGGATAATCCAATAGTATTAGAAGCTTTCAGTCCGTTACACGGGGTCAGGTTCTTTACCGAGAATGGTCTTGCCGGAACACTTGTTCTCGGGGCGGTTGTTTTATGTGTTACCGGAGGAGAGGCTTTATTTGCTGATATGGGACATTTCGGACGAAAACCCATTACTTTAGCATGGTATTTTGTGGCATTGCCTAGTCTTTTGCTAAATTATTTAGGGCAGGGTGCACTGTTAATAAATAATCCAAAGTTGATAGCTTATCCCTTTTTTAGCTTATTCCCAAAAGCAATAATTTTTCCGATTGTCGGACTTGCCACAATGGCTGCGATAATTGCCTCACAGGCTATTATATCAGGTGCTTTTTCATTGACTTCTCAGGCTGTTCATCTGGGTTTTATACCGCGCATACGCATTTTTCAAACATCAGAGCTTAATTCCGGGCAGGTTTATGTATCATCCATTAACTGGATTATGGCTGCGCTCAGTATCTTTTTAGTGGTTTCTTTCAAACATTCAGAAGAGCTTGCCGGAGCATACGGGATAGCAATTACCGGAACTATGGTTATTACTACATATCTTTTCTGGTTCTATCTAAGGAATATTAAAAAGTGGAATATTGTCCTTTCACTGTTGCTGATTAGTTTTTTTGCATGCTTTGACTTAGGCTTTTTAATTGTCAATTTTACAAAAATTAGTGGCGGAGGTTGGTTTCCAATTCTACTCGCTGCTATTGTAGCTTACATAATGTATGTGTGGTTGTGGGGCCGGAAAGAAGTATATGGTCATATTATGGATAAAGGGTTGCGCATTACTGATCTTGAGTCTGAAATAGAAAAACATATGCTTGCTAAAATTCCAGGAGAGGCTGTATTCCTAACAGCTTCTAATTTTATTCCACTTGCTTTTTTACAACACCTGAGAAGAAATAAAGTCGTTCCAGAAAAATTAGTTTTTTTGCAGGTAGAGACACAAAATGAGCCTTATGTTGATTCAGGTAAGCGAATTTCTGTCAAAAAACTTAAGAATAATATCTCGTGGGTAACAGTTTCATATGGTTTTATGGAAAAACCTAATGTGCCGGTAGCCATTTTTCAGGCGTGGAATCAGATAGCTGTCAGCCAAGATGAATGTAATTACTATGTAGGGAAGGTTTTTATAAAGTATAATCCGGAGCGTGATGACAATAAACTTAAACGGAAATTGTTTATTCTTTTAAGTTCAATTTCAAATAATCCTGTAGATTATTTTAAAATACCTGAAGATCTAGTTGTTACAATAGGCACTGGAGTTAAGCTGTAGAGGGAAATTGATTACTGGAGAAATTCAGCCATAAATTTATAAACTGATTTCATTTCATCTTCTATGACGAACATGTCTTTGCATGCTTGCTCGGTATTACCGTCTCGTGCACTATGTTCAAGATGAAGACAGGCCTCCCTGACTCTATCGGCGCCCATGGTTGCTGCGGCACCTTTTAATGAGTGAGCAAGATACTTCAGGTCATCCATTTTGCCGCTTTCTAGGGCTTCTCTGATTTGTATTACTCTGGCTGGTTCGTCACGAAGGAATACTGCAAAAAGTTTTTTTAAAAACTCTTTTTTAGTGGATGCCATGGATTTCAGCCATTTTTTGTTGATTATTTCATTAGTTTTCATTTTGGAAAGATAAGTTAAAACCAAATACTTTTCTACAAGTTTTCATACATTAGCATGCAAAATTGCATTGAAGTAGGTAGTTACTTTTGAGATTTTCAATTGATTATCTGCAGACAAGAAAAAGGTCGAGTTTATACCCGACCTTTTAAATAAATATAAGTTCAGACTTTAAAGTTGATTGTTACAACTTAGAAAGTTTATCGCTGGGGATCATTTTTATTTTATGCTCTGTTAGTAGCTCAATCGCCTGATCTGTGCGATCAAAACGGAAAATAATAACAGCGTGGTCTCCGCTTTGTTGAACAAATGCGTACATGTATTCAACATTAATACTTGCATTTCTCAGCATCTCCAGAAGGTTGTGAAGTCCTCCAGGCTGATCGCCGACAATGACTGCGACAACAGTTGTTTTACCCACAGTAAACCCGGCATCTTTTAAAGTTGTCTGGGCTTTATCAAAGTCAGAAACTATTAGTCTTAAGATTCCGAAGTCTGAAGTGTCGGCGAGAGAAAGAGCGCGGATATTAACTTTGGCTTCGCTAAGGAGTCTTGTAACTTCTGCAAGTCTTCCGGAACGATTTTCAAGGAATATAGAGAGTTGATCACATTTCATAGTGCACCTCGCTTTTAGCTAGTTCAGTTATTGGTTCTGGTTGCGAAGGTCGAGAATTCTTTTGGCTTTACCGACTGAACGTTCAATAGATTTGGGTTCAACCAGTTTAATATAAGCTGTTACGCCAAGGAACTCTTTAATATTTCTTTGTATCTTTCTTTCAAGGGACTGTAAATTTTTAATTTCATCAGAGAAAGAGGTTCCTGCAATTTCAACTTTAACAGTTAAAATATCAAGGTTTCCTTCTCTATGAATTTCCAGCAGATAGTGTGGAGACACTCCATCTGTTTCAATGAGAATGGATTCGATCTGTGAAGGGAAGACGTTGACACCACGAATAATAAGCATGTCATCGCTTCTGCCTGTCACGCGCTGCATTCGTGCAAGAGTTCTTCCACAGCGGCAAGGAGTATAGTTAATTTTCGTTAGGTCACGTGTGCGGTAACGGATAAGTGGAATACCTTCTTTTGTGAGGGTAGTGATAACTAGTTCACCGACTTCACCGGGCTGGGCAGGCTCACCTGTTTCAGGATTGATTATTTCGGGTAGGAAATGATCTTCCATGATATGCAGGCCGTCCTGTGCTTCAGCACATTCCATTGCAACACCTGGTCCCATAATTTCAGATAGACCGTAAATATCGAGAGCTTTGATGGTTAATTTGTCTTCAATTTCGCGGCGCATGGCTTCTGTCCACGGCTCGGCTCCAAAAATACCTACTTTGAGTGGTAATTCTCTGAAATCAACGCCCATTTCTTTTCCGGTTTCATGCAGGAAAAGAGCATACGATGGAGTACAGCAAATACCCGTTGACCCGAAATCTTTTAAAAGCATTACCTGTCGTCTTGTTCCTCCGCCTGAAACCGGAAGGATTGTAGCACCGAGAGCTTCTGCTCCGTAATGTGCTCCCAGCCCACCTGTAAATAAACCGTAGCCGTATGCGTTATGAATGCAATCTTCGGGAGTTAGTCCGGCCATTGCAAACGAGCGGGCCATCATACCAGCCCAGTTTGTGATGTCCCGTTTGGTGTAACCTACGACAGTAGCTTTTCCGGTTGTACCGGAAGAGGAATGAATTCTCACAATATTTTCACGAGAAACTGCGAAGAGGCCGTAAGGATAATGATTACGAAGATCTTGTTTTTCTGTAAACGGAAGTTTTTTTATATCTGAAAGAGATTTGATGTCTTCAGGGGTAATGCCAAGTTCTTTAAACTTATTTTTGTAAAATGGTACATTAGCGTAAACTCGTTCGCAAAGCTGTTTAAGGCGTTTGAGTTGAAGTGCTTCCAATTCTTCTCTAGGCATTGTTTCTTTATCTATATCGAAGATCATTAATTGCCTCCTGTCCAGCTTATTTATTGGTAATAAGAGGATATATAGGTGAAAAAAAGAGCCAAAGGAAGGAACCGATGGCTCTGAAAGTACAATTTGTGCTTATTCCAATAGTAAATCATAATGAAATCAACTGTGATTAAGCCTGTTTGTTTATATCTCATAGCTAGTTACTGGCAGTCAAGTTTGAATCTTTAAATATCAATTTTCTTCATTTTGAAGGTAAAATTTAATTATTTTGTATATGAATGAAAAATGATTGATGGTATTGATTGCGTACTGTGCATAAATTCTCTATATAATCATATTGTACGTTAAACACTGCGAGTGGGACTGGGTCTGATTATTCATGATGGATGAATATCGCACAGGGGTTTTAAAATCCTATATCCCGTTTATCACAGTTTATTCAAAGTGCGGTTCCTACTTTAATGGGGAACGCCGAGTTTATAAATAAAAAAGAATGAAAACTAAAAGTAAAAAATTCAAAGAGATTGAGACCAAGGACAAGCTTCAGCTTATTACAGAATGGCTGGATGAAAAGCAGGCAATAGATGTTGTCGCCATTGATGTAACAGGAATTTGTCCGATTTCAGAAATCGTGATGGTTGTTAGTGCTAAAGGTGTTCGTCATGCTCAGTCTCTGGCAGATAACACTCTTGAGAAGCTTGCAGCTGGGAACATTGAATATCTCGGAATGGAAGGCTATCAGACCGGAGATTGGATTCTTCTGGATTTGAACGATATTATCATTCATATTTTTCAGGAAGATAATCGCGGTTTTTATAATGTTGAAGGTTTATGGTCTGAAGGAAAAAGAGTAGAGTTGGATATTAACCGGTAGCCACGTGCCGCCGCTTTGAGGTCTATATCATGTTAAAGCAACCCGGTTCTCCCACAGTTCTCCTTATTCTAGATGGATGGGGAATAGCTCCGAAAAGTAAAGGTAACGCTGTACAGCTTGCCAATACTCCGATTTTGGACGGTCTTTTTAAGAGTTGTCCTAATACTCACCTTAAGTGTTCCGGTAGAGCTGTCGGGTTACCTGACGGTTTTATGGGAAACTCCGAGGTCGGGCATACTAATATCGGAGCAGGGCGTGTTGTTTATCAGGACATGACTAGAATTGATATTGATATTGAAAAAGATACATTTGCAAAGAATGATGCCATATGTGATTTAATTGATAATGTGAAAACTTCCGATGGGTGTCTTCATTTTATGGGGCTGCTTTCAGACGGTGGAGTGCATTCACATATCAATCATCTTTTTGCATTGCTTCAAGTTGCTAAGGATGCCGGAATTCGGGAAGTATTTGTCCATGCATTTATGGATGGACGTGACACTTCTCCTACTAAGGGCAAAGAATACATGCAGAAGCTTGTAGACAAAATGGCTGAAATAGGAATCGGTAAGGTTGCGACCATTTCCGGCAGATATTATTCGATGGACCGCGATAAACATTATGAGCGAAATGAGCTATCGTATCGCGCATTAGTGCTTGGTGAAGGTGTGGTCGCATCTGATCCTGTGAAAGCTATAGAAGATGCATACGCTGCGGGGGAAACCGATGAATTTATTAAGCCTCGTGTATTAACTGACGTTGATGGGCTTTTGCGTGATGAAGACGGAGTATTCTTTTTCAATTTCAGAGCGGATCGCGCTCGTCAGATGTGCAGAATCCTATGCGATGAAATTTTTTCAGATTTTGAACGTCCTATCGTTCCTGCTTTTTGTGACTTCGTGACCATGACACGCTATGAAAGTGATTTTGATTTTCCGACAGCTTTTCCTCCGCAGGATATAATCAATCCGATCGGGGAAGTTGTTTCTAATGCTGGGCTTAAACAGCTTAGAATTGCAGAAACGGAAAAATATGCGCATGTCACATATTTTATGAATGGCGGAAGGGAAGAACCTTTTTCTAACGAAGATAGACTTCTTGTTCCTTCTCCTCGTGAAGTTGCTACTTATGATCAAAAACCTCAGATGAGCGCCGAAGAAGTAACAGACAAACTGGTTAAGGCCTTACCGGATTATTCTTTATGTATCTGCAACCTTGCAAACTTAGACATGGTAGGTCATTCAGGAATAATTCCTGCGGCGATAGCAGCCTGTGAGGCTGTTGATGCCTGTGTGGGGAAAATTATTTCTGCTGTTGAAAAATTAGGCGGTCAGATATTTCTGACTGCGGATCATGGTAATGCTGAAGAGATGATTGACGCAAGCGGTGGACCGCAGACTGCTCACAGTTTGAATGAAGTTCCATTAGTTTTCATCGGTGACGTGTTTAAAGACAGAACTCCTGTTGCTGGAGCTTTGTGTGATATTGCCCCGTCTATTTTGAATGTAATGGGCATTTCTGTTCCTAAGGAAATGACCGGAAAAAATCTTATCGAGAGTTAATAAATGTCTGAATCAGGAAAGCCGTTATCTCCTGTCCGCCCAAGTGGTATGGAGATAATTTTTCTATATCCTTGTCCTTTTTGTGAGAGATCTGTACCGTTTATTGCTCCAACGCAACCTGTTATGGTTCAATGTGATTCGTGCCATAAAAACTTTCCAATTGTTCCTGTAGATGAAAAATTAGTCAGGTTTTACAAAACTATGCTTGCAAACGGGCATGCTGCAATCGATCCTGATTTCTTTTAACTGATCATTTTTTTTAATAATAAAAAAAAGCCTCTTTCTGCTTACCAGAAAGAGGCTTTTTCCGTTTTGTGTAAGATTGCTTACTACCTGTAATACAGGTTTCTTCCGCCAACGGTTAGGAATGCCTGATGCAGATTTCTGCGAATATCTCTGCGATCCCAAATATCCTGAATATGACCGCGAGAAAGGGCATTGTAAGCTGAGTGGTAGTCCGGTGGAATGTCGAGTCCAGTAGTTTCTTTGATAACTCCGGGGCCCGCAAAGCCGAGACGTGATGATCGTACAGCGTACTGATATGGAGAACAGCCTAGGAAACTTGCTACAGGTCCTGCGTAGGAGTTTGTATCATATAAAACGATATAAAGTCCGCCTGATTCAATGTAACGGCGTACAGCAAGAGTACAGCGCGGCATTTGAATCAGTCCGTTTGTTCCTTCCTGAATTCTGATTCCGGCAGTTCCGTGAACATATGCCAGAAATGGATATCTTTTTTTGCCTGCAAGTTCGAGAGCGCGAATAAACTTTTCACCTTCTGCAGCTCCGACTGACCCGCCTCTAAAAGGGGCGACAAGTGTAGCGCAGGTGACTTTTGTGTGTTTAATATGGCCTTCAAAAGTTATGCATCCGCTCTGCAGACCAGTTTTTTCCTTCGCCGCGTCTAACCTTTGCTGATAGTTAGGGAAGTTCGTTGGATTGATTGCACAAATTGATTTGTTAAATTCGCGCACAGTTCCCCAGTCAAATACATTGGCAAGATACCACCTGTATTCCATGGGGAAGTGATGTCCGCATGTAGGACACACTCCGCCAAATTCGTCAAAGAGGTCACGTGCCCATATTTCAAGGCATCCGTTCTCTTCAGCATTAGGGCAGGTTATTTCTCTGTCTTCTGAAGCTCTGGGGCTAATAAAGTGTCTATAATCAGCTGGTGGAATATCTTCATCTTTCTGTGCAGAAAGCTTTGTTAAAGCAAATTCTACTTCAGAATTTTCCTTTGTAGAAAATCCGGTTTTGCCTATAACTCGTTGTTTCAGTCGGTCAACTTTATTAGTTATGACATGAAGCTCATCTTTAGTTTCTTCAACAATTCTTTGAAGTTTGGATTGGTATTTTTTTATTAAATCATACCTAACCGTGGAATAAGCAGCAGCCATAGCATCTACTTTCGCAGAATTGATTTTTTCTACCAGAGTTCTCTTATCCTCGTAGGCGTCTTGAGCCATGCGACGATATTTTTTATATCTTTTCCACAGTAAGCGGTCTTTTTCATTTGAATTGATAGACCAGCGTACAAATACAGATTCATCTGTCAGTTCTTTTTTATTACGGTTTTTGATGGCTGCGCCACGAAACGGGCTAAGGCCTTTTACGCTCAAAACAACTTCATCAGTTGCTCTGATCACTTCAGCTCTTACAGTTTTATAAAAATCAAAATGCTCAGGGCGTGAACCTAATGGAGGCTCATGAATAATGCTGTCGATATAACCGAATTTGAGGTTGTCTGCAGCAGTAATGCATTGATGTTTAGCACAAGAGTTAATCAGTTCAGCCGGAGCTCGCTGGCCACCGCGAAGTCTTCCTTCGATTGCAGCAGCTCCTTCTGGAGATATAACTGAGTAGTACCCGTGTGAAAGCATAAGGCGTTTATCCGCCATAGCAATGGCTTCTGCTCCGCCTGATCCACCTTCAGAAATAACGGAGATTACAGGAACTTCAAGTCCGCACATTTCGTAAATGTTTTCGGCGATCTGTTGAGCTGCACCGGGATAATCTTCAATCGGATAGGAACCCGGAGTGAATACATATGTATGGATAGGGATATTTTCACGTGCTGCGACTTTCATATAGCGCAGAGCGTTGGCATTTCCCCATGGTTTGATACAGCCGCCGTTACGGAATTCTTGCCCGTGACCTTTTTCCTGTCCTACAACCATAACAGGCTGGTTATGCACTTTTTTGCCTATTCTTCTAGCTAGATAGGCGCGCGCAATGACCATACCTGGGTCTATGCTCATGTCATCCTTGCCGCCGACAACCGTGTAGTTGTCATAAACATTTTCAAGAATATCTTTGAGACATATTCTTTCAGAATGACGAACGATACGGACTTTGTCCATGGGAGTTAGGGTATTATCAATATCCTTTTCCAAAACAGCGAGGCTTTCGCTGACAGTGTTAAGTTTATCCCACAGTTCTGCCTGAGTTAGGTTGATATTTCGGTCTAGGAAGGTGTCAAGTTTCCGAGCAAAGGCTGTAAGGCGTCTGTCTTCGGTGTCACCGAGAATGTCGCGCGCATACTGAACCCGCTTGATTAATCCATCCAGTTTTTTTTCTATATCCATAATGTATAATTAAAATTCCAGTAGATTGTTTGTTTTTTTAGCCAGAAACTTTAGGTTGGACTTAAGTGAAATGTTTTTGTTGTCCTTTCCTTCAAGCACAAATTCGTTCAGGAACTCGTGTCCGCGTTTTTTGGCTTCTTCCAAATCTTTCCCCCAAATAATGGCCAGAGCTAAGTTCGGGTCGAATTCAGTAGGGATCTGATAGGGGTGTTGTGTAGGAATATGAGTATGGACTTTAAGCCACGGATGTTCTTTCCAATGAAGCTTTTCAATTTCTCCAGCCCATGGTGCAAACTTATTGTCAGTATCTTCTGCGATGATTCTATACTCGATTCCGACACCGTTAAGTTTTATGTCATCCTGCGTGTAGCCGATTTCTTCACCGAGTGAAAGCCTAATCTGTTCTTTGATCAGGTTCACATCTGAGTTGCCCTTAATGCTTGAGATTTGAGCTGAAACACCGTTTTCAACCTGAATACGAGTGTTTACTTCCATTAGAAATGGAGCTCCTTTCGGAGTTACAATCCATTCCCATGTTCCGACACTGTCGTAGTCGATTTCATTCGCCATACTCAGTGAATGTGCAACAATATCATCAAGAACTTTTTGAGCGTCAAATGAATAAGTCATGCCTTCCGGGAAGAATCCAGGGGCGACCTCAATTCGCTTTTGTCTGCCAGGACTCTGTACTGAGCAGTTTCTGGTGCCGAAGTGAATATGTTTTTTACCGGATTTTTCAGAAACGATCTGCACTTCAAGATGGTTAAAGTTGAATATGCGCTGTTCTATCAGCACCCCTTCATCATTAAAGGTACGCAGTGAGTAGTTTCTAATTTGACGGTAAACATGTCGGAATTCTTCGAGACTGTATACTTCGTCGATTCCCATTCCGCCGCCGCCAGCTGATGCTTTGACAAGAACTACAGGGTACTTAACACCTTGTTTCTCTTGAAATTCAAATAAATTAGAAGCAATTTCTTCTGCTTCAAGTTCATCATAAATAGCACGGTCAGATCCTGGGATTGTCGGTACTTCAAGTTTTCTGGCTAAGCGCTTGGTGTTAATTTTATCACCAAGGTCGCGAATAACTTTCCAAGAAGGACCAACGAAAATCATTGGACGATCCCTTTCTGTTACTCTGCGTGCAAAACGGTAATTTTCAGAGAAAAAACCGTAGCCGGGATGAACGGCTGTACAAAGTGTTTCATCAGCAACAGAAAAAATGTCTCCGGCATCGTTATAGGATCTAATCTTATAAATTGATTCTTCGCCGCCGAGTTCTCTTGCAAGGGTGACGTGTCCTGAATCTTTATCCTCAGCCGTGTATACGCTAACAAAATCGATATTGAGATCTTTACATGCCTGCATAATACGCACGGCAATCTCACCTCGGTTAGCAATTAGTATTTTGTGTTTTTGAGATTTCAAAACGACTCTCCTGAGTCTTGCGAGTTAGTTCGATATATTACGGTGAATAAATTAATTATTTAAAAATACGCAATCTTTTTAAGCCAAATGAGAAACCTGTCAAGTTAAATGAAATTAACGCCTATGAAGGTATATTTTTATTTAGGTTGAGGTTTGTAATAATTAGGGCTTGTGAACAAATGTATAGTGTAAAAACGTTTTAAATTTAAATGGTTGCCTGTTTTTTGGACAGTTTCTATCTACGTAAATATCACCATACTAATTTAGTATAGGTTGATCTGATAAAACAAAGACAGCCTGTCGTCAAATTGGTAAAAATGTCTTGGAGTGGTTGTTTTGCCATTAATACTCTGATTAATTTATATTTATATGATAAATTATGGTGGATTGATTTTTTCTTAAAAAAAATCCCGCATTTTTTTTAAATGCGGGGTCTTTTTACTTGATTTTAAAAAATATTACAAAATATTTAGCATATCTAATAGGCTTGATTCATTTTTTGTAGCATTTCTAGAACTTTCTCTGGCTTTAATAGTGTCGTCCATTATCTTAGAAACTGAAACTACTTCGTGGCCCTCAGGAAGTTTTAATTCTGAGACAAATTCTTCAGTTTCGTTTAATTTTTGTGGGTCGAATTTTTCCTGGTACACAGACATTCTTGTATAGATAGTAATCTGCTCAAGAGCCTTTTCAGGCTGTCCGAGTTCTTTATAAGCCCGGGCAAGTTTTCTATGCGCCAGTCTTTGCTGCCCTTTATCAATTTTAAATTGAAATCCTTTAAGAATTACATCAACGGCTTCTTGAGGTTTATTCTCGCGCAGGTAGCAGTCGCCAAGCATTATGTAACTTGGGCCGTATTCAGGGTTAGCATCAATAGCTTTCTTAAAATATGTCGCAGCGGCTTCATCACAGTTAAGCATGAATGCTACAGTTCCAGTCTGATGAAGGCCTGCGGCTTCTTCTTTTGTCCCGCATCCTGTAATCAGGAGTGTAAGAACTAGGGATGTTCCCATAAGTGTGACTGTTTTCAGTAGTCTATTTGAGGAATTATTCATCATAATATGTGGCTGTTCCTTTTGTACGAAAAATGGGTTTAGTTGTTTTTCGCTTCTTATTCGATAATGCCCTAATCTTTTGGAATGAGCAAGTTTAAGCATATGGCAGGAACATAATAATGATTAAATTACGTGCTAGTTTTGGTTAGATGTAGCAGGTGTACAGAGTGGATATATCATATTATTTTATTTTAACTAGTTCTGCCCAGCATGTAGTATAATTTTTTGATTTAAAATTTCTAGTCATTTGCCAAGGTTTGTTAGTTCCTTCCGAAGCATAACTTAAAATTCCTTTGCCGAATCTGCTGTTAGCTGCATCAAGTATTTTCATCAGGTTGTCTTTTTTTTCTGTTTGTGACTCATGGGTAAGTTCCAGAAGATTTGCCTGTCTGTTATATTTATTGATAATATCCAGCAGAATTACCCCTGTTTTTTTAAACTTATATCCTGATTTGTAAATTGATCTAAGGAGGGTTAGGGCTACTGAAATGAGTTCCGGCGTGTAGTCCGTTGCTACTTGTAGCGCTATTTTTGCGCTATTTGAATATTGCGGAAGAGAGTTGTGTGGGTTGGTCTCAATATATATCATTACTCCTTTGGCAAGCGATTGTTGACTTCGCAGTTTCTCAGCTGCTCTGGTCATATATGACGCCACTGATTCTTCAAGTTCTGGTAGACTGGAGACTGGTTTGCCAAAGGATCTTGAGGTCACAATTGTTTTTTTCGTTGACTGGTACTCATCCAAAGGGAAGCATGTAACTCCACGTAACTCCATTGCTGTCTGTAGCCCTGTAACCGTTAAATTATTTCGAATCCACAAATCCGGAAGTTCTTTGAAAAGATACGCGGTAAGAATGTTACGGTCTGTTAATTTCTTACTATTTTTTCTACCTATTCCCCAAATATCATTTATTGGAATTTGTTGGAGAAATTTATCGTTTTTATGAGTATTAGACAGTGCGAAAACGCCATTTGTCCATTTCTCTTTTTTAGCAAACCTATTCGCCGTCTTGGCAAGAGTTTTGGTTATTCCGAATCCAACAGATACGGGAATTCCTGTCCATTTAAGAACCTTGCGGCGTATTTTTTGTCCGATTTCATTTAAATTATCCAAATCAGCATCAGCGAATTCTAAAAATGATTCATCTATAGAATAGACTTCCATCGCGGGAGAAAAAGTTGCGAGTGTCTCAACAACCCGTTTTGAAAGGTCTCCGTATAGTTCGTAATTTGAGGAAAATACGTGCACTCCATGTTTTTCAAAAAAAGATTTGTATTTGAATGCAGGGGCACACATTGGAATTCCTATATCTTTTGCTTCCTGCGAACGGGATATGACACAACCGTCATTGTTAGATAGAACTACAACCGGAGTATTTTGTACGGAAGGCGCAAAAAGTCGCTCACATGAAACATAGAAATTATTACAATCAACTAGAGCTAAAATTTTCATAGTTAAGCTTTGTGAATTATATAGGTTACAACTCCCCATATTTCGAAAGAGGTTTCTTCTGTTACTTCCAGAGCAGGGTAGTCTTCATTTTCCGGCATGAGGAACAGCTTCTCCCCAGTATTTTTTAACCTTTTTACTGTTAATTCACCATTATATACTGCAATTACTATGGAATTATTAGTTGCATCCAACGCCCTATCTACAATTAATATATCTCCTGATTTAATATTAGCATCCCGCATAGAATCACCATATGCTCGGACGAAAAAAGTTGCAGTGGGGTGGTTTATAAGATGCTCATTTAAATCCATTTTTTTGTCGATATAATCGTCGGCAGGGGAAGGGAATCCCGCGGCTACTTCCGATAGGAAAAATGGGAGAGCTGTCTTCTTATTTAGTTCCGGTGAAAAAAAAACAGTATTTTTTATATAGCTCATGTGGAGTAAAGGTTCTCATAATTGGTTTCTGTGTTTGAACGATGTCTATTTATTATTAACAAAAGGACAAACTTGTCAATCTTAGATAAACACAAAGGCTAAAAAAAGAGCTGTCATTAATGACGGCTCTTTATAAAATTAATTTATTGTGGTCATTTGTTTATTAATTTTGCGACCAGCTCTCCGAGAATTGCATCAGCTTGTTCATGTGGAACTTGGCAGGTGCCGACTTGCTTGTGGCCACCACCGCCATACTCTAAAAGGGTGCTGCCGACATCTACTGTGCAGGTGCGTTTAATAATACTGTGTCCGACAGAGAAAACTGTGTTTTGTTTCTGTTTACCCCACATAATTTGAATACTTACATCGCATTGAGGATACATAGAATAGATAGTAAATCTGTTACCTGGATAAATTTCTTCCTGCTCACGAAGGTCTAGGACCAAAACGTTTACGAACACTTCAGTATGTCTTTTTAGCATATCTCGGAATTGTAAGTCTCTTTCAAGGTAAAGAGCTATCCTTTCTTTAATATCAGGCAGTTCAAGAATTTCGGTAATATTAAGAGATCTACAGTAGTCGATCAAGTTTTCCATTAATTTATAGTTACTTATATTGAAGTGTCTGTAACGTCCCAGCCCTGTTCGAGGATCCATAATGAACCCTAACAGAATCCATCCTGTTGGATTTTTGATTTCTTCCGCTGTCAGGTCACCGCTATCAACCTTATCGACGTAATGTAGCATTTCATCGAATTTATCGCCGAATTTATCGTGTCCTCCGAAGTATTCCCATATGACTCGTGCGGCACTTTTGGCTTTTCTGGACATTCCTTTGTAATCAAGGTCCATTCCAAGTCTTTCATCTTCACTGGAATGATGGTCAAACCAATATCCGCAACCTTTAATATACGGTACGTTTGCAACTATATCGTTTGGATCTCCCGGGTACTTACCATCCTGAACATCTTTAGGATGAATAAATATCCAGTTATCCATAATTCCGATATCAGTCAGAAGGACTGCGCAAGCTAAACCGTCAAAGTCAGATCGTGTCAAAAGCCGCATGCACCTCTCCCTATCGGTTAAGAAATATAATAAATTCAAACTAGAGATTTAAGTTACGTAGAATACTAGTGTCAGTTTAAAATAAATTATATTTAATTACAACCTGATTCTTAAAGAAAGGTGTCTACTTAATTATCATTACAGGGCAGCGTGCGGTGTTTAGAATTTTATGCGTGACGCTTCCTACGAGTAAACCTTCAAGGTCCGATTTTCCTTTCGAACCCATTATAATCAAATCGCACTTTTCTGTGTCTGCAACCGTTACGATTGATTTAGTCGTTTCTCCGCCAATGATTTTATCTTGGAGGGGTAAATTCGCAGCTTCAGGAGTTTTCAGGTGTTTTTGGAGTATAGCGTATGATTTACGTGTTGCGTCATCTATAGCTTTTTGAAAGTTAGGTTCACCAAGCCCTGATGGTATCGGGGCATGGCAATGTAAAAGGATAACTTTTGCTCCGCACATTTCAGCGAGAGAAAACCCATATTTTACAGCGTTGTCAGAATGCTTTGAGCCGTCAACAGGGATTAGGATTTTTGAAAAGATCACGTTCATCCTCCTTCTGAAATTTTATTTAGAATACTTGAACCTCGAGTGAGGTGCAACTGGCAAAGATATTAATATCCACTTTATGGTTAAAGTTTGGAGTTGTGCTGAAGTGGGGTATACACTTAAACTGAATGAGTGTTCAATAGCTTTTTAAGCTAAAAAATGATTATTTTTGATGAATATATGTCTGTTAAAATACAAAAAGATAAGGTCTTTTTTATTAATTAAGTCTTTAAAATCAAACATTTATAAAAAAATATATTTTTATTAAATAAAATTTTACTTTTTGTTGACAAAACGAAATACTGAACGTAGGTATTGTCTCAGTTGATGTCGTTCAATATTGATCTGAGCGGATTTTACAGGGTTATATGTCGTCTTTTGTTGCTGTATAATTCCTTCAATGCGGACTGTAGGGGTCTTAAGTTGGAGTGTGAATGGCGGCTGCAAATAACGTAGAAATTTTCTACCGCATTTAAATTTGTAAAGTAGCTTGGATGCAATCTTAAAATACGACCGCATCGTATTTTAAGATAGTTTAGACCTCAATTAGATCATTTTGAATCACTGTTTAGTTGCGATTATATGATTGTTAGCAGCAGTTTTTTGTTGATCGTTAGTACACCCCACCTTCTGTTTTCTATTCCTTAAAGCAGTAGCCCCTCCCCACAGAGGGGCTTTTGTTTTGTCACGTTGTAATGTTGACGTTTTATGGGTTTTGCGTAAAATTATTAAGATTGTATATTTTTAAAGTTAAGCAAAGAGATACTCGATGACAAAAAAAGAAATAGTTTTAAAATCAGCTAAAGAAGTCTTCGGTGAACTGGGATACTCTGGTACAACTTTTAAGAAAATTGCAGATCGTGCCGGTGTTGCCGTCGGATTACTTTCGCATCATTACGGAAATAAAGAAAAACTTTTCAGAGAAGCTGGATTTGATGTAACAGAAAGGCTTAGCATTGCTTTGCGTGACGAAGTTTTGCAGGCTGAAAACGGTTGTGATGCTGTTTACAGATTTGCCAAACGTTATCTGGAATTTTCAATTGATAAAGATGAAGACTTTTTAATGCTTATTCGTTGCTCACCGTTTAGTGATCTTAAGACAGGCGCTGACAGGGATGCTATGGTTCATAAATTTGCTCAGATTCCTGTTTTGCTGGAAAATTGTGTAGCGCGCGGTGTTCAGGACGGCTCCCTTCCCGATGTTTTGGTCGCGGAGACTTCTTCAGTTGTTTTATGCAACCTTGTTGGCGCAGTCAGAACTAAGCTTTTAACTCCTTACAGCCCACCCAATTTATATGAAGCAGCTCTAACATTTTTGATGCGCAGCTTAAAAAATGCTTAGTTTTAATGATTTTTAAATCAAATATTTTTAGTGCTTGTCTGCATTTTTTATAAGGTCTTAATTGACCTTTTTTTTTGCGATCTGGACATCATGTTTAAAAATGGTCTACTATAAATTATCAATCTCAGTTCAGCATAAGAGTTTGATCATGTTGTAAAATCTAGTTTTAGAGTTGAGCAGGAGGGAGGTATGCGAGTTGTTATAACTGGTGGAACTGGGTTTATAGGTAGAAAACTAAGTAGAGCTCTGGTTGCGAAAGGGTATCAGGTTATTGCTTTAACGCGTTCAACACGTGTTTCAGATATTTCTGGAGTAAGGAATGTTGTTTGGGATGGTGAGTCTTCATCCGGTTGGGAAGAATTTATTGATGGAGCTACGGCAGTTGTGAATCTTGCCGGGGAAAATATTGCTTCAGGTCGTTGGAGTACTGCTAAAAAAAATAGAATTCTGCATAGCAGGCTGGCAGCCGGACATGCTGTAACTGAGGGAGTTACAAAGGCAAAAAATCGCCCGAAGGTTGTTGTACAGGCTTCTGCAATAGGTTTTTATGGCCCTAGAGGTGCTGAACCAGTGACTGAGGAGACTCAGTCTGGAGATTCGTTTCTGGCGGAAGTCTCTAAAAAGTGGGAAGCTTCAACTGCCGGAATTGAATCTTATGGAATTAGAAGGGTAATTGTCCGGACAAGTATGGTTTTAGGCTGCGGCGGAGCTCTAAGTAAAATGATCGGTCCTTTTAAACTGGGATTGGGCAGCTATCTTGGTCATGGTCATCAAGGTGTTTCTTGGATTCATATTGATGATGAAGTGTGGGCTATTATTTACCTGATTGAAAACAAAACTTGTAGTGGTGTTTATAATTTATCTTCAACACATCCTGTCACTTCAAACAAATTTACCGATACGCTTGGGGAAGTTTTAGGTAAGCGTGTTTTTTTGCGGGTTCCTTCTGTTCTTTTGAAGCTCATACTTGGACAGATGGCAGAAGAGGTTTTGTTAACCGGTCAATTTGTATTACCTGAAAGGTTGATTACAGCAGGATTTAATTTCGAGCATTTGGATCTTAAAGAAGCGTTAACTCATTTTGTTGATTAAAAAGATCAAAATTTATTCTTAAGTAATATTTCTATGATAATTTTGCATTAGTGTTTCAATTGTAACTTAATCGAAACCATTGTTTTCCAGATAAGATGTAGCTGATTATTAAAAATGGAGGCTACATTCGTGATTAAAAAAATTATTGCTGCTGGAACATTGCTGGCTTTAAGTGCCGGATTTGCATGTGCTGCTGATTTTCAAATTGATAAGTATGAAATAGAAACTCCTCTCAAATACAATGTCCCGTATAGCGGAAAATACGTTGATAATTTTCCTCAAGGTTTTTCTATAGGTATAGGATCAGGCATGACTTATGTCGGATTGGCTAAAGACGGAACCAGAATTTTTTATGCCATTGGTGATCGCGGACCTAATGCTAGCAGTCCTTATGTTTTAGTTGATGGAAAGAAAATTCCTTCAAAAGTTTTTCCTGCCCCAGATTATACTCCTTCATATGGCGCAATCGGACTCAAAAACGGAAAAGTTACTCTTTTGAGTCGTATTGAGATTAAAGATGTTAAAGGTCATAAAATCTCCGGTCGTCCTCTTCCTCCGAATTTCGTAGGATCTACAGGTGAGATTCCTCTGTCTGATTCATATAAAATACTCAGTTACGATAAAGAAGGGCTGGATACCGAAGGAATTGCCATTGATAAGAAAGATGGTAATTTATGGATTTGTGATGAATACGGACCATTTATCGTTAAAATAGATGCTAATACTGGCCGTATAATTAAGAAGTATTCTCCTGGTAAGGAATTGCCTGCCATTATAGCGAAACGTCAGCCCAATAGAGGGATGGAAGGTATTGCTGTTACTCCATCTAACAAAATTCTTGGAGCTGTTCAGTCTATATGCGACATAGATGGGAAAGTTTCAGCCAGTAAAGCTCCGTTTACCCGGTTGGTTTGGCTTGATCCAGAAACAGGAGAAACAAAAATGTTTGCGTATCCTGTTGACGTAGAAGCTTATAAGAAATGTAAAGATGTCAAGATTGGTGATTTGCAAGCTGTAAGTGATAGTAAGTTCCTTATTGTTGAACAGGGAAAAGGTAAAGACGGTTTGCGTAATATTATTTATTTGATTGATATTAACGGGGCAACTGATCTTACCAATAAAAAAACAGTTAAGGGTGATGAGTTAGAGATGGTTTCCGGTGTTGATGAGTTAAAATCTCTCGGGATAAAAATGGCTACAAAAAAGGAAATTATAAGCCTTCGTGAGCATGGCTGGAAGCCTAGTAAGGCCGAAGGTTTGGCACTTCTTCCAGATATGAAAACTATTGCTGTCTGTTCTGATAATGATTTCGGGTTTGGTTCTGTTGCAATAAATCCAGCAAAGGATAAGGACGGAAAATCTGTTAAAAAAGTAACCAAATACGTTCTTGATGACGGAAAGATGACTTATGGTGGGGCTGCTGTTGATACTACGTTTGAGCTTAAACCTACTGGTGAAAAAGCTGGTTTCTGGATGATTACTCTTCCCAAAAAAGTTACAAACTACTAATTGCTTAATTTATGAAATAAAGAAGACCGCTCAATTCGAGCGGTCTTGCTATATAATAAATATAAATAATTTTAGAAAGGATAAAAGTTATCCTATCCATTTAGACTTAGCTTTTCGCTTTTTATTACTGGAGCTGGCTTTTCTTTTTGTTTTTTCAGAAATATTTTCTGTGTTTTGCTGTGTTTCGCTTAACAGTTTAAGGTAGTTGTTAAGTCTTCTGCTATCAATTTTGTCTTCATTAAGAGCATGCTGAACTGCACATCCTGGCTCAGTTGTATGGCTGCAATCAGTAAATTTACATTGTTCAGCCAGTTCAGTGATTTCTGAAAATGCATTATATAGTCCGTTTTCGCAATCGTGAAGTTGTAATTCTCTAATTCCCGGCACATCTATTAAAAGTGCACCGGAAGGCATAACGTGAAGAGAGCGTGTTGTTGTCGTATGGCGTCCTTTATCATCGGCTAAACGTATTGAGCCTGTTTTATCTTTTACCGTTCCGTTAATAGTATTCAGCAAGGTGGTTTTTCCAACTCCGGATGAACCTAAAAGAACCAGTGATTTTCCTTTGCTGAACCACTTTTTTAAGCAGCTTACACTTTCATTGTTTTTGGCATTAACAACCATGATCGGCATGGTTTCATGCAGTTGTCTGGCTTTAGTCTTAAAGGCTTCGATGTCATCAGTTAAGTCCGCTTTGGTCAGCACCATTACAAACTCAACTCCGGCATCAATGGCAAGGCATACATAACGTTCAAGTCTGTTAAGATTAAATTCCGTGTTGCAGGATGAGACAATCAGCAAAGTGTCAATGTTGGCGGCAATCGGTTGGAGTTTAACTTGCTGCCCGGGACTCATTCTTTTCAGAAGGCTGGTACGTTTCAGTAAACGTACGGGAACAAAAGACTCTGCATCAAGTAAAAGCCAGTCGCCAACAGTCGGTTGTTCTCTTAGGCTGCCGATACCAGTTTCTGCAATTTGCAGAAGATGTTCAGTTTTTCCAGTTGAAACAACGAGATGTCCTTTGTGAGTTTTTATAACTCTGGCAGGTATGGAAGTTGCCTTATCATCGGCAGAGTATTGGTCACGGAAAGAGTTCTTCCAGCCAAGATCAGCTAAAGAATATTCATTTTGATTCAAAGAAACCTCTTACAAAAATATGGGGATGCTGAATTTGTTTTCAATCTGAAAACTTACGTAAGAAATAAATAACAAGCAAGAACCATTTATAGGAATTTTATCACATCTGTTTCAAGAATGTTTGTTTCGTTTATTTACAAATATGCCGTTGTTTTTGATTAATGTAATAGACGAAAATGTTATAGTTTGGTAATTTTTACACTAAGATGATATCTAAATTGGCTACGTAGTGTTTACTAATTTCAATATATCTGGAGTTGCTAAAGTGAGAAAACTTTTTATCGCTTTCACTTTAATTTTATTTCTTGGAGTTAGTGTTGTTTATGCTGCAGAATTAACTATAATTACCGAAAATTCTCCGCCTCTTAATTATAAAAAAAATGGGAAAATTATAGGCGTTTCAACAGAACTAGTACAAGAGATTATGCGTCGCACTAATAAAGTGTATCCTATTAAAGTTATGCCATGGGCAAGAGGATATGCACTTGCTTTAAAAAAGCCGAATGTTGTTTTGTATTCCACAGTGCGTACTAGATCAAGAGAAAATCTTTTTAAGTGGGTTGGCCCTATTGCAACTTTGAAGTGGGTTTTGTTTGCAAAATCCGGTTCCGGTTTAAAAATATCCAATTGGGATGATGCAAAGAAGGTCGGATCTATTGGAACATATATTCGTGATGCAAGGGAGCTAATGCTTAAAGCTAGAGGGTTCACTAATTTAAAGAGTGCACCTGATTCTCTAACCAATCTTAAAAAACTTATGGCAGATCGGATCGATCTATGGGTAGTGGGGGAGAATGAAGGTTATTTGTTAGCGAAACAAAATGGTTTTTCTCCTTCAGATTTAGAAAAGGTTTTTGTAATTAGAGAAGTTAATCTTTATATAGCGTTTTCTAAATCAACATCTGATACAATTGTTAATGTTTGGCGGAAAGCTTTTGGCGAAATGATTGATGATGGTTTTGTTCAAAAAACTTGGGATAAGTGGGCAAAGTTAATATCTTTCTAAACATGTAAGGATTAATCATGAGCACTGCAAAACGAACTGGAAGTATTCAGCTATTGATGGCCGGAGTAATCGCTTTAACTATAACTGTAGTTTTAGGACTACTTGGCAGTGCGGATTATTTTAAGGCTCAGGAAAGACTTACTGAACAGTTGCATAGTGAGCTTGCAGGTATTTCCGGGCGACTTAAGGTTAATCTTATCAGTCCGCTTTGGGATATGAATATGGATAGTGCCCGGGGCGTTTTAGAAAGTGAAATGTCAAACCGTAATTTATTCTCAACTGTCATTATTCATAAAGATAAAATCGTTATAGGTGTAGGCAGGGATAATAACTGGAACGTTGTTGAGCGTAAAACAGCGGTAACTAAAGGTAATTATGTTATAGCCACTGTCCCGTTGGTTTATGAACGTAACAAAAAAAAGAATGATCTCGGGACACTGAATATCTATATGAGCAAAAAGTATCTTAATGAGGCTTTGAATGAAAACCTTATGGGAATCATAGTGCGTGTAGTTGTAATGGATTGTATTTTGGTACTTGCTCTTTTTATTTTAATTCGAATTTTTATGATGCGTCCGTTAAATATTATTCAAACATTTACTGCCAAAGTGCAGGACGGAAATTTAGATGCTGTGCTTGGGCAGGGTCGGTTTATTTTTGAATTGAAGGATCTTAAAAATGGAGTAGAGTCCATGGTTAAGATTTTGAAATCGAAAATGAATGAGGTTAAGCAGAAACAGGAAGAGGCTTTAGAGCTTGCCGATCAAGCGAATGAATCAGCAAGAGCAGCCGATGAAGCCAGAGCCGCAGCTGAACTGGCTCGCAAAGAAGGGCAGGCGCATGCCGCTAATGTTCTTGAAAATATAGTCAGAAATATTGACGGGTCGATGCAAGATCTTTCCGAATTAGTTGAACGAGTAGGCGATGGAGCAAATCGACAATCTTTTCAATTGGCTGAAACTGCTACAGCCATGGACGAAATGAATGCAACCGTTCTTGAAGTTGCTAAAAATGCAAGTAACACTTCAGAGCAAGCTTTGCTTACTAAGAATGAGGCTCAACGGGGTAGTACTGTTGTAGATCAGACATTATCAGCAGTAATCGGAATGAGTACGCTGACTCAGCAATTAGTTGGGAATATGACTGATCTGGATCATCAGGCAGATGGAATCGGTGCTATTTTAGCTGTTATTTCTGATATTGCTGATCAAACAAATCTTTTGGCTCTTAACGCAGCCATTGAAGCTGCAAGAGCTGGTGAAGCAGGGCGAGGATTTGCAGTTGTAGCCGACGAAGTTCGTAAGCTTGCTGAAAAAACTATGAATGCGACTCAACAGGTTGATCAGTCTATTAGGGGACTACAAAATGGTGCAAAAACTAGTACAGATACTACTAATAAGGCTGTAATCTCTATTAACGAGACTAAAGAATTATCTGAGGAATCCGGCAAGGCTCTCATAAAAATCAGTGAATTGGTTGAGCTTACTTCGGGATTAGTTACATCGATTGCCACTGCCGCTGAAGAACAGTCGGCTACAAGCGAGGAAATTACTCGTAGTACTAATGAAATAAGTGAAATAAGTGAACTGACTGTTGAGCAGATGAATCTTGCATCATCTTCTATTGAAACAATGACTGCGCAAGTTGATGAGTTGAAATCTTTAATTAGAAGTTTGAGCGAATAAGGTCAGAAGGTTTATATTATATTGGGCTGAAATTATTTCGATAAATCTTAAACTATTGGAGATTCAACATGAAGAAAATTGTGCTTTTTGTAATGTTGTTGGCGAGTATACTGCTAATGGCGTCTGCTGGATCGGTATTAGCTGAAGAGACCATTGCGTTTGATGAAGCTAATGCTCCATTCATGTATTTGAATGGAGATGCCGTTTCAGGTCTTTATCCAGTTTTAGTTGGCGAAGCCTTTAAACGGATGAACTCTGATGTTAAATTGGAATGCAGGCCTTGGAACAGGGTTATTGCAGGTGCAGATGCCGGCAACTGGGGAGTGGGCGGTATTTATAAAAATGCTGATCGTTTAAAAAAATACGACTACTCTGAGCCTATTTTTGAAGAGAAACTCATGATTTTTGTAACCAAAGGTGGAGAATTTAATTTTTCAGGAGTGAATGATCTTACGGGTAAATCCGTTGGAGTTATGCGCGGGTGGAGTTATGGTGATGATTTTGACAAAGCCGTTGCAGATGGAAAAGTTTCCAAGGATGAAGTTGAAAATGATAAATTAAACTTTACTAAACTTATTGCAGGTAGAGTTGATGCTGCCATTGCTTCACCGGAAACGTGGTCTGGGTTGAAGGCAGAAATGGATCCTGGTGGACAGGTTGTAATGCTACCGACTCCACTTGCCGTTAATAATACTTATCTTATTTTCAATAAATCAGCAGATAAAAAAGCTGTGCTCGCAAAATTTAATCAAATAATAGAGTCAATGAAGGCAGATGGAACTGTAGAAAAAATAGCTGTTGAAAGTTTTAAATAGTTATTTGAATCAAGGGCGGTTGTAACTTGTAGTTCCTCCGCCCTTTTATTTTTCCAATTTTTCTTCTTTATAAAAATCTATCTTGCTCTATAAATATTACGCCATTGCTAACAGTTAAAATATTAACTAAAAATAAATGATAAGGATATTATTCAAAGTGGTCAAAAAAATAAACGTTCTTTTTTTGTGTACAGGAAATTCATGTAGAAGTCAGATGGCTGAAGGATGGGCGCGCCATCTCAAAAGTGACCAGATTAATGCTTATTCAGCTGGTATTGAAACGCATGGTTTGAATCCTTACGCTGTTAAGGTCATGGCGGAATCCGGCGTAGACATTTCTGGACATAAATCTAAACTTCTTAAAGAATTTAATGACGTAGTACTGGATGTGGTTGTTACTGTTTGTGGTCATGCGAATGAAACATGTCCGTATTTTCCAGGTAACTGCAAAGTTACTCATGTAGGCTTTGATGACCCTCCTAAGATTGCCAAGGATCTTGCGGAAAAAGGCGCTTCAGAAGAGGAACAGCTTGATTGTTATAGAAGGGTGCGCGACGAGATTAAAGCCTATATTGAAGCACTTCCAGAAAGTTTTAAGTAAGATCATTATGATGTTAATTGTGGTATGAGTTGTCGTTGTTATATTGATTTAAATAATATTTGATTTTCGGTTAACCAATTTATCTATTAGTTTAAATTAAGTTTGACCTAGTTTATTTTACATATATTATGCTGGCAACTCAGCTGTGGATAAATATAGTTAAATTGCAGTTATCCGCTATTATATATCTAAATAATTTTATTATATATAATAATAAAACTCAAAGTCTTACTCGATAATATAAGGATCAGATAATGGAATCTTTAAAAGAATTGTATCGTATCGGAGTCGGCCCTTCTTCCAGTCACACCATGGGGCCGAGGATGGCCGCTGAATGTTTTCTGGAAAAAAATCCTGATGCACCTTTTTTTCGTGTAACTCTTTTTGAAAGCCTTGCAGCAACAGGAAAAGGACATCTTACAGATTGGGCTGTGCTTAGTGTGCTTGGTGAAGATAAAACTGAAATAGTCTGGAAAGCCGAAGAAAAAATGGTTGAACATCCTAATGGTATGTTCTTTGAATCATTAAATGCAAATAAGGAAGTTGTTGATTCATGGAAAGTATATAGTGTCGGTGGTGGCGCTATCCGTGAAGAAGGTAAACATTGCTCAAATGTTAATCCTGTTTATCCTTTGCAGAATATAGCTTCAATCATGGCTCATTGTGAAGATAAAGGAATAACTTATTGGGAGTATGTTGAGCAGTGCGAAGGTCCTGAAATTTGGGAATTTTTGCGTGAAGTGTGGGTGGTAATGGAAAAAGCCCTTGAACGTGGTCTTGATGCTGAGGGAGTCCTTCCAGGATCCATCGGGCTTAGGAGACAGGCTAAATCCTATTTGCGCAGGACAAAGCTTTCCAGCCCTGATATGCAGTTTACCGGTTTGACTACAGCTTATGCGCTTGCTGTTTCGGAGGAAAATGCTGCGGGTGGTGTAATTGTAACAGCTCCGACTTGCGGTTCTTGCGGAATTATTCCTGCTTCACTTAAATATCTAAAAGATCTTTATGAGTTAAAGGAAAATGATATTGTCCGTGCATTGGCGACTGCAGGGTTATTTGGAAATGTTATTAAGACGAATGCGTCAATATCCGGTGCAGAAGTTGGTTGTCAGGGAGAAGTTGGTTCTGCCTGTGCTATGGCGTGCGCTGCTGCAACTCAGTTGATGGGTGGAACTCTTCGTCAAATAGAATATTCTGCTGAAATGGGCCTTGAACATCATCTGGGTCTTACATGTGATCCTGTTGACGGCTTAGTACAGATTCCTTGTATTGAGCGTAATGCCTGTGCTGCAACCCGTGCACTTGCACGTGCTCAAATGTCAATCTTGTCTGACGGTTCTCATAGAATTTCTTTTGATGAGGTCGTAACGGTTATGAAAGAAACAGGGCATGATTTACCAAGTCTTTACCGTGAAACATCAAATGGCGGTTTAGCCAAGGCATATACTGCTCGTTGTAGTTGTAAATGTTAAAATATTATGTCTTTTTACCTTAAAGCCACACTGATTTATTTCTCGTGCTATTTTTACATACGGCTATGGATATGCCGTATGTTAAGCGAGAAATCTAAGACTAAGCGCGGAATTCTTCTAGCTGCTGATATTATGACTGTAGCATTGCCATTGACTCTTTTTTTCAGGGCAGAGATCCCGTATTCACTCAAGCTTATTTTGCAAGGTGCCGGATATACTTGGGCGACAATCATAGTTTGCTTCGTTCCGTTTGGGCTATGTGCGGAGCCTATTCGTTTCGGTATGAAACTTATGGCTCCGGATTTAGCGGTTCCCAAGGTTAAAATATTTGCATGTCTTTGTCTTTTGTCTGCTTTGATGGTTATCGGTGGATATATAAATGCAACTTCACCGATAGTACGCGAACTAAGCTTTGATTTACGGACCGGCAACAGTACCGGAGTTGAATATGACATCGCCGCAGTGACTGATCTTCATGCCGGAAAGCTTATGAGCCGCAAACGTGTCGGGAATATTGTTACATCAATAAATCAAATGACACCGGACCTTGTTCTTCTGGGCGGAGACATTCTTGATGACTTTGATGTTAAGCAGAGCGGTGCGGCTGAAGAATTTAAGAGGCTGAAAGCTCCTCTTGGTAAATATACAGTCTTAGGAAATCACGAATATTATTTGGGCGGTAAGTGGTCAAAAGAGTTTCTTGAAAAGCATGGTCTTACTGTTCTTGTTGATGAAAGCGTGATTGTCGATGGTAAGTTTATTCTAGTAGGGCGTAATGATTTTGCAGCCTTACAGCGCGGAGGAACTAGAGAACCGCTTGTCCAGCTAATCTCTCAAGGGAACAAGTTGCCTGTAATTGTACTTGATCATACACCTGCCCAGCTTGAAGAGGCTCAGAAAGCCGGAGTTGCACTGCAAATATCAGGGCATACTCACTATGGTCAAATATTTCCTATTAATTTTATAATTGATCATCTGTATGAAAAAGGCTGGGGCATACTTCAAAAAGGTAAAACATGGTATTATGTAAGTTGCGGTGTTGGATTCTGGGGACCACCTCTTCGTACAAACAGTCGGCCTGAAATTTTGCTTATTCATATTAAGGTTTAGTATCTTTCTATAAAATGTAGGTTGTTGAACCTGTGTAGTAAAAAGGCGTGAAAATAAAATCACGCCTTTTGGTTTTGCCATGGATAAATGAAATATTAATTTATATGATTTTGTATATTGTTTTAGCTCAATAAATCTAGCTTGATTTGCAAGAAAGAAATGCTATACTGCAAGATATTCTTATACTCTGGAGTAAAAATGCATATAAAAGTAGATTTGACAGGCTCAGTTCAAAATTTTGAAGAAATATTGCACGAGATAAATCTGCTTTCCTCAATTACAGGTATTATTGTTTTTGCCTGTACTGCAAACGGTTTCACTCCAGAACTCCTTAACCCTATTTTGACAAGGTCGCGTACACCGATAATAGGCGGTGTTTTTCCTTCTGTTTTTCATAATGCTGAAAGAATAGACAAAGGTACTGTTGTTGTAGGGCTGACATGCCCATTTTATGTTCATACTATCAATGGTTTAAGCGATTATGAATTGGACTATACAGATTGTATAGAACAAGCATTTAATCAAGATCAGATACCGTCAACTTTGCTGGTTTTTGCTGATGCAATGTCTAAAAGAGTGTCCTCATTTGTTCAATCCTTATTTGAAGTTTTAGGACTGGGATTAAATTATATTGGAGGCGGTGCCGGAGCATTGGATTTCAAACAGGCTCCTTGCGTGTTGTGCAATGATGGCATGCTTGTCGATGCAGTTATCCTTGCAGGAATTGACTCAGCCAGCTCGATTGGAGTGAAACATGGTTATAGTTCTGTTTGTGGTCCTTTTAAGGTTACTGAGTCCGATCATAATATTATCAAATCATTAGATTGGAAGCCTGCTTTCGAGATTTATAGTAATGCTATTAACAAACATTCAGAAGAAGACACAAATCTCATAGACTTTAATGAATTAGCCATAACTTATCCTTTTGGTATAGCGCGACTTTTCGCTGAGCCGGTTGTTCGTGATCCGGCTGTATTAGATGAAGATGATAGTATAATTTGTGTCGGCGAAGTTCCTGAAGGAGCATTTGTAGAAATTTTATATGGAGAGCCTGAGGACTTGATTACAGCTGCCAGAGAGGCCAAGCAAAATGCGCTTGGAAAGCTGGAAGGTATAGCCTCTCTAAGTTTATGTATCGATTGTGTGTCGAGATTTCTGTTTTTACAGGACAAGTATAAGCGTGAGCTCTCTATTGTCCAAAGTGAAGGCATTCCTCTCGTAGGAGCACTAGCTTTGGGAGAAATTGCCAATATCGGAGATGAATATTTAGATTTTCATAACAAGACTGTTGTGCTGGCTTTGCTGGAGAATGTATGAGCATACGTATTCAAGAGCAAATCCTTTTTGATTTAATAATGGCTTTTGGAAATAGTTTGGATCTTGAACAGGATCTTTCTGAAGGAATGTCAGTTTATTTGCGACGTCTAGGATGTATGGCTGGTGCAGTTTTTATGGAGACAAAAGATACTGATGGAATTCTTCGGCATGAACTTGTTTCGGCTCTTCCGCGTTTAGGTCGCCCTGGTAAAGCAATTAGTTTATTTTCTGGCATGATAACGGATTGTTTGAATCGCAAGGATTTAGATGAGTTTCGCCAACTTCTCCCTCTATATAAAACTGTTGATAATCGTCATTCTTATCTATTTGATTTGCCTGGATTCGGCTTTATTGTCTTGGTTAAAAGTGGTGAACCGTTTGAAGATTCGTTGGTTAAATCTTTATTACTTTTAAATATGAAGATAGCTAACGCTTGTATTTCATGCATAAGTTATCAACGTTACGCCAAACTTAACACTGATCTGTATAGAGAGGTTACAGATCGAAAACAGAAAGAGCTTGAGCTTAGTGCAAATGAACGTCGCTTACGTGTTATTTTTGAAAGATCTCCTTTGGGTATGATTCATTTTAATTCAGATGGAATAATTGTTGATTGTAATGAACAGTTCGTTCAGCTCATGGGATCTACCAGAGAAAAATTATTAGGATTTAATACCGCCCGCCATAGTTCTAGGGAGATGGCAGAAGCATTGGCTAAAGCATTATCAGGTGAACCTGCATGTTATGAAAATTTTTATACATCTGTAACGGGGGGCAATACACGATATCTCCGGGCTGTATTCAATCCAGTTACTCCTGAGCTTATCCCCTCTGAGGTTATCGCAATTGTTGAAGATTTTTCAAAACGCAAGCAGATTGAAGAGTCGTTTAAACAGAGTGAGATTAGACTTAACACAATTCTTGGGTCTATTCAGGCCGGAGTTATGCTTATTGATCCGCAAAGTCGGATTATAATTGATTCTAATGCAGAGGCTTGTCGGTTAATTGGTCTTAAAAAAGAACAAATAGTCGGCCGTATCTGTCATGACTTTATATGCGCTGCAGAAAGAGGAAAGTGCCCTGTACTGGATCTAGGGCAGGGAGTAGATAAATCTGAGCGAATTCTTTTGACATCAACAGGTTTAAAACTGACAGTTTTAAAAACTGTCAACACCGTTATAATCAATGGTAAAGAACAGTTGCTTGAATGTTTTGTTGATATTAGCCAGCGAAAAGAAGCAGAAGAACAGCTTCTTCGAGCTAAAGAAGATATTGAGCAATATGCTGAAAATCTGGAAGTTATTAATAAGAAACTTACTGAAACAACTGCTTCACGTGATGAGTTAGAGCAGGAAGTTAGGGAACGTAATCTTGCTGAAAGTAGGCTCAGGGAAAGTAGGCGTCTTTATCAGGAACTTGTAGAAAATGCTGCTAGTATTATCTTACGTCTGAATAAAGACGGGCGTATAACTTTTTTTAATGAGTTTGCAGAGAAATTCTTTGGCTATTCACGTGATGAAATATTGGGGGAAAACATTGTTGGAACCATTGTTCCTGAAGTAGAGAGTTCCGGGCGTGACCTTGCCCAGATGATACAAAGTATATTTGATACACCGGAAAAGTTTATAAATAATGAAAATGAGAATATGCTTAAAGATGGTAGTCGTGTTTGGGTTAATTGGTCTAACAAAGCATTATATAGTTCGGATAATAAGTTGTTAGAAATACTGTGTATTGGTTCTGATATTACCGAGCAGAAGAAAACTATAAAAGCTTTAGATTTGGCGAAACGTCAGGCAGAGGCAGCCAACAAAGCTAAGTCTGAATTCTTAGCCAATATGAGCCATGAAATACGCACTCCAATGAACTCTATTCTTGGGGTAGCTGATTTGCTTTTAGAAACTAAGCTGACAGAAGATCAAAAACGTTACATAAATCTTTTTGAGTCCGCAGGGAAAAGTCTATTATCACTAATTAATGAGATACTTGATTTGGCAAAAGTTGAAACAGGACGCATTGAACTGGAATCAGTCTGTTTTGATTTAGGTTTTGTTTTAAAGGATATAGAATCAATCATGCGTATTGTCACCAAAAGTAAAGGGCTTGAATTTTTTTGCAAACATGAAGCAGGTAGGCCCATATTAGTTTTAGGAGATCAAGTCCGTTTGAAGCAGATTCTTCTCAACCTCACTGGAAATGCAGTAAAATTTACCGAGCATGGATCTGTCTCCGTTATTGTTTCATCTGTTCCTTTAAAGCAGAATATTAGTCTTTTTACTTTTAGCATCATCGATACAGGAATAGGTATATCTTCGGAAAAAATGCATACTATTTTCGAAAGTTTTGCTCAGGCTGATTCATCCACTACACGTAGGTATGGCGGAACGGGACTGGGGCTTACTATTGCAAAACGATTTGCCGAACTGATGGGCGGGGAGATTCTTGTCGAGTCAGAAATTGGCACAGGTACAATATTTAAACTTGTTGTCCCGTTCAATGTTTGCAATAAAATTAATAAGGAAGCTTCTTTTAAAGCAGAAGAGAGAATATCAGTTGACTCTGAGCTAAAGAAAAAAAGAATCCTTATAGTTGAAGACTCTGAAAGTAATAGAATGCTTCTTGAGCTTTATCTTGAGCCGTCCGGGCATGAAGTTGTTCTGGTGGAAGATGGACTCCAAGGGGTAAATGCATTTAAAAATGATAAGTTTGATTTAGTATTTATGGATATTCAGATGCCGGTAATGGATGGACTTGCCGCGACAAAAGCTATTCGCGAATACGAAAAAGAAAATTCACTATCTCCAAAACCTATAGTCGCTTTGACAGCCAATGCTTTTGAGGAAGATAGAGAACGTTGCTTTAATGCCGGATGTTCCGGATTTCTTGCAAAACCGATCAAAAAAAAGAAACTCCTATCTGAAATTGACAGTTTTTAAACTGATCTAATTATCATATCATGTCTTTATACTGATAACAGTGACTGTGCTATTCAAGAAGTTAATTTACAAAAACTAATCGTTTGAAAAATCGAGTGTTGTATCAAGTTGAGTAGAAAGGTTACTGTATTTTGACAATAGAGAGTCAAGTGTTGCGTATTTAGCTTTTAAGGATTGATTTAAGGAATCTAGCCTAGCTGTTTCATCGTAAATTTCATTTTGAAGTTTAGTGTTTGAATCTTCATAGCTTTCAATCAACATCGGAATAGACCCTGTTTCAAAGTCTGTAGACTGTGAACAATAATCTGCAAGTTCTCCTAATTTTCCTTGTTTTACTGAGATTTTTGATGAATATATTCCATCTGCAGTCTCCAGTCCCTGCAAATATAGTCCGTTTGCATCGCTGTCTCTTTGCGCAAGCATAGTACTGCCGTCTATTTTCATAGCAACACCGTTAATTGTTGCAGATGTTATTTGTCCGCCTGAAATTTCATATTCAACGTTATAGTCGCCTGCGGAAGTCAGTCCATCAATAGTAGATATAACCTGAAGGGAGGAATTGTCTACGGAGTTTTCTCCAGATGCAGAAAAAATTTGGGCTACACTTTCTGGTGATTCAGTAAGAGCCGCATCAAGCACATCATAATCAAGTACAAGTTGACCGAATGTCTTGGAACCTTGAGTTGAATCAGTTGAAATACCGATCATCGAAAGTGAGGTATAAAGATCTCCAAAATCAGTATCCTCTTTGTAACTATTAAATCCCTGTCCTGGTGAAGATATAATGTTTTTAAGCTGGTTATAAAATAAGTCTAGCGTACTTTCTTTTAACACAAAAGGCTCGTCATCATCATCAATATCAACGTTAATATTTTCTGATGGCGTATCAAAAACTCCGGTTACACTTTGAATATCATAAATAATCTGATTTACGTCCGCGACAAATGATGCAACTTTTTCGCTCATAGCCGTAGTGTCATAGCTGATACCTATTTCAATACCATCAGAATCTGTTTTGGAAGTTAAATTTAAAGTTACATTATCAATAATATCATCTACAGAATTTGAAGAGCGTTCAAGCCAGCTATTTACATCAGATGGGTAACCGTCAATTTTTAGTTTTGCATTCTGTGCTACCTGCGTATTCGTAAAGTCCGTAGCGGAGGCTGAATCAAGGGCACTTAGATCTTTTAATTCAACAATATTATCACTGCCTGTTTCCATTCCTGTGAAACTGAGGTGATAGTTGCTACCATCATAAATTAGTGAAGCTTCAATACTCTTATTAAAATTACTGTTGTTGTTAATAAGATTTACAAAATCTTCGGCTGTCGTTCCGGCAGGAATATCCATTGAAATATCTTCACCGGCATAAGCTAATGTTACTGATGAATTGGAACTGCAAATTACAGTTTCGTTTGATGCAATGTTATAGTTTTCTGCGACCCATTTATCTTTTTTGGCAATTTGCCCCACAACTATATTATGTGTACCGGGCTTGGCTCCATCTTCAGCTACAGCATTTACCTCGTCTCCTGAAATATTTCCTGAGTATGAATAAAATTCAGAAATTTCATCCATTTCCCCTAATGTATTACTTAGTGAAATTAATTCCTCATTGAGGGTTGTTAAAACATTTGTTGCATTTTGTGAGTATTTAAGATCCTTTTCATATTCTTCTTTTCTGTAGCTTTCTGCTTCAATCGTTGCTTCTCTTATGTTGTCAAAATCAGTTCCGTTTCCTAAACCGGAAAAGTTATTTGAACCCGAAGTCGTTGTTGATGTATACGCTAATACATCTGATGAAAGTGAAGATATCGACATGGTGAACCTCTTATAAATAATCTAAAATGCTTGTGCTTATGACTTGTGCTGCTGACTTAATAACAGCCTCATAAACATAGTTAGCCTGACTGAGTTCAATTGAAAGCTGCGCTGCGTTAATATCTTCTTCTGAGCTTATTGCATTTGCAACTCTGTCTCTGGAAAGACTTAGACTCGTCATTACAAATGTGTTTTTCTCTTCACTCGCACCTACTTCAGCGGATACATTTGTTAAGTTTTCATTTCCTGCTCGCAGTTTTTCCAAACATTTCTGAACTCCGGCTTTATCTCCAACTTCAAGGTACGCAATTGTGTCACTCATTGTTTCAAACAGATTGGGGCCATCATAAGGTTCACCTGTTTTAGAATCGACTCCTCCGAAAGCTGTATATCCAACAGTATTGGCATTAACTTCAGTTTTTTCAGAAATTGCAACAGACATAGCATTGTCTGAGCCATTATATGATAATGCACTACGGATAATAAGCTTACTGCCTTCCTCACCATTTACCGCTGTAACAGCAACTCCTGAATTCATTTCAACCGAGACTGTTCCAATATTTAAAGTCGTTTCAGGGGGTAGAGTCGTTCCATCAAGTGTTCCGGTATCCCATGATACTCCACCGTCAGTTGAAAAACGATAATCTACTGAATCTACGCCAATAGTACCGTCAGATGTGAATTCAACAAGAGTTGCTTCATCAAGTTCTCCTGTAATTTCAGCTATATTTGTCAGATCAAGTGTGTCGTTTGGGAAAGTTACTCCAGTTGTATATTCATATGGAGAGGTATCAGTTGCTTCCCCTGAAAAAAGGTAATCGTTACCAGATTTGGAATTTGCAATATTTACTAGTGAATCTAGATAACTCCGCATTTCTTCGGCCATCATTTGGTTTTGTTGAAGGTCATAAGTGCCTGTTGAACCCTGTGAGGCCTGTTCAAGCGCAGAAATCATGACCTCGCTTGCCTGAGACAGTAGGTCATCTGCTGACCCTAGAAGGCCGTTTACAACTGTTCCATTTTCAACTTGAGCAGCAAGACTTTCATCATATGTACGTAGTTCCATCACGTTGCCCATTCCGGCAGCATCATCTGATGGTTTATTAATTCTTTTTTGAGAGCTGGTTTCTAAATTTAATTCATTCAATCTCACCAATGATGAATTAACATTATTCAGACTTTGAGCATAAACTTGTGTGGTGCTGATTCTCATAACTGCTCCTGATTACATCATGCCTAAAATTGTATCGAACATGTCGCGGGATGTTGTAATAATTTGACAGGCTGCTTGGTACTGCTGTTGCTGTCTCGTTAAATTTATCATCTCTTCATCAACGTTTACTCCGCTTATAGATTGCTGCTGGTCATACAACATCTGGGCAGCAGCAGTATCGCAGGTAACCTGAGTTTCTGCGGTTGAGGCCGCAGCGCCAACTCTGGATACAGTTTGAGAAAGATATTCTGATAAAGATGAGACTTGATAAAATGTATTATCACCTATTTTGACAGCCTTATTCATTAGTTCATTTATCGTTTTGGCAGTGTTATTGCTTCCGGCTGAAACTTTTCCGTCAGTTCCGACTTCTCCGCAATTTATGTGTGACGAATCATTTTGAATATATGAATTAATTGAGATGTCAGAGGCATTACTACCATCAAAAAAAGTATTTACGCCTGTTGCAGCAAGAAAGCCGGAAGTGTCATTAGATAATTCAAAACTTGTATCTGTGGCAGATTGAAATACGAGGTGTCCTTCTGAGTCTACAGAAGCAGTTACAGAACCGGGGAAAGCTGTATTTATACTATTAACAATATCGTCAAGAGAATCTGTAGAAGGATCAACAGATATTGAAGCGTTGGAAACGAACGCACCGTCTGCATCATAAATAGATATTGTAAATTCTCCAGACTCAATATTCTCGGCATAAGGAAGTCCGCTATCTGAGAGTGGAGCAGTCTGATTGTCAGCGCTGTAAGTTCCTTCAATGGATATGTGGGAGGTTAGTCCTGCACCTTGAGAGTGGGATTTATTTACTTCCCATATAAGGGAAGAAGATATTGCATCAAGATCATCCATTGTAGGGATAAGTTCGTCATCTCTAAACTTAAAAAGTCCAGCTAAACTACCACCAGTACTGCGGTTATCGACATCGTTTCCGCTTGCATTGGTTAATGGAGTGCAATTTCTTAATGAAGAATCATTTCCCTGCCAGTACACACCGCTTTTGGGGACAACCGTGTAGCGGTCACCTTCAGTATGGTCGGTAGTAGAACCTGAAAAAGATATTTCAACACCATCGATTATTGCAGGATTATTTATATCACCTGCTGTATAAATGAGGGTATTCCCGTTTGCGTCTTTAGCCCATGTGTTACCACCGTCAAAAGATACTTTGAATTCAGCATTTCCATCAGGTCCGGATGATGTGAATTCTAATAGCATTTCTTCGCTTGATGAACCTGAAAAATTTAGCTCTCCGTCATAGGCAGATGCGGGCATGAGAGATTCAGTACTACGTGCAGAAGAATAGACAAGCTTATGAGTCTCAGAACCCTCTACAAGGGGCATTCCACTCTCAGTATATACCTTTACTTCTCCGTTACTTGGAGTAATGACCGTGACACCAATTATTTCATCGAGTTCACGGATCATTTGGTCACGGTTTGATACTAAATCGTAATCCTCTGGGGATGCTGCAATTTGGTCGTTTAATAACGCTATGCCATCAATATATTTGTTTGCTTGATCTACCTGATCGTTGATTTCATCTTCGACCGTATATTGCATTTTTTCAAGTTCTGATTGAGTGGAATTTAAAGCATAAACTAAAGATTTTGCTTCACCCAGTAAAGCTTCTCGCTCTGAAGAAGAATCAGGATACATGGATAACTCAGCCCATGATTTCAGAAAAGCATCCTGAGTTACTCCAAGACCATAATCCTCGGTTTGATTAAATATTGAATCCATCTGTGATAGATATGTGGAAGATGATTTACTGGCGGCAAGGTCAGCAGATGAGCTCAGGTATTGATCTTCTATGAAACTATTCCAGCTAGATTCAACTGAAGTAATATCTGCCCCTGTTCCAAGGCTTTTTCCTCCGGCATTAATATTGTCTGAGGTTGCATAAACAGCTCCAGCACGTCTATAACCAGGTGTTTCTGCATTCGCTATGTTATTAGACGTAGTTGCGATAGAAACTTGAGCATTATTAACGGCTTTTGTGCCGAGATTAAACAGGTTGCTGATCATAGTGCGTGCTCCAGTGAAAAAATCATAACTTCACGATGGTCTCCGCGTACAAGCCTAATAGTTAAGCTTGTACGCAGGGTAGGGTATAGATTATTTATTAGCGTTTAAGACCTATTGCTGTGGTGAGCATTGTATCTGCGGTGGTTACAACCTTACTGTTGGCTGAATATGCCGCTTGAATTATAATTAATTTGGTCATTTCTGAAGCGAGGTCGACGTTTGATGCTTCAAGTGAATTTGAAACAACCTTTCCGAAGCCTCCTGAACCCGCAGTCCCTACGACAGCATCTCCTGATTCAGTTGTAGCCCTGAAGAGATTGTTCCCCTCTGCTACAAGTCCATCACGGCTGGCAAAGTCAGCTAGGCCGACTTGATATAGCTCAATGGTTTGATTATTTGAATAAACACCACTTATTATACCATTTTTATCAACAGTTACTGAAAGGAGTGATCCCGTGGCATACCCGTCCTGATTATTTGTATAAGTTGCAGACTCGCTGTCTTCATAACTTGTAGTTGCACCAGGCATTATTGCATTTTTATAAAATGAGGGCAGGTCTGAGTAGTCAGTTGTTGAAGTAATATTAGCTAAAGAAGTAATGGTTGAACTGGTGGACCAACCTCCATTACCACCAACTGATGAACTGGGGTTTGATAAACCGAAATTAAAGGATATATCCTGACCTGTTGGACTGCCGGTAAAGTTAACATTCATCTCAGGTTCGCCTGAATCACTGAAAGAGCTTAGAACCCAGTTTGCGGGATCTTTTGGATTTGTAGAAGCAGGTGTGTCTGTTAGAGTGAATGCTGTTTGCGAGACAAGCTGTCCCTTTGAGTTAAAAGTCAGGGTTCCAGTCATCAGCAAACCAGCTCCACTAGTCGTATTCATATCGACACCGCCGAATGTACGTTGGTCTTGTTCAGGATCACAACCAACTACATATTCCCAGATTATATTACCATCTGAATCAGTATCCACTGGGTCCATATAAACGGTAAGATCATGTGAAGCACCATTTTCATCGTAAATAGTCATCGTTGTATTATAGCTGCTTCTGGAATCATCAAGTGGAGGGTTTGAAGTTCCATCATATAATTCAAATTCAGAAGTATAAGGATTGGCAGTTATAGCTTTGTCAGTACTATGAGAGTTTAAGTTCATAGAGACGCTGACTTCACTTGTTGCTTTTGGAGGAGACTGTGATTGATCTAGCTGAATATTAGCAAGCGTACCTGAAGCTGAGCCTTCTTTGACTTCCCATCCTTGTACCATATTGCCATATGGATCTACCAGATATCCATCTTTATCGAAATCAAAGTTACCGGCTCTAGAATAATGTGTCGACCCATTATCAGGATCAACAACAATGAAATATCCATCACCGTTTAAGGCCATATTAGTAGATGTGCTGGAGCTTTCATATGAACCTTGAGTGTAGTCAGTATTAATAGATGCAACACCTGCTCCGTTACCTACCTGACCTCCTCCGCCACCGGTTGTAATTGCAGAGTAAAAAATATCTTCAAATGTTGTATATGAACTTTTAAACCCACAAGTGCTTGAGTTGGCTAAGTTGTTACTTACAACTGAAGTGGCTTGGCTGTTGACATTCAGTCCGGATATTCCGGTATATAATGAACTGGTGATTCCCATTTTATTACTCCTTATTTGTTGTTTATGATGTAAAGCTTACATCTGCAGTAGTTGTTACTCTTCCGTCAGCAAGTGTTAAAATCACTTGACTACCTTGCTGACTTACACCCGAGACTGTTCCCTGAGATGTAAGGGTTGCCCCGATATCAGCACCGTTTTCATCATAGGCCATAGCCTTTAAAGTGTATGTTTCACCTGATGTTAGGTCATTATCTGCGTTAAGTGCTGCTTGTCCCAGTGGGTAGCTTCCTGCAGAGACATTTGAAAATAATTTGGTATCAACTATGGTTCCTTCGGAATCATAAATATTCACTACGAGTGTGGTTGTATCTTCATCAAGAGTGATCTTGGCGTCTGATGCTACGCCGTCTGTAACTGTGATGATTCCACCTTCAGCAATAACGTCTTTACCTATGTAGCTTGAGCTGTTCATAGCTGACATGGCGTTAAGCTGGCTGGCTATGGTATCTAGTTTTTCGTTAGTCGAAACTTCTTGTTCCAATGAAGAATATTGAGTCATCTGGTTAACCATCTCAGTATTATCAACCGGATTTGTAGGGTCCTGATACTGCATCTGAGTCGTTAGCAGTGTCAGAAAATCAAGTTGATTAAGCGAGGAGTTGCTTGACGACGATGATGTACTAGCTGATGTTGAAGAACCTACTGCCTCGACACTCATGATACGATCCTCCGTTCTGTTTCCGCTCCGAAGTAGCGGCGCAATTTTGCAATTGCCTGGTGTTTAATACTGCGTACTGTTTGAGGAGAAATCCCGAGTTGTTCGGCAACTTCAACTGAACGCATATCTCCCCAGAAAACCATTTTGATTACTTGGTTTTGCCTTTCGGAAAGCAAACCATTAGGAATGGTTATTGTTGACTTTGGAATGTCTATTGTTGGAGATTCTTCATATTCATCTATATATTGAAAATTTTTCTGTAACTTACGCATGTAATCGATGCTTACAGAACGACTTATTATGTATAACCATGTATTGAGTGAACTTTTATCAGAGGAGTACTTTGACAAATAATTATTTTTAATTATTTTGAATGCTACTTCTTGAAATATTTCTTCTATATCAAATTTAGTTATGTAGTGAAATTTTGTTTTTAAGAAGTTACCAATATCATTTTTAATTTTAATATTGTTATCTTTAAAGAATTTTTCAATATTACATAATTCATTACTATTATATAGTTGATTTATATTTGCGCTCATACTTCCTCCTATGCATGGAATTAAGCAACTAATGGTCCGCAGTACATTAATACAATATTATGTATTGTATATAATTATCAAAGATAAGTTTGTTATTTGTTAAAAATATAAAGAAGCAATAAAGAGAAGTGGGGTAAAATTAATAATTCTTAATTGAAATTTTCGTAAAAATCTTAAGTGAGCAGGTTGCGTCAAGCAGATGAATGGGGTGGGAAGAATTTACCTAGTCAGTAGGTATGCAGTTCGCAGGAACAATGACAAAAAAAAGACCCGGATAAACCGGGTCCTAGTTTTGCTAAGTTACTTTATAGAAAGCGATTAGCCAATTAGCGAAAGAGCCATCTGTGGCAGGGAGTTAGCTTGTGAAAGCATTGCTACACCTGCTTGAGTAATGACCTGCTGCTTTGAGTAGTTGGTCATTTCAGTTGCAACATCAACATCAGAAATCTGAGATTCAGCAGACTGAAGGTTTGTTCCCTGAGTTTCTAAGTTGGATATTGTTGCATCGAGTCTGTTTTCAAGAGCTCCAAGGTTTGCTCTAATTTTATCCTTTGAGGTGATTGCGTTATCAAGGGCAACCAGTGAGGCCTGAGCTTGTTCCTGAGTAGAAACAGTGTATCCTGCCCCCTTAGTACTTTGGTTACCGACTCCGAGAGCTGAAGCTGTGCAGCAGCCTATTGTGACATTGTACTTGTCTTCAGCGGAATCATTACCAGTTCCGAAATGGATGACCATAGAAGTGTCACTGCTTAGGTTACCATTTAATAAATGGATACCATTAAAGTCCGTAGCGCTTGAGATACGAGTTATTTCTGATGCCATTGATTGGTATTCTTGGTCAATCAAAGCGCGCTGATCACTCGTATATGTTCCGGTTGCGGCCTGTTCAGCAAGTTCTTTCATACGAATAAGCTTTTCATCCACAACAGAAAGAGCGCCGTCAGCGGTTTGAATCATAGAAATACCGTCATTCGCATTCTTAACACCCTGACTGAGTGTCGCAATATCAGACCGCATAAGTTCGCGAACAGCTAGTCCTGCTGCATCATCTGCGGATGAGTTGATTCTTAGGCCGGAAGACATTTTTTCTGTTGATGAACCAAGAGCTCCGTATGCATCATTAAGATGTTGAGCTGCAGAAGTTGCCATTGTGTTGTTGTTAATTACTAAAGACATAAAACCTCCGTGTTTTTGTGTACATCCATGCACTAGGTGAATGACCGATTCATTCAAACCTTTAACAAGTTATACGACGTGAACACGGAAAACGTTTATAGTGGTATTTTTTACCCATTTAATTGACAGGCGACGGTCTTTATATGTAAGCGATGTTTCTTAATTCTTCTTAATATTTTTAACATTTTTTAATATTAAATTCTTATGCTTATTCCTTCTAAACAATTAGTATGTCGTCAGGAGAAAAGTTATGAACAAAATACTTCTTATTGATGATGATCCAGAACTAGGAGAACTTTTAAATACATATCTTGGAGGAGAAGGGTATAGCGTACAAACTGAATGTAACGCTACTAACGGTCTAAAGACATTCAATAATGACACTTTTGACTTGATTCTTCTTGATATTATTCTGCCGGACCTCAGTGGACTTAGCGTACTCGATCTCATTAGATCAAAATCACATATTCCAGTAATAATGCTTACGGGAAAAGGTGATGAGGTGGATAGGGTCGTTGGTTTGGAAATGGGAGCCGACGATTATATATGTAAACCTTTTCAGCTGCGTGAGCTGCTTGCTAGAATGCGTGCAGCGTTACGCAGATGTGCAATGGTTTCCGAAGATTCAACTCAGTCTGTTAGAACTAGTAGAGGAACGATAAAAGTCGGCGGAATAGAAGTTAATCTTGATTCTCAATCAATTCTTGTAGAAGGGGAAGAGACTCATTTCACTGCTGCTGAATTTAGTATTATTGAACACTTGGCTGTGAATTGTGGGAAATTAGTAGAGCGTGATGACCTTATGGAAATTGCCTTAGGTCGTACTGTGGATTTTGACGACTATGTGCTGAATGTTCATATGAGTAATTTACGGCGTAAAATAGGCGAGTCCGTAAGTATTAAGACAATTCGTGGTCGCGGATATATGATGACAGCAAAAAATATGGCTGGCGCATGATTTTTTCAAAGCAATTTTTTTTTAGTGTTTTCTTTTTCACCTTGATTCTAAACGGGGTGGTTACGCCGTGTTTAGCCCAGGAAAAAGAAACAAATAATCCGCAGCTTGAAAAACTTGAGCTTGAAGACCTGCTTGATGTTGAAGTTGTTTCTACGACACGGCGGAAGCAATCATTAGAAAATATTGCCGGTTCTTACACAATCCTTACTGCTGAAGATATTAAAGCCAGCGGGGCGCTGTCTATTCCTGAAGCTCTTAAAGTTGTTCCAGGAGTCCTTGTAACACGTATGGACACAGATAAATGGTCTATCGGTATCCGCGGCTTTAATGGTATTTTTAATAGCAAACAGCTTATACTTATAGATAATCGCCCTATAACCTCTCCTTATTATTCAGAAGTTATCTGGTCAAATCAAGATCTTCCAATCGAACTTGTCAAACGAATTGAAGTTGTCCGGGGACCATGGACTAGTCTCTGGGGGGCAGAATCTTTTAACGGCGTAATAAACATTATTACAAAATCTGCGAAAGAATTACAGGGAACTCAAAGCGTTTCAGTTGTAGGTAATGACATAGGTTCACAAATGATTCGTCAAGGCGGAAAACTCTCAGAGGATGGTTACTTTATGGTCTATGCTAAAGGTAGCTATGAACCAGGAAAATATTATACCGTCCGAGGAGAAAAGCATAAAGGTTCCAAAGATTTAGTTCAGGGAACTACTGGTTTCAGAGCAGATTGGCAGAATGTTTTTACTGATCAATTTACAATTCAGGGTGATATTTCAACTTCAAGTATTACAGAGCAGTCTCCTCCAGGGAATCCTTTTTCTGCAGATAAAGAGAAAAAAGGTTATGGCGGTTATGTTCAGTTCACATGGGACAGAGCAACCGGTTTAAATTCAGGCATGCAGCTCAGAACCTCGTATTCAAGGTCTCAGGCAACTTTTGATGACCTTGAAGGCGTATCAAATACTATTGATACTGAATATATTTATTCAACTGATCAGATTGGAATGCATCTTTTTACCTTTGGCGTTGGAGGACGGTACTTTTGGGATGCATTTGAACAGGGGCGTCATGTACGGGTTCGTAATGAAAAATTCAGCCGTCTGGACTTCAGTTCTTTTGCTCAAGACAAAATGACTCTCATCGAGGATAGTCTATTTCTGACGATCGGTCTTAAGATGGATTATTCAGAAGATGGAAATCTAGAGCCTCAATCTACCGCACGACTTCTTTATACCGCAGATGAGGATGAATACTGGATAGCCTTTTCTAAAGCAACAAGAGTTCCTAGCAATTGGGCCCATGAAGGTAGGTATGAAGTTAACTATAATGGGAACAAGTATGAAATTGATGCCTCAGGAAATCTTGATTCAGAAGAACTTACTTCAGTAGAGGCAGGGTATCGTAGAATCTTCAATGATGATTTAAAACTTGATCTTTCTTTATATTTTAATAGTTATGATAAGCTGATAACACTAAATTATGATGCCGATACTCGTATTGCCACACCTGTAAGTGCTCTATGCGGATTGACTTATGGCACTGAAGTTGCCCTTGACTGGAAAGCTTTACCACGGCTGACACTTCGTCCTTCTGTGAGTTTGTCAAATCAGGATTTCTCAAGTGCAACTTTGAATAATATTGGATTTTCACCTCCGCTTAACTGCCCAGTATACAATCTAAAAATACAAGCGTTAATTAATTTAGCGGAAAAATGGGATCTTGATCTTTTTGGTTCATATCTGAATACGGTGGATAACAAAGATCTTTCTACCGGATTTGGAGTAGATGCTCGTCTTGCATGGCATCCTGCTGATAATCTTTCGCTTGAACTTATTGGTTCAAGTCTTCTTAGTCAAATTAATGAAGGTGACTTCGAGGCAACCGAACCTTCCTGTTCTTTGAGGGTCATATGGGACTTCTAGGAAGGTGCAAAGTTTTAGCGGTTGTTATTGCCGTTTTTATTTTTTTTCATTCCTCGCTGGTTATTGCTGCGGATACTAAAATTACGGCTACTAAAGCACAGTTGCGTGCTTTATTTATTAAAAAAATACCTAAATATGTGCTTTGGCCTGAACAGAGTAACGTTAAAAAGAACGTGGAATATACAGTAGCAGCTATTGATAAAGAAGAATTGGCTCCATATTTTAGCAAGCTAGGGCCTTATAAATTAGTACGGTGGCCTACTGACTCTTGCCATGTCCTTTTTATTGATAGCTTAAATCCTCGTGTAATTGCCGCAATTATTAAACAAGTACAAAATAAGCCTATCCTGACAATTGGACAGAACTCTGATTTCCTGCGTATGGGAGGAATTATCAACCTTGTAGAGTCCGGTTCAAGAATGAAATTGCAAGTTAATATTTGCGCTGCCCACAAAGCAGGACTGTCTATCAGCTCAAAATTGCTTAAACTTTCTGAAATATTTTGCGGAGATCATTTGAAATGACCGTTTTCCAAAGCAGCCTAGGGCGCAAAATAGGAGCGGCAATTCTTGGGACAACTATTTTCGCTATTATTTTATCAATGGCTCTTACTATTGCATCATTTGTTCACTCGTACAGAATGAATACTATTCAGAAAGCTAATGGTCTGGCGCAAATAATGGCGACTTCCACTATTTCAGCATTAGATTTTAATGACAAAGAGTCAGCCTTAGAAGTTTTAAATTCACTTTCATTAATTCCAAATGTTGCTGGAGCTACAATATTTACTACTACTGGTGAAGTCTTCGTCTCTTGCGGTAGCAAAGCATCAGTCTTTTCCAAGTTTAAAAGAGAACCATACGTTAATTTAAATTCATTCTCTGTAATTCAGCCAATTCAGTCCGGAGATGAGTTATTAGGATACCTGACACTTGAAGGAACATTTTCTGACCAAGGTGATCTACTATATCATGTTGCGGCTACTTCTGCGTTGATACTTATCATCGTCCTAGGGATAGGAATTATTGCTGCGAATTATTTTAGGAAAAAAATTACGCATCCTATCTGGCAGTTAACCGATACAGTTCGTGATATTTCAACGCGGAAAGATTATTCTAAGAGAGTTGCATACAAAAGTCAGGATGAGATAGGGTATCTCGTCTCCGAATTCAATTCAATGCTCGGCAAAATTGAACTACGTGATTCGTGGCTTAACAGCCATCGTGAAATGCTTGAAACGATAGTTTCTCAACGTACTAAGGAACTTCGCGCTAAGCAAAAACAATTAAGTGAAAAAAATTCTCAACTTGTTAAACAAATTCATGAAAGGCGCACTGCAGAAATGATTCGCGAAGAAGTTGAACGTATAAATCGTCATGACTTAAAGTCTTCTCTTAATCTTGTTATTGGTTACCCTGAATTGCTTCTTAATAAAGGTAACCTTACTCCAGAACAATCAAAATATATTAAACGAATAGCCGCCGCTGGATATCGTATGCTCGATATGATTCAATTTCATCTTGATATCTTTAAGATGGAGCAGGGAATCTATTCATTAAGGACAATGTCTGTTGATATCGTAGAATTACTTTGTTCGCTGGAAGAAGAAATGTCCTTATTGTTGACTCAGGAAGAAGTTTCGCTTTCTATAATACTGAATGGTAATGAGATAAATGGAACTGAAGAAATTACGATAAAAGGCGAAATGGTTCTGTTGCGAACTATGTTTAGAAATTTAATAAAAAATTCGATTGAAGGATCTGTTAAAGGTGATGTTGTCTCTATTATAATAGAAAAAGGAACGTACACAGTTGTTAGCATAAAAAATAGTCTTCCGGTTCCAGAAGAAATACGTAATAGATTTTTCAACAAATATGTTTCTGTAGGTAAAGAGGATGGAACAGGTCTTGGCACTTATTCTGCCCAGCTAATTGCTAAAACTCATAACGCTGAAATAACGATGGAAACATCGAATGAAACAGGGACAGTTGTTTCAGCTAAATTTGAAGCAGATATTTCATAGCGTTATCAGTATTTATATCTTTTAAGAAAAATAGCCCAGCTATTAAACATTAAATACCTTTCTGTCTTAAAAAAAGATACCCCAGTCTGATTTCTCAGACTGGGGTATCTTCTTGTTTTTTATTATATATTTCCTGTTTTAAGTTGTTTTAGTCTTTTTTTTAGGAATTTGAGTATATTTTCACAAGTAAATTGCATTTAAAAAAAAGTACTAAATGACTTTCGTACTATTTTCACTCGTATTAAATAATATTTATTCTTTTATGTTAGTTGTTTGTGGAATAATTGTGATATTTTTAACTAAGTTTGGCATGTTCATTGCTTGTACTTGCTGAATGAGTGATCAATTACAAAGGTGTTAATTTTATACATATTTTGTGTATTGACACAATGTAAATTGTATGAAGATCCAATTATTCCGACTTGAATACATCTTTTCAATTTAAAAAAGATGTGTTCTAAGTGAAAAAAGACTGATTGATTGACCAATCTGTATTTGCTCCATCTTGCATCATTAATCTTAAGGAGGATGACGCTGCATCTGAAGCATAACTTTGTTTACTGTAATTAGTTTCAGGCCATTGTGCCTTAACCGTCAATTTTTCAAAATCAAGGATTGGTTCGTTGAAAAACAGATATACTCCTTTAACTTTAATCGTCGCTGTCTTAGTAATTGCGGCAGCATCTGGATTTCTTTTCGCTCCGCCAGTGGAGGAAAGTCCGGTTCGTGTTGTTATGGATAATAGTGGCGGAAGAGTTATTTTTTCCCACGCTAAGCATGTTGAAGATTTAGGTTATGATTGTGCTGATTGTCATCATGACAATATCGGTCAAGATAAACCTTTAGCTTGTGTTACATGTCATCCCGTTGCGTTTGATAAAAAGTTCCGAAGTGAACATCAAAAGAATTTTCCTGACAAAAAAGCATGCTTGCGTTGTCATGATGAAGTTCCGACAGGTCCTCTAGCAAAAGAAGACAGGCCGGATACTGAGAATATTCCTTTGTTGTCAGATGCTTTTCATCAGCAGTGTATGGGATGCCATGAACAAGACGGTGGTCCTTATGGTGCCGATTCCTGCTACAAATGCCACGCGAGGTAGGTTAGATGCTTAAGATTCACTATTCACTCGAATCCGATGTCCAAAATATAATACACGATATTACCGTACCGTCTGAAATTAATATTCAGGTGCGTAATCTTGTCCTGAAAGCCAAAAAAGGACAGAGCGTTGCCCGTGGCGATATGATTGCTGAACATCCGTCAAAGTTTGGCGGTGCATATCATACTTCTGTTTCCGGCAAGGCTACAAAAGTCAATTACCATCACCTCACTATAAAGTGTGATCACGAACAGAATTCAGCTGAACCTGTTGATGTTAAATCTATGGGGCCAGGTAAGGATTTGCTGCGCACGTTGCAGGAGCTTGGTATTGATGTCGCCCCTCTTAGTTCACGGTGCGATCAGCTGGTTATTAACGGGTTAAATCCTGAGCCGGGCATTTTTGTAGCTGAACTGCTGCTTGAATGTGAAAATGATATTCTTGAAGCCGGATTGAATATTGTTAAGTCGTTTATTCATCCAGTGCATACAAAACTTGCAGTGGCTAAAAAAACTTCAGTGACCCTTTCCGGAACAGAATCTGTTTTTATTAAACCTAAGTATCCTAACTCGCTTAATTCTCTTGTTATTAAAGCTGTCACCGGAAAAGAAACCTGTGATGACACTAAGATTATGAGCATCATGGATATCTATAATATTGGGCTTGTTGCGACGTCCGGTTTGCCTGTGACTGATACAATTATGACCATCAGTGGACAAAATTATCGCGTTCCTTTGGGAACACCTATTCGTCATTTACTTAATGAATTGGATATGACTGTTAAATCCGGTGACAAAGTCGTTCTCGGTGGACCTTTCCGCGGAGAGGCTGTTTATAGTCTAGATGAAGGCGTGAAGAAAGACGATCATGGATTGTTTATTATTTCCGTTGGTCAATTTCCTGCAGTAGAAGATGTAACCTGTATCAACTGCGGCGAATGCGTACTTAGTTGTCCGGCGAGAATCCTCCCTAATATGATCAGCCGTTATGCGGAATATGAAAGATTTGAAATGGCTGAGAAGTATGACTTGCACAGCTGTTTTGAATGCGGTTTATGTTCCTTTAACTGTACGGTCAGACGACCTATTTTGCAGTATATACGCTTTGCCAAAGATCAGCTCAGGATCAGCGGTAATGCTGAATAGTTTTAAAGTCATGGTACAAGTCACCGGATTTGCCGGTAAAATATACAAGTTTAGATTCAAGGGTTAAAATATGACTCCACCAGTAATTAAAGCAATGTCGGACATTGCAGTCAGGCTCACGGTTTCGCCTGCTCCTCACTGGCGCAGCAGACGTACTTTGACGAAGATGATGCAGTATCATCTTCTAGCTCTGCTGCCGGCAATGGTCATGGCTTTCAATATGTTCGGGCTGTCCGCACTTTCAACCATAGGTCTTGCCGGATCTGTGGCAATATTGACTGAAGCTCTCTGCCTCAAAATGCAAGGGCGTGATATTAACGTAGATAATTTCACAGCATTATATGAAGGCATCCTTTTTGCCTTTCTTCTTCCGGCAACCGCTCCATGGTGGGTTGTCTGTTTTGGAGCTGCTTTTACAATTGTAATGGGACGCACCGTATTTGGCGGATTCGGAACCAATCCGATCTGTGCACCACTGGTCGCCTGGGCATTCTGTCGTTTGTCATGGCCTGCCGCCATCGATATCGATATGAATCTTTCTCATTTCGCGATCAATGCCCCTTTGGATCAACTTAAGTTCTTCGGCTTAGAAAGCCTTGATCAGTTTAATTATACTGACCTTTTCCTCGGACATCAGCTTGGTGGTCTTGGATCTTCACAGATAATTGCACTGCTTGCAGGTGGAATTTTCCTTATTGCAACCGGATGGGTGAGGGTTTTCATTCCTGCCGCCTTCCTGATCGGTGTAACTGTAACATCCGGTGTTTTCTGGATGATTGATCCTGAAGTCTACGCCAATCCTTTGTTTCATTTACTGACAGGCTCAGTGATGTTCGGAGCTTTCTTTTTGGCTCCTGATGTTTCTTCCAGTCCTGTAGGCAAAATTCCGCAGCTCCTATTCGGCCTAATTGCCGGAGCCATGGTTATAGTTATTCGGGTCTACGGCGTTTATCCTGACGGTGTGCCTTTTGCCATAATGGTGGCAAATCTGCTTACACCATTGCTTGACAGGGTACGTCCGAAACCATTTGGAGGCAGATAAATCATGCGTGAAATACTTTATATGCTTGTGGTCCTTTCTGTTATCTGTGCTTCTTCCGGAGCTCTGCTTGTTAATTTGAAGCAGGCTACCAAAGGGCAGATTGAGCAGCAGGTTCTCACTTATGTACAGGGGCCGGCACTTCTTTCTGTTCTTGAAAACAGGGACAATGACCCTATTACGGAACGTGTAAAGGTTAAGGATGTGACTGTGTTTCCGGCAATTAAAGACGGTAAACTTGTCGGTGTTGCCATTGAAACTTTCGCTCCGGGGTATTCCGGCAACATCGGAGTTATGGTTGGATTCGATGTGCAAAAGGATGAACTCCTCGGTATCGGTATCACTACTCAGACTGAAACTCCTGGTCTTGGATCGCGTGTTGTGGATCCTGCTTTTACTAGCAAGTTCACAGCTCATGGTCTTGAATCCATGCAGCTGACAGCTAAAGGCGGAGATATCGATGGTATTTCAGGTGCAACATATTCTTCTACCGGAACAGTTGATGCTGTCCGTAAGGCCATTGAAGTATATCAGTCTATTAAGCCTGAGATCACTCAGATCTGGCAGAAGTCATAAGGAGATTCCATGAGCCGTATAGTCAAAGAATTTGTAAAGGGACTTTGGGCGGAACTGCCTCCTTTCAGAGTGCTTTTAGGGTTGTGTCCTACACTTGCCGTTACTTCCACAGCGGAAAACGGTTTAGGTATGGGGATAGCAGTTCTATCAGTTTTGACATTGTCCAATATGATCATTTCATGTCTTAGAAAAATAATTCCAGCGAAAGTACGTATCGCCTGTTTTATTGTAATTGCAGCGTCATTAGTTGTTGCTGTTGAATTGCTTATGCAGGCTTATGTCTATCCGCTTTACCTTAAACTTGGTATTTTTGTACCTCTTATTGTTGTTAACTGTCTTATTTTGGGACGTGCTGAAGCTTTTGCTTCCAAAAACGGAGTCGTTTTATCTATTGCGGATGCTCTCGGCATGGGAATCGGTTTTACCGCTTCTCTGACCTTTTTAGGCGCAATTCGTGAAATACTGGGACACGGAACAATCTTCGGAAATCATATCATGTGGAGTTCTTTCCATCCTGCCGAATTGATGGGAAAAGCGCCTGGCGCATTTATCGGGTTGGGAATAATTCTGGCTTCCATGAATGCTCTCAACAGATATCTGAGTCGTAGAAAAGGTGAAACTCCACCAGATGTTATGAATTCCGGTTGTGCTTCATGCGGAGCTTGCGGCGCATGCGGCGACATTAAAGACCTAAACTCCAAATAAGATAAAGGTTGATTACAATGGAATACTTCCTGTTATTTATATCTGCTATTTTTATCAATAACATCGTACTTGTTCAGTACCTTGGAACATGTCCTTTTATGGGAACTTCCAAGTCCACAGATGTTGCAATGGGAATGGGCGGAGCAGTTATATTTGTTATTTTGATGTCTACGGCTCTCACTTGGCCTTTGCAACACTACGTACTCATTCCTTTTGGGCTTGAGTATCTGCAAACCATTGTTTTTATTTTGGTCATTGCATCACTTGTACAGTTTGTTGAGATGTTCCTTAAAAAGATCATCCCGCCGTTATATAAATCTCTGGGCCTTTTTCTGCCGCTGATCACCACCAACTGTGCGGTGCTTGGTGTGGCGATTATGGTTCAGCGTAGTGAATATTCATTCATGAAATCTATGATGTACGGACTTGCTTCAGGTATCGGTTTTCTGATTGCTTTAGTTATTATTTCGTCCATCCGTGAAAGAATGGATATTGCTCCGGTTCCGTATGTTTTCAGAGGCGTTCCGATCGCACTGATTATGGCTGGTATCATGTCACTGGCGTTTTTCGCTTTTCAGGGAATGGCCGCTTAAACGGACAATTGAGGAGATATTAAAATGGTGACTTCTTCTATTCTGGTTTTATTTTTACTAGGTCTGACTGCCGCAGCGATTCTGGCTGCAGCTTCAAAAGTTCTGCACGTGGAGGAAGATCCGCGTATTGCAAAAGTTGAAGGATGCTTCCCCGGTGCCAACTGTGGTGGTTGTGGATATCCGGGATGCTCTGCTGCAGCTGGTGCAATTGTTGAAGGCAAAGCTTCTCCTGAAGTATGTGTTGCAGGTGGAGCTGAAATCGCTGAAAACATCGCCGCAATTATGGGCGTAGAAGCTGCTTTTAAAGAACCTAAGGTTGCAAATAATATTTGTACCGGTGGTTCACGTGCAAATTTGTTGTTTGAATACGAAGGCGTTGAAGATTGCCGTGCTGAAGCATTGCTTTACGGCGGTGAAAAGACTTGCGGTCTAGGTTGCATCGGTCTTGGGTCTTGCGTTAAAGTTTGTGGTTTTGATGCCATACGTCTTAATGAAGACGGTATTCCTGTAGTTGACATGAACGCATGCCGTTCCTGCGGCAAGTGTGCTGATGTTTGTCCTACCGGAGCTATCCGTATCAGTGGTATGACTATGGACTTATTGCACCTTAATCAGATTGACGATTGTCTGGCCCCTTGTATGCAGAAGTGCCCGGCTCAGATAGACGTTCGTACATATATTAATCAGATGAAAAACGGTGATATGCGTGGCGCATTGTTGACCATGAAAGAGCGTAATCCGTTGCCATTAGCTGTCGGTCGTCTTTGTCCTGCTCCGTGTGAAACTATTTGCCGTCGTAATATTGCGGATGATGGTGTTGCAATTCACACTTTGCATCGATTTGTCGCCGACTGGGAAATGAACTCAGGATCGCGTCTTAAACTTGATTGTAATCCTTCCACAGGCCATAAGGTTGCGATTATAGGTAGTGGTCCAGCAGGACTTTCCTGCGCTTATTTCTTGCGTCGCATCGGTCATGAGCCCGTTATTTTCGAGAAACGTGATCAAATCGGCGGCATGATGAAGGGTGTTATCCCTGAATATCGTCTACCTGCAAAAGTTGTTGACTGGGAAGTTCAGTCTATTCTTGACCTTGGCGTTGATGTTCATTCCGGAGTCGAATTCGGTAAAGATATTACTATCGAGAGTCTTGAGAAAGAAGGATATGAAGCAATCTTTATTGCAACCGGAGCATGGAAAGTTCCTACTCTTGAAATTGAAAATGCCGACGCTGAAGGTGTACTTGATGCCGTTACTTTCCTTGAGGAAGTAGGTAAATCTATCACAGATTTGAAAGGCAAAAGAGTCGTTGTTATCGGTGATACCAATACTGCTATGGATGTTGTGCGCAGCGCCGCTCGCCTTAATTGTGAAGTGACTTCTTTAGTCGGTTGTATTCAGCGTAAAATGTCTGCTAATAAAAGTGAAGCCATACGTGCGACTGAACTAGGCAGTGAACTTAAATATTTGACTAAACCTACTCGTATTATTGCTAAAGATGGAAAAGCCAGCGGCATTGAATATTGTGAAGTTCAGTATGATGATCCCAAGAAAGCTCTTGGAACGCCTAAACCTGTTGAGGGTACTGAAACTGTAATAGATGCGGATATTATTATTTCTGCAACTACACGTATTATTGATACTGCTCCTTTTGAAGATAAAGACGGTTCATCCATGTTTGCAGTAAGTAAAAAAACAGGTGGGCTTGATGCTGACAGCCTATCGCTTCAAACAAAACGTCCTAACGTCTTTGTCGGTGGCGAAGTCCACACCGGACGCAGCATTATTATTCAGGCTGTCGCTGATGGGCGAAGAGCAGCGCGCGGAATTCATCACTTTGTTACTGCCGGTGCTATCCCTAAACTTGAAAACCCACAGCTTCGTGTTATACCTGAATCCATTCTTAAAAATATGGATGTCACTTATACAATTCCTAGAATTAAAGTTCCTGAAATTACTATTGAGGAACGTAGGTCTACATTTAAAGAAGAAGTTAAAGGTTCCATTGTATATGAAGCAGCTCGTAAGGAAGGCAGTCGTTGCCTGCGTTGCGGACTTACTTGTTATGACTCCGAAGCTGGAGCAGAATATGCTCAGGATGCAGATGTTAAACCATTTGCTGAATTGGGTAAGGAGTAAATCGTGTTTGGCTCCAGTTCTAGCAGACGTTCTTTTATGGACGTTCTAGCTGCAACAGGAATAGGGAGCTCATTAGTATCCACTCCGGTTGCCGCCGCCATGCGCATAGCTAACGCTATGCGCATCGGTGACAGCCGTTATAAAATCTGTGAAACACGTTTTCTAATGGGAACCTATGTTTCCATAACGGCCTTGCACGAATCGAAAGACGTTGCAGAACACGCTACTGCTATGGCTTTTGAAGAAATTGATCGTCTTTCTGCACTGTTTGATCGCCATAAATCAAATACGCCTGTTTCTGAATTGAACCGGACTGGCAAATTGACAGATGTTGCTCCTGAACTTTTTTATGTTATGAAAAAAGCTCAAATTTTTAACAACTGTTCGAACGGTGCTTTCGATGCCACGGTTCTTCCTGTTGTAAATATGATGCGTAATCAGGCTAATCCAAGCGGTCATATTGATCTGAATAAAAGTGACTTGGACGAAGCCCTATCTCTTGTAGACTCGAAGGGATTGCAAATTTCAAATAGAAAAATAAGTTTTGATAAGCAGGGAATGGCTGTGACTCTTGATGGAATAGGCAAGGGCTTTATTGTTGACTCAGCCTCTGAAATTTTAGCTGCCAACGGGGTAACGAACCATCTTATTAATGCAGGTGGTGATATTCGTGCCGGAGGCGAACGTTCAAAAGGGCAACCTTGGATTATTGCTATCGAAGACCCAGCCAAGAAAGGCAATTATCCGGCAGTGATTAAGCTTAAGGATGCTGCAGTAGCCACTTCCGGAGGTTACGAAGTTTATTTTGATGCTGAAAAATTGCATCACCATGTGATTGATCCGCGTACAGCTTTATCTCCGACTCAAAGTTTAAGCGTTTCTGTAACAGCTCGAACAGTTATGGAAGCAGATGCTCTTTCAACTTCAGCGTTTGTTATGGATTCTCAAAACGGTATTAATTTTGTTAATTCACAGAATAGTAATGAATGTTTGATAGTTAAATCATCAGGAGAGAAGTTGAGTTCTAAAAAATGGAATGGTCTGCTTAGATTTTAAGATTTTTAATTGAAGAAGATTTTATAACGCTCCGTTAACTGAAAGCAAGCGACTCCTCCTTGAGTCCCACAAGTCGCTTGCACCTGCAAATCGAAGCAACCTGTACTTCGGTTGGGCACCTGTAGGAAAAATCAGAAAACGGTAGTCTGCTAGTGGAAGTCTAACCTAACTTCCCATGCCCCCAAAATGGACCGGAAGCTCACTCTTCCGGTCCATTGCATTTGTACAGCCTAAGCTAGCTGTATCCGGAACAGTAAGTGGCCACAGTCATAACAAATAAAAAAGCCCGCCTTGGTGTGCCTCCGTCAAGTAGACAGGGTAAAAAGTCCCATAAAGGGTGAATTTAAGCGGCCAGTTTTTCCCGGAATTCCACAGGGAAAAGCTGGCCGAGTCTTTTTTGAAATTGTTCAGTGCTATAAAAAGTTATATATTCTTTTATTTTGGAGATGGTTTCTTGTTCGTCAAAAAGTTCTTTTGTTGGAAAGGTTTCTGCCTTTAAATGGGAAAACACTGCTGCCTATACGTCCAAAAGTTCTACGTTTTTTACGAATAATTGACCGTCTTCCCATCTGCTTCATCAAGCGATAAACACGTTTATGGTTCACGCAAATTCCTTTCTTGCCTAGCGCGGCAGTCATTCTGCGGTATCCATAAATTGGATATTTACGATGAATATTTCGCAGTTTTATTTCGAGTTCTTGATCGTCCGCAATTTTAGACGGTTCAGCACGGTTGAGCCATTTGTAGTAACTTGATTTTACCAAACCGGAAACACGAAATAGAATTGCCAACGAATGTTTAAATGACAATTCATGCATAATTGCAAAGAGATAGCTTAATCGTTCGCTCCCCATTCTTCTCCGAACCGGGAGCGATACAACTTTTTTAGATAATCTTGCTCTGCTTTTACATGAGCTAATTATTCCTCAATAGATGAAAACTTTGTTCGAGGTCGTCCGCGTCTTGGGCTAATAGTTTTAGCTCGTCCACCTTCTAAAGATTCGTTACGCTGAATTTTAGTAACCCAAGCTCGTAACGTTTTTCGGCAAACTATTCCTAATTCGTCACAAATTTCTTGAGAGCTGTTATCTTTATTAAGATATAAATCGACTGCTTCTCTTTTAAATTCTTCACTATAATTCTTGTTTTTACGCTTGGACATAAAGAACCCCCATCAGATTTAAGGTTAGAGCCTAGAGAGGCCTTTTAACCTTGTCCACCTGATGGGGGCATACCATATTCGACCTTTTTTATTTTAAGATACTGGTAATAACTAACTTTTCATCTGAATTATGAGATTCTGGAGAACCTGAGCCTGTTTAGCCATTTCTTCAACCGCTTTGGCGGATTCTTCCATTGCCCTTGTTGTTTCAGAGGAAATTTCAGCAATTTGAGTCAATGATCTGTTTATTTCATCACTTGCTGCGGACTGTTCCTCAGAAGCTGTTGCTATGCTGTAAACCTGCTCTGAAGTTTCTTCTACATAGGAAACAATTGCACTGAGGGCTTCTCCTGACTCTCCTGAGAGGTTGGTTGTCTCATTTATTTTTGAAACTGCAGTTTCAACATGAGTTATATTTGTCTGTGTTCCGCTTTGAATCTCACTAATTGCTTTACCTACTTCTTGCGTAGCAGTCATGGTTTTTTCAGCAAGCTTACGAACTTCATCTGCAACAACAGCGAAACCTCTTCCTGCCTCACCGGCTCTAGCTGCTTCGATTGCGGCATTCAATGCGAGAAGGTTGGTTTGGTCTGCTATGTCAGAAATAACTTCCATTACCTGCCCGATGTTTTCAGCATTCTTTCCAAGTGTCGCAACATCATCTTTTAGTTGTAAAGCGAGTGTCTGTACATCTTCCATGCCAGTAAGAACTTGGGCTACTACCTTTGAACCTGTTTGAGCTTTTTCTTTAGTTAGATTGGCTGTATCGGCTGAATTTGATGCATTTTTAGCTACTTCAAGGACTGTTGCATTCATTTCTTCCATAGATGTTGCTGTTTCACTAATCTGGAAAGATTGCTCTTCAGTGCTTCGGTTTGACTGCTGAATTTGTGCGGAAAGTTGTTCAGAAGCAGCTGTTACAATGCTGACAACTTCTTCAAGCTCACCTGCGGCTTGCAGTTTGCCATCTCTTTCAGCTCTGGCAGCCTGTTCTTTAGCCTTATTAGCTTCGTCAACGGCTTCATTTGCTCTTATAGCTTCCTGCTCAGCTGCTTTGCTTTTTTCTTCAGCTTCAACAATTTTATGTTTAAGATTTTCAACCATTTTTTTAAGAGCAGCAGCCAAAACTCCAATTTCATCAATTTTATTAATATCAAGAGTTTGTTCAAAATCGCCTGCCGCGACGCTTTCGGCATAAGTAACAGATTTCTTTATCGGGGCAACAATATTACCAGCGAGGAACCATAGAACAAAACATGCAAATATAACAATTCCGCTACCAGTAAAAAGGGCTGTTGCCCGACTATCGGAAGCATTAGCGTCCATTTCTTTATTTAGATTGATAGAGTCTGCAAAAACTACAGAGCGGTCAACTTCAATCAAAACAGACCAAGGAGTTCCTGTTTTTGCGAGGGGCATTGGAGCCATCACCTGCACAAGTCCGCTTGATTTACCTAAGTTGATATATGTTTTACCTTTTCCGGTAAGATCTTTTACTTCATTAGCATTTTTAGAATCTGTTTGACCGATAGGTTTACCTACATTCTCAGGGTTGGAGCTATCAGCAACTATTATACCCAGATGACTGATTACTTTGAGAGTAGCTTTTCCATCGTAAATAGTCTTTGCTACATTTTCACAGAGGTTTTGTACAAAAGCGAGTCTTAAGTCTGAACCGCCAATACCAAGAAATTTCCCATTTACTTCGATAGGTGCGGACATACTGGTAAGCCATTCCCGCTTTCCTTGCACTGTGTATGGAAAAGGATCGAGGATGTTTTCACGTCCACTTTCTTTTGGTGAAAGATACCAGCCTCCTTTTCTTATTCCATTTGCGTAATGGCTGCTGTCTTCATATCCTATCAGAGCCTGATGGCCTATCTTACCACTTTTATCTCTGTTCCAGTAAGGAACAAATCTACCACTTGAATCATAACCGTCGGCTGTTTTACCGGCGTAGGTTGCATCTGCACCGTCAAGCGCGTTAGGTTCCCATGCACTGTAGGTTCCCAGAAAATCCTCATTATCTTTTAAAACTGTTAATAGAATATCGTTAAATGTCTTTCTTAAATTGATATTATTTTTGATTTCCGGAGTTGACTGCAATGTTTTAAATGTACTTGCAATGTTCCTAGCAGTATTGATATTAACTTCAAGTTTTGCGCGGATTACTCCTGCTTCAGATTTGGCGATGCCCATTAGGCTAACTTTTGTAGCACTTTCAATAAGTTTATCAACTTCACTAGTAACAAATTTTTGTGTTTTGTTTTGATTGATGATTTGAATACTTATTAAAGCCGCAATTGAAACGACAAGACAACATGCTGCCATGACGATAATTTCTGTTTTAATTGATTTAAATTTCATATTTTTCTCTCGATCCTGTTAAGATTTATTAATAAGCAATAATCGCATAATAATTTAAATAAGCGTATTATAAAATCTTGTGTTGTATAGCAAGATTAATATTAAATTAAAAATAAAGTGGTTGCTTTGATTTATATAAAAGTAGTCAAGCTTATTTATGACTGATGCATAAAGTATCCCCCTTGCATTTTTTAGAGCAGCACAGGGGATTTAAATTTGGAAGAATCCAGTCGAATTCAGGATGATTTTGGTAAAGTAGGTAGGGGATGTTTAAAGTTTTTTACTAAAAAGATAATAGTTCGATATCTTATACCCTTAACTACTTAATTGGTGAGAAATTGGCAGCGAGCATAATTTTATTTTCTTGTTTTTCTAGCATTTGCATTGCGTCTGGCAAGAATTTGGTTTTCCAGTCGGGATCTTCATAAAGTTTCTTGCGGTTAATTGTTCTTTGGTCGAGACTTTCATATCTCCACACATGAATGACTTGGTTTAATTCACCTATATCTGTAAACCAATAGCTGACTAATTGTGCATATTTTTCAAGAATGGGTAGTCCTACATCCTCAAATAGTTTCATGTAGGTTGAAAGCATGCCGGGATGTATTGTATAGGTTCGCATTTCAAAATACATTTTTAGTTATCTCCCATCTTTTTAAGATAAATAATTAACAAAGTGGATTTTTTTAAACAGTTATAACAAATTATACAGGTGTAAGTGCGCCACTTTAAAAGAAGTATTGTCTACTGTTATGTGTTTTATAGTCAATAGTTTAAATATAACAAAAAATTGCGTTTATTAAATACATTAATATTGTGATCTGCTGTCAGAATGTTAAAATTGTCAAACTATATTTACAGCTCTTCGACAGCTTGAGCTAAATGACTATGCCAGATATTTCTAAACTTAGTGTGCTCAAGAGATCCTGTGCGGATAGTTACAACTTCGATATTAGCATCTGAGAGGGTGTTTTCCCATGAATGCTTATTCTTACCAAATAGATCTACTTCAACATGGTGTCCAGGAACACACATGAACGGTACAAGAAATACACGCGTAATCCCATTGCTTAAAAAATGTTCTGCAAAATGGGCAGGGCTTGTTTTGTCCATAAGCGTCCCGACAACAATATTGGGTAAAGTACGTGAAAGCAAACCTTCAAGAGCCATATAAAAAGTATGTCCTTTGTGGTACGTTCCATGACCGACTAAAATAATCCCATCATTTTCTTTTCGTTCTGACGGTAGGTAGTCGGAAATAGCCTGTACAACTTTTTCTAAATCTTCCATTACGTTCAGTAGCGGAGCACCTATACTGATTTTGGTAAGCCCTTTGCGCGGGTGACACATGGCCTGTGCCTGTTGAACAATCCAATCATATTCCACTCCTGGTAAAGTATGAAGAGATTGAATAGCTACATGGCTATACCCTTCATCGATCATTTGAGATAGTGCCTCGGCTACCGATAGACATGGGATATTGCGGCTGCGTAATTTAGCTCGAATTCGATTAGCAGTGAAGGCCCATTTTATATTGATGTCTGGAAATTTTTGCCTCACTTCATCTTCAAACTGATCGTAGAGGTGATGGGTATGCGTTAAGGCACATCCAAAGGCAGTAAGCAGAATGCCTCTTTTACCTTCGCGTGGTTTGGGGCAATGGTCATGTGCATGAGCATGATCTTCATGATGAAGGTCACATGTTTCGTGGTTATGGTCGTGACATCCATGGTTGCATTTTTTGTTAATATCAAGGTGCATAGTTGCTCTCCATGTACGGTTCGAGTTGAGTTGTCTGACGGATGGAGGCGCCTATTGGTGTAAATCTAGTGAAATGGTAAAAGATAATGCAAACAGGTATTTAAGTATATGGATTCCGTAAAGAGAGCCCTCCCGCTCTGTTGTTCGGATAAAGAAGTAGTTGGCAGGTCTCCTGGCTTACGAGTCTTGAACAATTTCCTGAGTCTTCCCAGTTTCCCAGTGACTATTAATATGAGGAATTGTCTCGTCGCTTACAGTTGCGGGGGCAGCGTTGGTCTTTAACCAACTTCCCTGTTCGTCCGGATATGCGGAACCAACTGGTTTTTAGCTATCGTAAAGGGGCAAAAAAAGTCAATGGGATTTGAAGGAGATAATCCCTTTTAGATCTACATTTTGCATCATTGATTAGACTACTAGCTCCTAAAAGATAATAAACCTAGAAGATGATTATTTTTACTATAAAATCAAAAAGCGAGGACTTTGTCATCAATCTGGGGTCTGTGGGGGTACCCCCACAGACCTGTAGTAAACCAATTAACCGTCAATCTATTTCAGGACGGGTCAGGTTTTATAAATATAGTGAAGGCAGAGCATCTAATATGGTTTGTACGTTATTAGAACCTTTTGACACGTCGATAACTTTAAAGCTTCACCTATGTAATGCTATTCCAAAGTGTTGGTGAAATCGGGGCTAAATTTCTTTCATGTGCTAGTACATCAAGGTGAATAAGACCCATCTGGATTGTATCCAAATGTGGCAGGGACGTATATTCACGCATATCTATATTAATCATGTATTTACCGCATTTATGGCAAATTTCTATCCGTTCGCGTTCAACGTTATCCAGAAAGAGAAATTCGCGAGTTTCGCTGTCATCATTTCCGCATGCTGCACAGGAGTTTCGTTTATGGTGCCAGTCGTGCCCACAAAGAGAACAGTGCAGATATTTTTTGCCTCCTCCGCCAATTAGATATTCAGAATTAGCCATATCCTTAGGGGAGAGTTGTGAAATTGAGGGGGATGAACCGCAGACGGGGCAGTAGCTATGTTCCCAAGAAATTAAGGAAAGGTCTTTTCCCATGCTGCATTTAATTGCGTTTAAGACTGGGGCCGAAATAGTATCAGAAATATAGTGCAGCATTGCTGGCGTGGTGATGCCAAGCTGTGCAGATACGTTCTCAAAATGATTCATATTTCCGTCTATACTGGCTTGGGCAAGACCAAGGAGATTCTCAGTAACATCCATATAGGACAGCAGATTTCGGTGTATTTCCGGTTCCAGTTCCAGAACTTCTGCAATAACGGGAAGAAGGCTTTCATCTGATTGCTTGAAAGCATCGGACCAATAGTAGAGATCCGCCTCGGCAAAGATTGGAACACCGGCAGCTAAGCGTGTGGCTTCGATGACTGGAGAGTGGAGTTTCAGGGTGGTCAGGTGGGTACGAACCTGATCAATTTTTTTAAAAAGCGATCCGAATCTACCAACAAGGTCACCGTATGAGGCATCACGGTTTTTGATGTTTTCGAGCGTGGATTCAATTTGATTTAATTCGGACGTTATTTCCATGCGGTTGCTCCGTATCTTTGTTGAAACAGGGCGCCATTATATGACGCCCTGCATGTTATACAGCTTAAGGTGTTATCCTTTCATTGCTTTGAAAGGCCTTGCGAGTGTGGCAAACAACTGTTTTTTTGACATTGGTCCAAGATTAGACTCGACAGCGGCAAACTCATGATAGTTTTCCGGTTTGTCAATAAGCAGATAGATGACATTGACTGAATCAGGATCAACTAACTGGGCTTCAGGCCATTTTTTCTTCAACTGTGTCAAACGGCTCTTGGCGAGTTTTAACATCTCTTCCCGCTCACCGAATAGCATCGTACCGGTGGGGCAGACTTTCACACAGGCCGGAGGCATACCGTTATGAATCCTATCGTTGCACATGGTACACTTAGAGAGCAAGCCTGTTTTCTCATCTCGTCTAGGGATATTGTATGGGCAGGCTTCTTTAATCTCATCAAACTGGTCTTTATTAAAACCTTTTGTTTTGGCGGTGAAGACAACTGCACCAGTCTTTTCATCTTGAATGATTGCTTCTTCAATGTACATATCACCGGTTTCCTTGCAGGCAGCAATTTCACAGTGACGACACTGGTCAGGGAAGAAGTTCCAACGGATCGTTCCATTATCAAGATGCTCGTTGAAGCGAACCAGTTTGTAGTTGTTCGGATTTAAATCCTGCGGATTCTGATGGCTGCCCCAGCCGACCTGATAGGTCTTGTTTGCGGGCAACTCATGCCATTCTTTACAGGCAATCTGGCACCCGCGGCATGCCGTACATCGAGAGGTGTCTATCAGTATTGTTTTGGACATGACAGTCTCCTTATCTTATGGTGTATCCAGCTCAGTTACTTTTTTTGCCTTATGGATATTAACACAGCTGGCCTTATATTCCGGAATGGTTGTGTTAGGATCTCCCACTGAAGGCGTGAGTCTATTGGTGGAGTCACCACATCCTGGAGTGGTCCAACCAAAGCAATAAGGCATGCCTATCTCGTGTATGATGCGACCATGGACCTTGAGAGGACGCATGCGCACAGTTACCATAGCAACGGCTTGGACCTTGCCTCTGATGCTCTCAACAACGATGACTTCTCCGTTCTTGATTCCTTTTTCCTTTGCCAGTTCCGGACTCATCTCAACGTAGAGCTGCGGCTCTGCTTCAAGGAGGTTAGGCACGTTGCGGGTTTCACCACCTCCGCACCAGTGTTCGGTCAGGCTGTATGTCGTGAGCACTATTGGAAACTTCGGATCGGCCGCTTTGGCTAGCACGTCCATATCACTGTCAGTGAATTTGTAGACCGGGCTGTTGAGCTGTTTTGAGAACAGATTGCTCTTAACTGGCGTTTCGACCGGTTCATAGTGTTCTGGGAAAGGACCGTCCTGTCTGCCCGGACCGAAGAGATGTCCCAGACCATGCTGCTGCATGATGAAAGGATATTTACCCTTGCCGGTGGACATTGGTGGCCATCCGCCATCAGGTACGTCACCGATCCACTTGCCGTTTTTCCACTCGATAACAGCTTTATCCGGGTTAAACGGTTTACCGTTAAGATCGACAGATGCACGGTTATAGAGAATACGACGATTTACAGGCCAGCACCATGACCAGTTGGGATAAAGACCAATTTTTGCCTGCATTGGAGTTTGTTTCGGATCACGGCGAAGGCTTTTGTTTCCTTCTTCCTCAGTCCAGCTGCCACAGTAGAGCCAGTTCAGGCTGGATGTTGATCCGTCATCTGCAAGGTTAACAAAACTGGGCACTTGCTGTCCCTTTAAGTACTTTTTACCTTTAACGACTACGTCACGGGTAAAACGTCCATTGATGCGTTGGCACAAATCATCTGGATCAAACTTTTTAGGCCAGTCAAGTTTGAGTATAGGATCAGGGAAGGTTCCTTTTTCCTTAGCATAAAGTTCACGAACCTTATTCATGATTGGGATATACATTTCAGCAAATGGGCGTGTTTCATACTGAGGTGGTATGACCTGTCCATGCCAAAGCAGCCAGCGTCCTGAGTTGGTTACAGAACCTGATTTCTCCAGACGATGGGCAGAAGGCAACAGGAAGAACTCTGTTTTGACTTTTTTAGGATCAATATCAGGGCGATGCCAGTTGTCAGTTGTTTCGGTGTTATGCAATTCTGCACAGACTACCCAATCAAGCTTATCCATTGCTTTACGGATTTTGTTGGTATTGGGCACACTGTTCATGGGGTTGAGTCCCATAAAGAAACCACCAACCATTTCTCCACGATACATGCGGTCGAACATGAACAAATATGAGTAATCTTCGCCTTTCTCTACCTTAGGCAGGAGTTCGTAGCAAAATCCATTATCCTGAGTGGCGTTATCGCCGAACCAGCTTTTAAGCAGTGATGCAAAGTATTCCGGTTTATGTTGCCACCAGTTGGCAGACTGCGGATCGGTGCTGACTGGCGTGTTAGCCTTATTGTATTTTTCGTAGCTAGACCAGTCTGCATTCGGCATCGCCATATAACCGGGCAGGATATGGTAGAGCAGTGCGTGGTCGGTGGAACCCTGTACATTTGGTTCACCGCGTAGTGCGTTGATTCCTCCGCCAGCTACACCTATGTTACCAAGAAGGAGCTGAATGATACCTGAGGTACGGATATTCTGTACCCCAACCGTATGCTGGGTCCAACCTAGAGCATAAAGGATGGTTCCAGCTTTGGTTCCGGTACCTGTTGCAGCGAAGTTTTCGTATACTTTCATCAAGGTTTCTTCGGGAACGCCTGTGGTAGAGGCGACTTTATCCAAGGAATAACGAGAGTAGTGTTTTTTCAGTAGCTGGAATACGCAACGGGGATTTTTGAGAGATTTGTCACGCTTAGGCATACCTTTAGAGTCATATTCCAAAGCCCATTTGCTTTTATCGTAAGCACGCTTTTTGGGATCGAATCCAGAGAATAGACCATCTTTGAAGTCGAAATCTTTGCCTACGATTAACGAAGCATTGGTGTATTCTACAACGTATTCGTTAAAATATTTCTTCTTTTCAATGATGTACTTTATCATGCCGCCAAGGAAGGGGATGTCAGTTCCAGATCTCAGGGGAACATGAAAATCGCAGCGTGCAGAGGTTCTGGAAAATTTGGGGTCAACGTGCATTACGGTTGCGCCATTATCCTTAGCTCTGAGCACCCATTTAAAAGAGATGGGGTGATGTTCCGCAGCGTTACTACCCATAATCAGAATGGAGTCGGCATTCTTGATGTCTATCCAGTGGTTGGTCATGGCACCACGACCAAAACTTTCACCCAGTGCGGATACTGTGGAACTGTGGCATACGCGAGCCTGATGATCCATATGTACCACGCCAAGCCCTCTGGCAAATTGGTGGGTCAGCGCACATTCTTCGTTACTGGCATGAGATGTTCCCATCAGAAACATTGATTCTAGACGATTGACCTGTTGTCCGGCTTTATTCTTGCTAATAAAATCCTTATCACGGGTCTCTTTTACCCGGTGGGCAATGCGATCAACCATCCAGTCCCAACTCTTTTCTTCCCATTTGTCGCTATATGGCGCGCGGTACATGGGTTTTTGCAGCCGATGGTGTGCAGTAGTCATGGTAAACATGGCTGCACCTTTGGCGCACAAGGAACCTTCGTTGATAGGATAGTCTGGATCACCTTCGACCCCTACTAATTTCCCGTTTTTTACATAGCCGATAGCAAAACAGCTAACGGAGCAGAATGGACAGACGGTAAAAACCTCCTTCGCTCCGTCGATTTTCAGGGTGGCAGCATAGCTTTTAATCGGAGTCAGACTTACACCGATTTGAGCCAGTGAAAGGCACATTGCTGACGAGGCTGTGAGCTTCAAAAATTTTCGGCGGTCACATTTCATAGGATGGCCTCCTTGATTAAGCAGAGACGTTATTGCCGCTGCTGAATTGAAAATGAATATTCTTAATGATTCGACTGTATCAAAAAATACTATTATTACAATATGTTAAAAATAACACGTATAAGGATGATGGATTGGTGTTATTCGAAATGATTTTTGTTTTGGGAGTAAGGTATAGGATTTTATGGGGATTTGGATAGGCTTATTGTATTTTATGTATAGATAAAATCTATTTTAAATTATTATGATGACGGGGTTTTGAAAGAAAGATTTCTAAGTGGTGAAAAGGTCGTAGCCACAGCCCTATAAATTATGGACGAACCGCTCCTGTAAAATGCTTCTATTCAAACTTTAGGCCATGACACTTTAATACTTTTTTAGCGAACAATTTCCATCGGTAGTGAATGTTATTGAATTGGGATACTTCCTGTACGGTATATTGCATTTGCTGAAATAATTATTGAAATCTATGAATCGTTATTATGGATTGTCGTTTAAAATTGGGAAAAAATATTCTTCACAAGCTTTTTATTTTTTTAGGTTTTTTTATAAAATATTCTTTATGATTAGATTTTAGCCACATATTCACGTTTGTTTTTACTAATGGGCTTGTTTGACAAATATTCCGCCTCTCCATATTTGATAATGACATTTAATTTTAATTATAATGTAAGGAGAAGGAAATGGTATTAGATAATATCCTTGAGTGTGTTGGGAGTACTCCGTGTCTTCGTTTGAAGATTGATAATGGGATTGTTCTCGCTAAGGCGGAATTCATGAATCCTAGTGGATCAATTAAAGATAGAGTTGCCGTTAGAATCATTAAGCTGGCACTTAAGAATGGGACATTGCGTCCAGGAATGAGAATCGCAGAAGCCTCAAGTGGAAATATGGGTATTTCGCTTGCTATGGTTGGTGCTTCATGTGGTTGCAAAGTTACAATCTATATGTGTGAGACTGCCAGCGTTGAGCGACGGAGTATTCTTCGTATGCTTGGTGCTGATTTGGTGTTGACTCCTGCACATGAAGGAGTCGGAGGGGCGGTTGAAGCTCTCAGGCTGGACTCCATTTCTGATCCGAATGTTTTTTTAGTTAACCAGTTTGGAAACAAAGAGAATATTGCTGCACATTATAATGGGACTGGGAAAGAGTTATGGGAAGATATCGACAGTCACATTGATTGTTTTATAAGTGGGGTTGGAAGTGGAGGAACCCTGATGGGCGTGGGGGCTTATCTTAGGGAACGGAATCCTAATGTTCACTTGGTTGCAGTTGAGCCTAAGGGGGCTGCGGCTCTTTTAGGGCATAAGCCGAAAGCTCATAGTATTGAAGGGATTGGTGATGGTTTTCTTCCGGAGATAGTGGATCCGCAATTTATTGATTCTGTTGTTGAGATTTCGGACTCTGAAGCTACTGACTATGCTTTGGATTTGGCGAGAGAGAAGGGTATTTTTGTCGGAATGTCTTCAGGTGCCAATTTAGCGGCCGCTTCCAGCATAATGGAAAAACATCCAGATTGGCGAGTGGTAACTGTTCTCCCAGATAGAGCAGAAAGGTATTTTAGTACGCAGTTGTTTGCGAACCAATCCGTCTTGGCTCGAACTGCCGCTTAATTATATATAAATTAAAATATTTTATTCCAATATTAAATCCTTAAAAAGGGCAGTGCATAAACGTTAATAAGTGACGTGAATGCTCTGTCCTTTTTTTAGCACAATAGATCCATTCGCTTGAGTATTTAATATATCAGTCTGTTTATTTTTAATGATTTCAAGTTTTTTTTGGGTCAGATGATGAAAGGAATAGTTCATATGATGCAAGACTGAGAATGAAAGTCATTGTAGACACGTTTTGCAATAAACATGGCTACATAAGCAGTAAAAGAAGAAAGCAATTTATGGAGTTATTACTAGGAGTGTAACAAAAATGAAGTTGAAAAGGATTAATGGAATTATTGCCTTGCTGGGTGTGATGTTGTTGTCGAGCAATGTCTATGCAGATGAAAAAAAAGAGCATCAGTTAGAAAGTATGACTGTAACTGCTCAGAAGGTAGGGGAGAATATTCAAGACGTACCGATAAGTATTACGGCTTTTTCTGATGTAATGTTAGAAGAAAAGGAAATAAATGGCTTTAAGGATTTGATTCAATATACTCCCAACATGTTTCTTCGTAAGAATAGTGTGGACAGTGAAATCGTAATCAGGGGGATTTCGTCGTTCACTAGTTCTTTATTTTCAACAGCAGGTTTTTATGTTGATGGAGTGAACTATCCTATTCATCAAATGCAGGACATGGATTTTATCGACATTGAGCGTGTCGAAGTCTTGAAAGGGCCTCAGGGTGTTTTGTATGGCCGCAATTCTCAGTCTGGTGTAATTAGTATCATTACAAAACAACCGACCAATGAATTTTCTGCAAATCTTTATGCTGACATAGGGGGATGGAATGCCAATGATGGAGAAATGATTTTTAGGGAAGGATTCAATGCCAACATCCCAGTGAAAAAGGATATTTTTAACATGAGGGTAAGTTTTCAAAAAGAAGACTCTAAAGGTTGGATGAAAAACGATTATGATAATAGTGACGCTCTAGAGGCTAACCGTATCGGAGGTCGTATTACCGGACTTTGGACACCCAACGAAGATCTTGATGTATCTCTTATTGTTGAAGGTCGTAATAGGGACGACGGTCTTGGAGTATACCGATTCAAAGATGGTAAATACGCCACTGATCATAATGAGTTGGCATGGAATGGGCAGAACCATAATAAAGTCTATTCCGATTCTGAAATAATAAAAGTGGCTTATAGAGCCGAAAGCTTGGACGTAACTTCTGTAACCGGACGTCATGGTTATTACCAAGATTTCATCAATGATATGGACTTGAGCACTCAGGATTATGGCAATTCATGGGGCAAATATGATGTACAGGTTATAAGCGAAGAATTCAAACTTTCTTCAAAGAAAGATAAAAATGCTGAGATCGACTGGGTAGCTGGAATTTATGGCTATATGGAAAATTTGGATACCCAATACTATGGGTTCGGTCTCCATGACACTGATCAAGATAATTGGGGGACGGCATTATTCGGTCAGGGAACATGGAATATGACGCCAGATTGGCACCTGACTCTTGGGTCACGCATAGACTACGTAAATATAGATGCCAAGAAGGATCTTGATCTTACCGATGTAGGGGAAGGCAAGAGTACACTTGATGGCAATATAAGCTCAGTAGAATTCCTTCCTAGTGTCACACTTGCCTATGACATATCTTCCGACATAACTTCTTATGCAAAGGTCAGTCGAGGTTATCTCGCTGGCGGCTTTGATTACGCCACGTCTATTACGGAAGATCAGTTCAAATACGACCCTGAGTACAGCATTAACTACGAAGTAGGTATGAAGTCGACTTGGTTTGAAAATACCTTAACCGCAAACGCAGCTCTTTTTTATATAGATATTACTGACAAACAGGTGGCTCAGTTAGAGCCTACGTCTGTAAATCCTGAAAATAGACGTATTGTCAACGCCGCAAGGGCTCAGTCTTACGGTGGTGAAATAGAATTGCAATACAAACCGATTGACGGACTGCTTCTTACTTCCTCTCTTGGTTACACAGACAGTCGTTTGAGAGATTGGAAAACCGAGGATTCTTATAACTATGACGGTAAGAAAACTCCTGGTTCTCCTGATTGGACTTACACCGTGGGCGCTACCTATCGCTGGGATAATGGCTTCATGGTCGGTACTGATGTTACCGGACTCAGTTCCTTTTATACAGATCCTAAAAATTCAAACAAAGTCGATGGACGCTTTTTGGTCAATCCTAGGATTGGATATGAAGGCGAAAATTTTGATGTGATTCTTTGGGCAAAGAACGTTTTCAACGAAGAATACAATGAAAATGAATGGGACTGGGGAGAAAGCACTTTGGTTCAACAGGGTGAACCCGGATCATACGGTGTTCGCATAGGCTACCATTTTTAAAATTATACTTATGTTAAATCCTGCTTAAATGTCTTTTCGCGTCAGGATGTCAGTCCAGATAACGAATTGAAAGAGTTTAGTGAAAGTTGCCGTAAGGTTTATTATGGAAGCAGTCTTACTTTTATAATGTGGAAGCCTAAAAGAAGTGATAAGGGGCCTTTCTAGGCCCCTTATCAGGAGAGAAATTATATGTCTGAACGATCTTACGCCTTCTTTTCTTCTCTAGGTGATTTATCAGTCAAACGAGATGGGTTTGCCTACTTATCGTGATCCTTTTTAGCGCATTATTTATCTTTTTCTCACAATGGCTGAAGTTTAATGGCTCACTCAAAGTGTGGTTTGTAGATGGTGATCCCGCCATGCAGCGGTTAGAGGATTTCAAGCAAGAGTTTGGAAATGATCATTTTGTATATCTACTTGTTGAACCTGCCGAAGGCGGAAATACATTTAGCAGTCTTTTCATTAAGAAAATCCGCGACTTGGCGAATGAGCTGGAAGCAGATGTTCCTGAAAACACCAGTCTCATAGCTGAAAGGAGGCACCGGGCATTAGTAGAAGATGATTTTGTTGGTCGCTTTATTTCTCAGAATGGAAATGTTGTAGGGATTCTTTTGGAGATGGAAGCCTGTCCTGAAGGCGTAGAGAATCCTGAAGCCCTAGTCACATCTAAGGTTTATTCGATTCTCAAAAAAGATAAATATTAAGAATTAAAGTCATGGGTGTTGGGTAAACCTGTCTTTATGTTTAATTATAATATGTTGGCCGGTAAGGAAACTCCGATAGATATTCTTTTTAAGAAAAGTAATATTAATAGCTATAGTCGATTTTTTTCTTCGGGTTGTTTAAGATGTTCGGCTTGGTATCGCTTAGGTTGCAGACCATACTGTTCACTAAATGCGCGTGAGAGATGACTGGGGCTTGAGAATCCGCAATTATAAGCCACTTCTGTGACGTTTTGTATTCCTCCCTGCAGCATTCGGCGTGCGCATTCAAGTCTCTCTTGCCTTAGGACTCCGAAAACAGTTTTCCCATAAATTGTTTTAAAAAGTTGGTTAAGGCGGGTGTGTGTTATGCACACTTTTTTTGCAAGATTTAAAAGGGACGGTGGAGACGCGAGGTCTTTCATTAATATGTCGTAAGCTTTCATGACTGCTTGCTGTTCATATGTCGCAATTTTTTTCGTTTTCATTAAGGCGCAATCAAGTAGACTTAGCTGCATATACATTAATTCTAGGGTCTTATATTCAAAGAAAATCTTCTTCATCGGTCCACTTAGTGTGCATTCGAGAATTTGCTGCACAGTTATCTGAATTGGTAATGGAAGTGCCGCCTCGACAAAGAAAGGACGAGGATTGTGTGACTTGATTTTAGCGTAAAGCTGAGGACAAATTGAGCGATCTGCTTCATCAATTAGGTGAAGCAAACTTTCTGGGTGAAATTGAAGTCCGACGGCTTGTAATGGAGTTCCTTCAGTGTTTACGGATGTTCCTTTTGATTCGGGGAGATAAGATAAAGAATATTTTCCACTTTTTGTTCTGGTTGTAAACTCTTTTTGATCTTTATCAACGACTGTCAAGCGTGTATCACCTGATAGACAATACATAAATTCGATTGGAGATAATTGGGAATAAAAATTAAATTGTACTGGTTCTTTCAAAGGAGGAATATTTTGGACGATTAATTTGATTCCATTTCGTACTTGATATTCTTCCCAAATGATTTCTTGTTGTGACTCTATAAGCCATTTTTTAGAATCATTATTGCTTTGTTTCCAGTTATTAGTATTAAGTATGACCATTATTTTCTCCTAGCGATTTGACTCATAACACTACACCATCGATAATGCAATTCATTATCGATGGTGTAGTGAGTTAAAGTTTGCATATGAGCGTAAAACTATTAATCTTGGCAGTTAATGCATAATATATATAGTACTGATTACTTATTTAATGACATCAGAGATTTGAGATATAAAGGTAGTATATGTTCTAAACTAGGGAATTTTACAATACTATTTTCTAACGCTTTTTTGTATTAGAATTGTCAAAATAAGTTGTTTTGAGATCGTTTTAGGGGCTACTTCTTGAGGAAAAATGGGCAGCAATGGTAACCGTTACATGTTTTTCAATATATTAAATCTGCTTTTGCTTTAGCCCTACATTGTCTAGTGCTTGTTGCAAAATTTTTTGTTGGCCTTCAGAACTTGGCCCAGTAATTTCATTGTTCCGGCCGTCCTAATTCACCGCGTTTTTGTAATGACGGGATTGGATATCCCTCCGCTAAAGCCTTATCAAGAGGCTTGAGAATAAGGACTCAGAGATCCTCTGATCGGTAATACCAGACGTCTGAATCAGCATATTTATGCTGTAGAGATTTTTTAGTTTCACAATGAAGGGGGTGAGAATATATCTGCCACAGTTACATCAATTGAAAATTTTTTGGCGGCTTTAACGGCTATGCTAGAGATATTGAGTGACGATATCTCTAGTATAGCCAACGGTGTAGAGGTGTAGGTAGTTCCTTGTATTACTCCGAGTCTTTGTCTGGTCAACTATTCGGATACATAAATGTAATAATCCAATTGATATCTTGAATATTAAGTTGATGACATATCTGCATGAGCATATCTTCGTATGTACGAGGATATAGTTTTATGGATTAACTGTGAAACTAACCGTTGCACATGAGTAGATTGTTTTGCACTTTTTAGCCAGTTTAGATAATGGTCCCTTGGTTGAGGTTTTCTGGGATATATATACGTTTGCAACCCAGTGGCCTACTGATGGAATTCTAAAACGGGTTTTGCCGTTCATGATGTATGCTGAAAGGAAAAAGCCGTCAGGACCACCAAATGTATCACTAGTTAGGGTCATATAGTGGATAGTATTGCTGTCGGTATTGACGGGAGTCCCCATGAAAGACACATCAAAGGAAACTATGTCTCCCTGTCGAACCCGAGACATGTCGCAGGTTGGGATGATTTCAAGATCGAATCCAACTGGTTTTGGCTTGGTCCATTTGCCAATACTATAGAATCCTTTAGCGTTCATCGTGTAACGAAAACTTTCTATTATTTCGCTGACATTTTTTAATTGATCTATTGGCTTAGTCGCCATGCGTTGTTTGCCATTAGTGTCTTTGTAACTAGTGAAAAATCCCACTTTACTGGTCGCGATCACTTGGTAGGTTCCTTGTTGGGAATCTTTTTTCAGCGCGATTTTTCTTAGCCCGAGATCTCCGGTCAGAATATCTGCATATGGATAACTCGCTTTGGTTTCTGTAGACGAATTAGGGGCAAACAATGAAACTTTCTTACCGGTTGGAGTTATTAAAGAGTATTCTTTTATTGAAACCGAAGCAGTATCTGATGAGAGTAAATCGTCAATGGGGGAGGTGTGTCCCCACCCGAGAATTGAGAGAACATGCCCTGGTTCGTGCGTATGGGATTCAAATAGGCTTACCCATAAGGAGTGTGCTTGGACTATCTGTGTAGAAAAAATAAGTGCACATAAACACATCGGTATAATATAAAGTTTTTTTAACAAAATATTTCTCCTGAAAGTATTGTTTGTATAATTTAGATTCCGTCTTCTCTGGCTTGGTGTCCTGGTCCTCCATCCAGCTCCACTTCATATGGTTCGTTAGGTCTTGTGAATATACATGAGCCAAGATCGTCAGTTTTTCCCTGCCAGATAAGTTTGTTATCTTTAGCCCTGTATATTTTTACAGGCGTTTCTGAAGCTATTTCTCCTGTAGAATACATTCCTTCCAGCTCCACTGAGTTTTCATCAATTTCGGATAGAGATAGGAATAATGTATGCGCATAGGCTTGCGACCCGAGTAGTAGGATAAATAATCCCAAAAGAATGAATGTGAATTTAATTCTCATTTTCAACCTCTCAAAGTTTATGTGTAATAAAGATTTTTTTATCAACTGTACTATTTAAACAAAGACAAAGAATTTTTAGCATCTACTGATTATTTTTTGTCAGTTTGAGAATTTAATTACAGGTATTATGTTGTAAATTCTACCTTTTTAATATCATTAATACGATATCATTTTTAACAAGTTCTCTTTATCCTGTTGAGCTTTACAAAATTAAAATTTAAATTTTAAAAAGTTGATGGCATTTTAGAGTTGTTCTTAATATTTAAATATTGGTTTTAAGATATCTATTCAATTGCCTCCAGTCTTGCTGTTTCGATGCTTAGTAGCACGTCAAGGTAGCCAGCAGTCCTTCTTTTAAATTTTTTAATATTAGATATTTTATCTAGTTCCTCCTTAGCTTTTTTCCAGTCTTTATGTTCCCAAGCGCAAAGAGCTATGTAGAATCTGGCTTCACTTGCATCCTTTGTGTTCAGAGCTTTGTTAAGGGCTTTTTCAGCTTTATCAAAATTTCTAGCCTTAAAGAGGAGTTTGCCTTTTTTTAAAAAAGTAGATCCATTTTTAGAATTATTTTCCAAACAATTTATAGCTTCGCCGATTCTTCCGGCGGAAGCATATAGTGTTGCAAGCTTAAGGGCTTGGTCAGGTTTCATTGATGTTCCATAAGCGCGTACAAGTGTTTCCGCAGCCAAGAGAGGAGCTTCTTTATAACGATAGATAGAGGCTAAGTTCTCCAATTCCGGTAAAGAAGGCCGCTTAAGGCGGTATGCAATCTCTAAGGCCGCCGCAGCTTTTGAGAACTGTTCGTTGTCTAGGTGCAGTTTTGCAAAAAGCTTCCAGTAAGCGGAGTCTTCAGGGGTTGATTTTAAATATTTCAGTAGCATTAACTTTGTTTTTTCCAACTGTTTATCTTCTAATAGCGCATGGATAGCTAATAATATCCATTTCTTAGATGGGCTTTTTGTTTGTAATATGAGTTTTTGCAGTACTCGGGCTGAGGATTTGAAGTCTTCTCCTTGATAATAAAATGAGCCAGCTTGAAACAGTGTTTCTGGGTCGTTTTCTTTTTGTAGGGTATAGGTCTTTTCAAGGAGTTTACCCGCTTCGATGTACCGTTTAAGTTTATATGCTGCTACGGCTGCATTGTGGCAAAGGAGCTCATTTTTGGGATAAATTTCTAGTCCTCTTATGAAAGTTGAGTAGGCCTTCTTTTTATATCCAGCTTTATCCATGGTTCCACCAAGCACAAGAAAGACTTGGTCCTCTATTACTTCGTTGGATGAATTTATATATTCCTCTAGAATTGAAGCCGCCTCTGCATATTGTTTGTCGTTGAGTAGCAATTGTGTTTTGTATAGAATTTGATGAGTTTTCGGCGAAAGTTTTGCATGGCATGGAATGCAAAAAAACGTAATAAATAACAGCGTGGTCGTTAGTATATATATTTTTTTCATCGCGTGAGCTCAAATTTAAATGGTAGCAATACCCATGTATCCACGTCTTCTCCGTTGTATCTTCCGGGTTTGAATCTCCAGCGTTTGGCTGCTTTGAGAGCTGCTTGTTCAAATATCCCACTCGGTTTAGCTGAATATATGGAAAGGTTAACCGGATGACCTTTGCTGTTAACCAGCATGCGCACCATTACTTCTCCTTCGATAAGTTTACGCTTTGCGCCGTAAGGGTATTCAGGGGAAATACCTCTTACCACATGTGGCATTTCGTCCACTTCATCCATCTCAAACCCAACTCCTTCTAAATCCATTTTTGGTATGGATATTCCACTTTTCATACCGGGGTACATTTCTGCATTAAAGTCAGGAGTACTAATCGACATTCTTGGCTTTGCAGTGTTTTGGCGGTTGGAGTGGGAAGAGGAGCTCTTTTGCAGTTGTTTAGGAGCTTTCGGCTCTTTTAATTTCTTACGCTCATGCGGTTCCACTGGGTCATTTTTCTGTGCTTGAGCGATCCGAATTGCGCCTTCGATAACAGGATTGCTGGGTAATATATCGGAAGTATTTAGCATAACAACTCCAATATATATTAGGCCTGCAATCATGACTGATCCAAGACTTGCAGCTACAAAGTCTCCTGTGTTTCTTGTTATGTGGGGCATTAACTTTTCCTTGCCGCAAGACTGATGTTTTTAACTCCGGCGAGACGGCATTGGTCTAGCACCTGTACTGCTATTCCTGTTACGCTATTTTTATCAGCAACAATGACAACTGATCCTTCTGGCATTTCGGCCAAAAAACGTTCCATATAGGCCCTAATAGAACGGATATCTAATGGCCTTCCTTCTATAAAAATCTGTCCATCCGCAGTAATCCCCAAGATTACGTTTGCTTTTTCTTTAGTCTCTGCACTTTGGGCAGAGGGACGCTGAACCTCTACCCCGGATTCACGCACGAAACTAGTTGTTACGATGAAAAAAATAAGTAAAATAAATACCATATCAATGAGAGGGGTCATGTTTATTTCACTTTTTCCGCTTCGTCTAGATCTTGAATATCGGATACTTTTCATTTAAGTTATTCTCCATAGACGTTCAGCCCGTCAGTCTGTTCTTGGAGGGATATGCAAAATATCTCCATGCGTGATTTAAGTTTCTCTCCTTTGCTGAAGAGCACCCCTCCTAAAAGCATTCCCGGAATAGCTGCGACTAGCCCGCTCTGAGTGGTAATTAAGGCTTCTGAGATTCCAGATGCCAAGGCTCGTGCGTTCCCTGTTCCGAATTGTGCTATGACGTCAAAAGATGAAATCATGCCAGAGACTGTCCCTAAAAGACCTAATAGCGGTGCCGCAGCAGCTAGAAGCAAAATAGTTCCAATATAGCACATAGTATTGAACTCATGTCGAACGCGGACTGAATTTAGTAGTTCTCTGTTCAATTCAGGATCTTTGCAGCTTGTACTCATATATTGTGCGAGGATGTCAAATTGCCATACAGGAAGACCTTTCTTACATCTCTCCGGTTCATTTTGATACATTTCCAAGCATTTGGCTGGAGTCTTTTCCTTTCGAGCTTCATGAATAAAACAAAGGCCTTTATATAAGGCGAGCGTCCACATCGTCACCGACAGAAACAGAATTGCAATCATTATATCGCCTCCTGCCAAAAAATGTTCAGTGACACGTTCTAAGATGTTATATTGTTGCATTGTCCTTATCCTTTTTTTCAAGCGGTCCCTTTTTCATTAGGGCAACTGCGAATCCTGCTCCTTTTTCTTCCATGTCCCCGATTATTTTATCTACGCGTCTTTCAAGCACATGGTGGAGGATCATAATTGGGACGGCTACAGCTAAACCCAATTGTGTTGTAACAAGGGCTTCAGATATTCCTCCGGACATCATTCGTGGATCTCCGGTTCCGTAAAGTGTTATAATTTGGAAGGTACTGATCATGCCCGTAACTGTCCCAAGTAGTCCTAACAAAGGAGCTACCGCAGCAAGAACACTAAGCGTGGGGAGGGATCGTTCCAGAATGGGAAGTTCTTTTAGTAATCCTTCCTGAAATGCATTTTCAATTATTTCACGAGCTTCTCCTATGTAATTAAGAGTGTGCCCGATAATACGGCAGGTCGGGTATTTTGATTGTTTTTTACAAAAATCTTGGCATTGTTCCCATTCGTTATTGAGAACCATTTTCAGAATTATTTCCATGTTGCGGTCCGAGTTGCTGCGGACCTTACTCAGAGTATAGAAACGTTCAATAACTAGAATCATTGCGACTAAGCCAACCAAGATAATAGGCCAGACTAATAGTCCTCCAGCACTTAACCATTCTCGTATACTTTTTTGTTCTTGCGCCAGTCGCGCAAAGGCAGCTCCATTAGATATATCTACAGGAAAGGCTGTTCCCTCATTATCAAAGAAGCTATTCATGGTTTTAGAAAGTCCCCACCCCGGGGCTCCCTTTACGGCTATAAGTTTGTCGCCGCTAGGAGATGGGCGTAAAAAGCCTAGAGTCCCATCAGCTTGACGGTAGGCTGAGGTAAATGAACCAATGCGGATCAGTTCTCCTGTTTTTTCCGTTCCATCTATCCCCGTGAATTCTCCATTCCGACGCTTAATTTCTCCAGATGCAGTCATCTCGTTTAAAAATAAGGTCAAAAGATTACGTATTCCTGTAAGGCCGGCAAATCTTTCTGGTCTTAATACTTCTTCCAACACGAGGTTGCGCTCAGGATACTCTGGAGAAGTCAGGCTTTCGTGAAAGTAATCCTGGGCTTGCTTAGCAGAGGTTCGGATGGTTCCATCAATAGTTTTAATTTCTTGTGACTGCGTAGCCAGTTCTTTGTTAAGTTGTTCTTCTTGTTTTAGAAGTTCATCATATTTAGTTTTGATAGCATCAAAGGTTTTTTGTTTGGAGTTGATACTTTTTTCCAATTTATTTTTTTCTGCATTTAATTCATTTTGTTCCCTTGCTATTATTGATTTTGTTTCTTCAGCATTTTGTTTCACTTTGGCAACAACTGATCCTACGGCTTTGGCTGTATCAGCCCAGTCTTGTGCTTGAGCCCCCTGTGTGAGGGATAAAGAAAGTAAAAGAGTATATAAAATTATTTTCATTTTGTAGCTCCCAGGGGAAGTTCCAATAGTTCTACCGCACGTTTGCGGTCTGCCATGTCTTTAGCTCGGCGTAGAGCATGAGAGTAAGTTGGATTAAGAGTTTTCCAGCTTCCTGATTTTTTGTCCCAGATTCCAATTTCTAAACCATCTGTTGTTTGATAAAAAAGTGCGGTTCGGCCTAAACGGAAAATTGAAGCTTGAGTTTTTATTCCATTTATTTCAAGTTCCTGTGTCGTCGTTGAGACGTTCTGGCCGTATTCAGTTTCGATCAATAATGCCTCGAATACTCTGCGTAATTTTTCACTCAGTTCCAAATGGTAGTCATCCAGCGAGTTTTGTAAAAAATGGATGCGACGTTCTCTTTCTTCAGACAGAAAAGGAAGGTCGGCTTTTACGAAGCTTTCAAGCTGATCTACGATTGTATCTAAAAATGGCTCGAGCTCCATGTTAATACGTTTGGCTTCTTCTTTGCGACGGATTAACTCTGCGATAACTTCTTCCTGTTTTTGAATATATCTGTTGTATTTTTTTTCTTGGAACTTAAGCCAATCCTCAGTAGCTTTCATCTCACGTATCTCATCCGCTTTTCTTTCCTTTATATCGGTCCAATTTCTATAAAGCCTTTGTGCTTTGGCTTCTATGGCTATGGCTTTGGAAGCTTGCTCATGTACTGCTTCAACTTTCGAGCTAGCCATAGCTGAAACTGTCAGTAGCAAAAGTAGGGCAAGCGGCAAAAAGACAAGTTTATTCATTTCATCTCCTAACAATCGGTCATTGGTAAAATACTGAAAAAATACAACGAGAATATATGCAAATTCAAGCTGATGACTCTTTCATTTAAGGAATTGTTTCTTGTTGATTGTGAATTTCATTAGCAACTGAAATGCCTAGTTAATTCTGCGAACTAGTTACTGCTAGCTTAATATTTATTTACGGGTGATAGAGTGATTTGCGTTCTCCTTTTTTGTTGTGTTATATGCAGGTCAAATTTTTTTCTGCGACAGTTGTATTTAGCGCTCTCAAAATTGAGGGCGCCAAAATTTTGAAGAGAATTACGATTGGTACACACTTGAAGAAGCAAGCCTATCTGAGGAGAACTTATGTTCAAGAGCTATAAACACAGCTATTATAAGGGTCGTTAAATAGAATCCTTTCATCATATCTATACCGCTTGCACCCAAGGCGTTGCCCAAAGTAAATACTGTGGAGGCTACTCCAAACCCTATTGTGGTAGGGAAAACAATGGAGAAAACCATCCATTTCCATGATCCGGTCTGAATTTTAACCATAATTGTGGCAGCAAGACATGGCGGATAAAGAGCAAAAAACAAAAGTACCGCGAGGGCATGTAACGGAGTTATTCCAGAAGATTCACTTTCGTTATTCATTCTTTGTTCAAGGGTTTTATTATCGTCAGCCCCTTGCTGATAAAGAACACCCATAGTCGCCACGGATGACTCGCGAGCAGCAAATGAACTGATAAGTGCAATATTTACTTTCCAATCAAATCCAGCAAGTTGCGTTACAGGTTCAAGGGCTCTGCCAATTACACCGAAAAAAGAATTTCTAATTTTTTCTTCTTTAATTTTACGGCGCAGCCTTTTACGTTTAGATGAAACCTTTCGCAAAGCACGATTAATCTTCTTTGCCTCTTTGTTGTTGCGTGGCTTTAGCAGAGTAAACATGTTAGGGGTTTTCGCTTTGAATTGAGCCTCGACTGCTGCGGCTCCGTCCTTGCCTGATGAGTTCATACGGGCGCGTTTGTAGTCATCATAAAGGTTTAGTAGGGTGAGTGTTTTTATAGGTTCGATGACGTCTTTGTAAGAAGTTTCTGATACTTTTGAATAAAAAACAGTCACAGCTTTATTCATTTCAGCGTCATAATAATCCATCCTATCTTTGCTCAGTCCCGGAAACTGCAACAACGAAAAGACGCAAAGTGAAACTGCAACAACAATAGAACCAACTTTTTTGATGTATTCCCATGTTCGTTCAATGGATCGTTGGGTCACACCGAATAGAGTAGGTGCATGGTAGTTGGGCATTTCCATGATAAATGGAGCTGTTTCACGACCTTTAAGTATTGTGGATGTTAAAATTTTAGCTATGATCATAGCCATTAAGATTGTTATGGTGGAGATGAAGAACATGGCCCAAGTTTTATGTTCCGCAAAATAAATATTTATCAGGAGCGTGTAGAGCGGTATTTTTGCAAGGCAATTCATAAAAGGAACAGTTAGGATTGTTGCTAGTCTGGACTTTTCATCTGGAATACTTTTAGTGGACATAATCCCCGGAACAGCACAGCCGCCAGCAAAAACACCACCTAGGATGAATGGAAGCGTTGATTGCCCATGCAGGCCGAAGCTATGGAAAATACGGTCCAGAATAAAAGCAATGCGGGCCATATATCCAGAATCTTCCAAAATGGCTATGAGGGCAAAAAGAATAAAGAAGATTGGTACATAGTTTAAAAGTGTATTGGCACTGTCCACCATCCACAATCCCATAGATCGGAGCAGGGAGTCTTCAATCATTCCAGGCGAAGGCAAAAGGTGAGCAATGAAATCTCTAATTTTTGCCAGTATAGGCCAAGTGTAAGCCGTCAGTTTATAACCTTGAACAATAGAAAGCTCATAAATAGTAAAGACTACTGCTAGAAGAAAAAAAGGAGCCAATGCTCGGTTAAGTACCCATCGGTCAATGCGTTCGGAAATAGGCTGCTTTGAAATGTCTTTCATGGTAATGCAGGCATTTACAATCTCTTTTGCAGCTTTATCTCGGCAAGCCATAATGTAATCGCCAGTATCAATATCCAACTCGGCTTCAAATCTTGCGCGGAGCAAAGTAGATTCTTTAATTATTGTTTGGCCGTTAAAATGTTTTGTTTCAACAAGGCTGTATACTTCAGGATCGTTTTCAACCAGTTTAATCGCCAGCCAGCGTAGGGGATAGTTCTCTTTAAAAAATGAATCTTCTGCCAGCATTTTTTCGAGCACTTGTAAAGGCTCTTCAAGCTTATCGTATTTGATGAGGACAGGGGGAGGGGAGATTTCTTGGTTAGCTGATTTATGTATGGATGTTTTTAGGTCCTGTTTTCCCTTGCCTGTACGTCCCACAGTAGCGACAACTTCCACCCCTAATCGGGTGCGTAGTTCTTGTAAATCGATAGATAAGCCCTGATTTTTGGCAACATCTATCATATTTAGAGCAATAGTAATTGGAAAGTTCATTTCCATAACTTGAAAAGTAAAATAGAGGCTGCGGCGTAATGCTGTTGCATCTATAACGTTAACAACAATATCAGGTTTTTCTTCAAGAAAAAAATTACGTGATACTCTTTCTTCAAGCGAAAAGGAGGTCAAGCTGTATGTTCCTGGCAGATCAACAACTTCGTAGCGGGTTTTCCCGTCACGATAGCTCCCTACTTTTTTATCAACAGTTACACCCGGGTAGTTTGCTACATGTTGGTTTGCACCCGTTAGCATGTTGTAAGTTGTAGATTTGCCTGCGTTTTGCTGTCCAGCTAGAGCTATAAGAATATTACTTTTTGCTGTTTTCGTCTTACCATTATTTTCTACACTCATCTTCCACCTCAATTTCATAGGCTTCAGTTCTGCGTAGAGTAACGCAATATCCTGCAACTTTAAGCTCCAGTGGACAACCAAGGGGCGCAACTCTTATAACTTGGACCTCACGACCTGGAATAAACCCTAAATCAAGTAGTCGTTGTCGAATTGCTCCGCATGAGAAATGTCTCCTTATTTTTGCTTTACCGCCTATAGCAACATCAAGAATACTTTTGCCGCGCATCTGGCTGTCTTTACAATTTTCTCTTTGGGCTACGTGTTCGTGTTGTTTTATTTTGCCTAAAGAAGCTCCTCCAGTAAAAAAATCAAATTTATTAAACATATATTTACCGCCTGAACTTTGTTTTGTAATAGTTAAACTTGAAGTCATACTAATAGGTCGCTAGTTTTTATTTCAGCATTAAAATGGACATTCTATTTCACACTTTTATTTATTATTGATTGTAATTTCATTGAATATTCCTATAGTCATACAGCTCAGCAGCTCGGGTATTTAATTTTTAATAGGAGCAAGTGTCTGTTAGTTTATAAAAAACATGTTGAGAGTTTATAATTGCGTCTCTATTCTTTGCCTTAATTGAGAATGATTTTGATAGGTAATATCAAATGAGAGTTAATGTCAACGGTGAGTATTCACCAACTGCAGGATAAAAAATCAGTGCATTATAAGGGGTTTCCATAAAAGTTAACACTGTGCCACTCCATGCGTGTGACTCTCATTCCTGTATTTAGTGATAATACAATAGTATCATGTATATTTTCCTAGTTTTTTCGTCTTTTGGGTCTCAAAACTAAGGGATAGTGTGTTTTAGCAGGTAGGCAGTAGCTTGAAGCAAAGAGTTCTCGAGTTTTGACTTTGTAAGCGCGAGGGGACAGTACTGGGACAGTTTGAGTTGTACTTAATAACTAGGGCAGGTAACATATTATAGTTATTACTTTAAATGGTGTGGCGGGGGCTATCGAATTGGCGGTGTATGGTAAGGGGATATATTGATTTTTTATGTTGGGAAAATTTGGGTACTCGTGGTTGTACTCAAGAATGTAAAAAGTTATTTTAAATATATTCCAGAGGGAGATAGTTTAAACTAACGACTCAAAAGTTCTTTTTCAAAATTATCCTTAAATAAATACCACTCATCAGAGAATTCTCCAAAAGGTTCCCTAATATGATCATATAACTTAGCTCGTTCTGCAAAATCTTGTTGAGCAAGTTTTTGTGCAGAGTCAATAATTGTCTGATTTAATAAGCTATGGTCCTTTTTCACTTCTGACTTAATCATGATACAAAAGCGTAACGCAAAGAGTGTCACGTCAAGCATTGTGCTAAGACTTTAATCCTCTAATTCAAAACTCATTGCCATCTCCGCAAATACTACCTACATATACCTTTCTACCATACAGCAAAGTGAAGTGTAGCCGTCTTTTCATATTTTAATTGCTTCGATACCGATAGATAGACGTGTATTGTTTTTAATATCGTCAACAAATGATAGCCAAGTTCCTCTTTCTACTCTAATCGAGCTGTAATAAGATGCAGCATGAATGAACCCAACTGCAACGGTATTTAAATCTTCAACAAACTGTTCAATCATCTTTTCATTATTATCACCATATGATAAAAATATACTATCTCTATAGTTAGCTTTTCCTCGATATCTAAAAGCTTGAATTAAAAAGTTTACCTGTCCTTTAGCTAATGCTTTATCTCTTAATTCTCGGGCTTTTTTTTTGCGGAAATTAGCAACACCAAGTGCTTTAAAATCTTTTGAGCTTTTAATTCGCTCTTCGGCTTCCCATTTTTTATAAGCATGAGTCCCTTTTAAATAAGATACAATAGCACCGTGAGCCATCTTTATATTATTAGCACGATCATTTAAGTCATAACTATTATTTCCACGATAAGTTGAAATTTCAGTTTCAACTTTATGCAACACTAAACTATTTAAATAAAGATTAAATGGGTAAGGTATAAGTTCTTTTTCTGCGATATCTTTTTGCCATACTTTAGCTGTACCAGTGTGTGTTTCTTGAATTGATCCCGAAGAAGCAGCAACCATAGCGCTCGCAGCAAAATAAATAGAGTAATACCAAGAAACGATTGCAGAACGACAAATATCATATTTATCTAAAGCATCATTGTTCATTGCAGTTAAAGAAGCTAAGTTATGATATGCCATATGCATATTTTCAAAAACCAAAGTGTCAGATTCCATATTCACTGATCTTCTTGAGACTTTCCGATATAGATCCTTAAGATGATCTGTGCCGCAAGTACCATTATTAACAACCTCAGCAAGAGCTCTCATCCAATTAACAGTCCCTTGAAAAGCAAAACGCGGCTCAGCTTGATTTCCATTATCAAATAATCTGTTTAGTAGCCATTTTGCCATATGTGTTCCTTCAATTCTTCCAGTAAAATTTCACCGGGATGAACTGGGCTAAAATCTGCCATATTTACCTCCCTAACTGTGATAATCAGTTACTTCCACCTGTGAAGCGTGGTCCATGTCCCAGACAAAACAAATTCGATACTGATTATTAATTCTTATACTATATTGTTGGGCTCTATTGCCTTTTAAAAGTTCAAGCCGATTGCCCGGAGGAACTTTTAAGTCTTTAAGATCATGAGCCGAATCAATTTGAATTAATTTCTTATAAGCCGCTCTAGCTAGCTGATTAGGGATAATGCGCGAATACTAACGCTTAAATAGCTTTTCTGTTTCACGATTCTTTAATGACTTAATCATGAATTAAAGATATAACGCAAAGGGTGTCACATCAAGCATTATATAGATATTGAAGACAGGAACGCCATCAAAGCGACCTTGCTCCTGCAGATGCTGCTGGACTGTGATGTCCTGTGAGTGGATAGAGGATATTTTTGCAGAAGAGAGTGTGTAACTCAAAAAAGAATCAAGCCCCGAATTAGTCGGGGCTTGATTTATTATGGCGGTGAAGAGTTGTTTAGTCTTCGCGGCTATCGATGATCAGCAGGTGGTAACCGAACTGTGTTTTTACGGGGCCATGAACTTCGCCAACGGCTTCATTGAACACAACGGTATCAAATTCCGGGACCATCTGGCCGGGGCGGAACTCACCGAGAGCGCCACCCTGTTGACCGGAAGGACAGCTGGAGTGTTTTTTTGCCAGTTCACCAAAGTCTGCGCCGTCCTGAATTTGTTTTTTCAGGTCCAGACAAGTCTGTTCATCACTAACCAAAAGATGGCGTGCAGATGCTTTTGCCATGTACGTACTCCTGTAAGTTTTAATATAAAATTTTAATTAACCTTGCAGTCTTGCCATTACGATTTAATGAGTCGCAAAAAATTTCCTTGCATGAATACGAAAGGACTGCAAGGTTAAATACTGCATACATACCTTCCAGATCTATCCGGTCCGCGAATTCAACCAACGTGCGCATGTCGAATTGCGAGAATTACAGGCGGAATACCAGAAGAAACAGATTCGGTATTAATGATTAATTCGTATACTGCAGTGTCTGTAATGATATGCTAAACTTCTTAAATTCAAAACTATTGCCCTTGTGATAAATAAAACCTACATTCACCTCATCCAGTGTGAGTCGAATTTAGACTCGGTAGAATGATTACAAAAAAGTGATCAGATGAATAATGAAGAAAAAAAGGTGTTATTATGAGTGTTTTTAAAAAAATGAATAAATTGGTTCCGACTAGTGGTAAGGTGTTGGCTGTCTTTATCCCCTTGGTACTGTGGGGACTTTGGTGGGCCTATTCGGGCTTTGGTTATATGTTTTCTGTTACTGAGTGGCCTGAGATTTCACCCTCTGTTCGTTCGGAGATCGTAGCTGTTAAGGCTGATCCTGATTTTAATAATCCAAATATTTCTGAGGAAAGTAGGGAAAAGCTTGAAACTTTGAAGGGGCGGGTACTTGCGTTGGCAATTGTGTCCCGTTTAGAAACCGAGTTGGCTGACGGTTGGACCCCTCAGTATCTGTTTGTGAATCCAAAATCTCATTTCGATAATGCGGTCAATCGCAAGCTTGGAGTTCTTACAGCTACAACTCTTTTGCAGAAGTTTTTCTCCACTACCATGGCAAAGTATGGCTCTATGGACCCTGAAAATAAATGGATGCAAGAAGCTCGTGAGCGAGACTTTACCTATGGTCCGCGGATATGGGGTTTCTTCGAGAGGTCTTCCAATTCAGCGTATGAAGATGGCGTCGCTAACGTTCACAAATACGCCGATAAGCTGATTGGCATAAAGGAAACCAACAAGAAGAAGGATGATGGTCGCGCTATTGTCAACATTAAGGCTAGTGAAATTTATAATATGTTGACCTTTATCCTCTCCAAAAACTTTATTGATGTTCCACTAGGTTGGCTTTCAGCACCTGGAGGAACTTTGTCATGGTCTGATCTGGATGATCGTGTGTACTTCGCGCAAGGCATGACTTTGGTCCTTCGTGATGTAATCACCGTGCTACAAGAACTGTATCCTGAGAAAATTACTAATGTGGACAAGGGTGGAACTCAGAACCTTGAAGAGGCTATGATGGCCATGAATAAGATCTGCACCTTCGACCCTTTGGTTGTCTTGCGAGGTAAAGAAGATTCCATGTTTGCTGACCATCGCGGAAAGATGGCTCGTTATATGTTCACAGTGAGAGAGCGATTGCATGACGTGGCGGAGACTATTCGGAGATAAAGAAAACAGGTGCGACGTTTCAGTTCCGCATTGAGAATCATTCAAAAAAAGGGTTTACATCAATTATGATGTAAACTCTTTTTTTATTAACATGAACTTTGTGACTGTTCTTTTAAAGACAGTTGTCCTTCGGAAAAATAACTAGATTTTTTGTTTTTTGATATATATTTATATGCGTTGACCTATTACATGCGGGTAGTGGCTTGGCACAAGTGGGAGGATTTATTATCCACTTTCATGTTTGAGTGTGTAAGGGATAGTTGGGCAGGGGAGTTTGCGGCTCTGCTTATGGATTTAACAGGCTGAATAAATATAAGAACGAAAGAGGTGTATGATAACGCTTTATCAGAAAAAAAGCAATGGCCCGTTTCCAGTTGGAAGCGGGCCACTTGAAATGGGGTCTAAAATTTGGTGGAGGCGGGGGGAATCGAACCCCCGTCCGAGAATGCTCCACCAAGACGTCTACAGGTATAGTTCAGGTATTGTTTCTCGCCCTCATGAACGCCCCTGAACGGGCAACATGTGGGCCAGCTCGTGCTAGGTTCTCGCCGCTTCCGGGACGTGCAACCGGAAACTAGCCAGCCTGATGGTTTTTGTTGTCAAAGCAGATATCAGACATCAAAGCTATGACATAGCGGCTTAATTAAGCTGCTAATGCGTAATCGTAATTGTCGTTTGCAATTATGATTGTGCCGCTTTTTACGAGGCCAGCGGCGCCTCGACCTGCAGCCTTGGCTTCATTCATCCCCGTCGAAACCAGTGCGCCCCCATTTCAAAGAACTCTTCTTACCTATATTATAATACGTTAAGAAGAGGATGCAATAGCTCGGTGAAAAAATAAATAACCGGAATTCTTGCAAGAAGTTGGTACAAATATATCATTGCTTAGCTAAAGGCAAGAAACTTAACTATTTAAAAAAAATTATTTCAAATCGTCTTTGGAAAATCCGCACAGATGAGTGCATAGGGAGTCAGACAATGGATCAAATCCACCTTTTTGAATTTGTCCGGTCAAGGTGTTGCGGCATGAATATTCCAGTTCATACTCGCAAACCCAATTCGCCAGAATGTCGCCGTTAATATCTGAGCAAGTTACAACTGCTGCCCCATAGTCAACGCGTTGTTCCATGCAGCTAGCTCCGCTTTTATTTTTGTAGGTGTGTGTTTCTGCTAGGGCATATGTTGCTGATAGCGTTATGATTGAAACAATAGATAGTAAAAAAATATATTTTTGATGTTTTTGCATAAATTTTCCTTTAAAAGTTATTAAGTAAAGCTTTATAAATGTTCTATTTATTTTATAAAGATAACTCATTATCTCTTTCATGTCATGCCGCAAAATGTTAGTAACTGTCTATCAAATACAATTTTATTTCGACAAATATGATTTTATCTTGGAGACATTATGGAAAGTCCATTTAAATTTTATATCTATGAAGATTCTGCTTATATTTATGACCAAAATCAGAAATTAATTTTCCAGATGGGAGTCGAAGAAAGCCGTGATGTCGATTTTGACGTGCAAAGCATTATACTTGAATCAGGCAAAGAGGTTAGCAAAGAAAAGGCGTGGGAAATTTCAGGTTTAAATTCTTTGGGGTAGAGTTAAATTTTTATATTATTTTGATTGTCTGAACTGACTGATTTGAATGATTTTACGCATTCAGAGCATAATTGTAAATTAGTGTTTTGAGTAATTATATTCATTGCTTTTTCGTGGTCCATTTCTCTTCTATATGGCCGCTCTGTTGTAAGCGCATCATATACATCTGCAACAGCAATAATACGTGCCCAAATAGGGATTTCGTTGCCGACAAGTCCATGAGGATATCCATGTCCGTCTATTCTTTCATGGTGATAAAGAACAGCCGGGATAATATCCCCCATATTGGGAATAGGGCGTAATATCTCGGCTCCCAATTCGGGATGTTGTTTGATTAAAGTAAATTCAGGTATAGTTAGAGGTCCAGGCTTTAAAAGAATCTCATCCCGTATTCCTATCTTGCCAAGATCATGTAATCTTGCTGCAAATTCTATCCTTTCTAATTCATGATTATTAAATGACATCTTTTTTGCAATTTTTAGTGATATGGCTGCAACTGTATCAGAATGCCCTCGTGTATATGGATCTCGTGCTTCCAGAGCTTGAATAAGGCTTGCGATACTCCCAAGAGTTAGAGTCCTCTCAGTTTTTAAAAGTTCGCGTTGCTGTAACTCCATTTTGAAGTGGTCGCTTAGCAGTTTTTCTGCAGTAATTACAAGCTGATCAACATTAAAAGGTTTAACCAAAAAAGCTGAAGCTCCTTTATGCAGTAGTTCGCGCATTGTTCTGCGATCTCCTCCTGAACTCATGATTACCAATGGAATGCTTGAAAGGTATGGAGTTTGTTGTATTTTTTCACAAAATTCAATTCCGTTCATCGCAGGCATGTTGATATCTGAAATAATTAGGTCTGGAATTTCTTTGGAAGCAATGGAGTATGCCTCGTTGCCATTTGAAGCGGTTAAGACTTTGAACCCTGCACCGAAAAGACCGGATTGTACAACATTCAAGATATGTTTTGAGTCATCAACTACTAAAACTAATTTATCTCTAAGTAATTTTGATTTATTAAGTATTTCGTGAACATACGGGATAAGTTCTTTAGTCGCATTTTTTTTGGTAATATAAGCTGCTGCTCCGACTTCAAATCCTTTTTCTATTTGATCATTTCTCTCATCTGTAGAAAGAAATATAACTGGAGTAGATTGCGTCTCTGGATTTTTTTTAATTTCAGTGCAAAGCTGATATCCATCCATATTAGGCATTATTATATCAGTAATCACGAGGTCGTAATGGCTTTCACGAATACTGTTAAGTCCTTCAAGTCCGTCGATAGCTTCAGTTACATCAATACTTCGGCTTCTTAGTTGTGAGCTTAGTACAGATCTTATGGTTTTACTGTCATCGACAATTAAGACATGCGGATTACGCATCCATGCTCCAGAGGTGGTGTTAGTAATAATCTAATATAGTTAATGAATTTTATAATAAATAATCAAGATTAGTATGTCATAGTATGCATAATAACTTAAAAAAGTAAAGGTTAGACCATATGGTCTAACCTTTACTTTTTTAAGTGCTGCCCCAATTTAGAGAAATTATATTTGGTGATTAAAAAAATGAACTTTTATACTAGTATGAAAACATTTGAATCCAAAGGATTGCTCCGAGTTCTACACTTTTACCTTTAATTTTATAATCAGCATCATTTAAAGCTGCAAATCCCCACCATCCTGCTTTAGGACAAGCAAAGGTAAAAACGCCATTTTCATCGCAAAGTACTTCTTGAGTTACCATACATTCATGTGGAGCTTTGTATTTTGAGTCCTTGTTATATAATTCAACTTCAACTCGTGTGTATGGGGCAGGTTTTCCGTTAAGCAAAACAATTCCCTGAAAAACATTGCCGGCATAATTACCCCAAGGTCGGGTGAGAGGGACTATTTCAGTTTTCACACCCAAAGGTGTTTTCCAGTCTTCACCTTCGTCAAAAGCTGATACAATAGTTTTTGTATAGTGGATAATATAGTTATCTTCTGCCGGTTCTGGGTATGGAGTAGGTTCCATATAAAAAGTATACATTCCGGGACGATTAAATTTATAAGATGTAGTAAATGCGCTATGATCTAGAAATTTATTTTGTTTCAGTGTACCTAACAGATCTGTTTCTTTGCCATCATGATAAACACTAAATTTTTTAGGTTTAACAAGATTCATTCCGTTTAATTCAAAAGGATGTGCAAATGAAAGTTCCATGTTTATTGTTTTTTTCTTAGGAGAAACAATAGACGTTTCTGGAATTAACATGCCGAAATGGGCATATGCACATGCTGCAGCGGCAAAGAATACAATTGCTGTAAATAACGATACTAAAGTTTTTTTCATGACACCTCTCCGTTGTTAAATTTAAGATTTAAATTTTTTTCTTGAAGTTAAAAAAGCCGCAATACCAAATATACCAAAAATATATCCAATCCCTGCGAATATTTCTTTCGCTCCGGGACCATCTTCCTGTAAGTTTAGGAGCAGATGTTTTACAGTATCTACTTTACTATTAAGTTCTTTAACTTGAGCGGAAAGTTTTGATATGTCGGCGTTTGGCAGATTTGTTGCCATACTAGTTGGAGTCGTAGTCTGCTGTTTTTTTTCAATTGCGGAGTTGGTCGATGAAAAATTAGGGGAAATGTCTTCAGGTGTTAGAGTCCATTCATTTTGATGCCCTTGCGACGCTTTAAGGACAATTTTTAAGCCTGCATGATCAGAAGAAATTTCTTTTGGAATAGGAAAGTTAAAATTGCCATTGTCGTCAGTGATCCCAGTTAGAATTTTCGCTCCGGTTGTTAAATTAAAAACTTCAATTTTGCCTTGGTGTACTCTGTTTTTTTTGCTGAAGTAGCTTTCAGTAAAAACTTTAGATCCTTCTATATATGCAAAAACAGAAACTCTGTGAGCATGTGCAGAAGGAATAGCGAAAAACATCACAGAAATTAGAAAAATGACTGAAGACAATAAGCGAGATGATTTTTGAGACATAGTTGCAGACCTGTTAAGTTTGTTTTTAAAAAAATGTTAACTTTAAAGTAATACATATTTTAAAAACGTATACAGGTGCAAAAAGTGCAAGTCAATTGTAATATATAAAAATCTAGGAAATTGATTATAAAAAACGGGTGATTGGGGAAGATAAAGAAGACACATATACGCGTTATGCTATTGTTTATAGGATATATGTCAACTCAGCATGTAGGTTTGCACGTCAGTCGAATGTGTATCCCAAATTGATTGTTGTGTTCAAAAATCCGTCAGGGTCATCGGATTTTGTCCCGAAAGTTTTTAAGTACCTGACATCTGAGCCAATGGTAAAACCTGAATCAAATTCATAAAGGAATCCTAAACCTCCACCTGCTACGGGAGCTCCGTCTGAAAGGCTAAAATCAGTATTAGGATAGCCAAAGAAAGAATAACCTCCCTGAGCGGCAATATAAGGTGAAAATTTTGAATCTGTATAAAACCTGTAAAGTAAAGAAGCTGTAAAAGTGTACGTGTTGAAACTTTTAGATTTATAGTCGTAAGATGTACTATTTGTTGCGTTGCTTGAAGCGTCTATAGTTCCTGATCTTCCTGAAGTACCACTAATCAACATGTCCCCGCCGATCCCAAGACCAGAAGGATAAAAATGACGGATGGAAAGCCCACCTGACGGACCAAATGAAGAGTACGGCACATCTTTTTTCGATTTAGTAGAATATTGCGTGCCAAGTGCGGCTCCAATAAAAGTTTCTGACTTTTTCTTTGGAATAAAGAACCCTGTTTTCTTTCGATGTGTTCTTGATTTTTTTACACTGACCGCAAGATCATAATCTTTATTAGCAATATCGCCAGGATTTTTCATAGCTGACGAAACAGCCGAAGCTGTTGTTTCGTTAGAATCAGTTAAATAATTTTCGGTTAATCCATGAGATGGTTCAACCTGCAAAGGAACAGCTTTAACTTGACGAGCAGGCCAGAATCCTAATTGTGGTTGTTCTTGAACCTGAATATATCTAATAGTAGGAGAGCTTACCGAAATGGATTGAGGCAACGTTTCTGGTTGTGTATATTGTCTTTGAGCGGTGAGTCTTGATTGAGTGTCTCCAGATAATTCTGAAATCATTTCATTTGAAGTGGGAGCCAACTCATCTGGCCTGATAGGCTGAGTTACCGGTGATACTGGACCTGTGGCAACTCCTGCCTTGATAAGTTTTTGTGCAAGTCCCTGACCGTCAATAGCCACATCAGCTAAAATAATATTATTTGCGTCTTTTCCTATTTCGTTAACATCTACATCTTTCATTAAAGCAATGCCGCTGCATTCTAGTTTTCCTTTGGAAACTTCAACGTTAGGAGCTGGATCAATTCCGGATAATTTGATTTTTACTGGATGTTGACCGTCTTTAAGAACAACTAAAGTCGTCGGACCATCAACTGCAATAACTTTTCCCTGCCAAGCTTGCGCAGTTAATGGAATCGTTAACAAAAATATGAAAAAAGTTAGTATCCGCATTTTTACCAGCCGTTTATGTTAAAATTCAGTTTCATAAAACAGATCGGCAATACTTGAATAATCTTAACAGTTTTTAATAATAAATTATAATTAATATTTGTTTAGTTCTTAATAAATTTGTGTTTCAAAGCGATAATGGTAGATGAATAAAATATGAGTAAAAATTTAAATATTAGATATTTTTTAATTTGTTGTGTATTAATTTTAATATTATTTATTATAAAATTATTATAAAGAGTTCATTATGTTAAAAAGAATTGTATTATTTAATATTTTTTTCATATTGATTCCATGTATTGTTTATTCAAGTAATCTAGTTATAACGACTCTTGATAATCCTCCTCAAGCTTATCTTGAAAAAGGTACTCCTAGTGGTGTTTTAGTTGATATTGTTTCAGAGATAGTAAAAAAATCTGGATGTACTTGTACAATTAAAGTTGTGCCTTGGAAAAGAGCTCTTAAAATGGTTAAAATTGGTACAGCAGATGCTATTTTCAACGCTGGATATACTGCTGAAAGAAATAAATATTTGTTTTATCCAAGCTGCGCTCTTATTACAGAAAAAGTTATTGCTTTGCGTCGTAAAGGGTCCGGTGTATTTTTAAAAACAGATTTTTCTAATGCAAAGGATTATAGAGTAGGTGTTGGAAGGGGATTTTATTATGGAAAGAAAGTCCAGAATGCTATTGATTCGAATATGTTCATGCGAGTCGAAGAAGTTCCCAATATTAATTTGAATATGGAAAAGCTCAAATTGAGCAGAATTGATATGTTTTTTGCCGACTATCTTCCAGCTATGAATTTTTTAACTAGTATTGATTCCAAGGCAAATATTGAATTGGTTGTCGATCCTACGACTGGCAAGCCTATAATTTACGGACGCTCTGACACTTATCTTGCTTTTTCGAGAACACATACACTGGATGGTTTGGTTAAGAAGATAAATGAGGAATTAGTCAATTTGAAAAAAAGTGGTAGCTACGACGAAATTATCAAAAAATATATTAAGGGCTATATTGATTTGGAATAATTGTAAAAACTATCTCCAGCCGATTGGTTCATATCCTTTTTCAATTAGGCACTTTTCTACAAAATTTCGATATGCTGTGTCAGTATTGTCTTGAACAGCACCGCCTACGGCTCCTCCGGCAGCTCCACCTGCGGTACCTGCAAGTGCTGCAGTTCCTGGACTGCCTGTTACGATTCCAATTCCTAAACCAACAGCTCCTCCAATAAGTCCGCCTTTTACTCCTGATTTAACGCTGCTTTTGCTGCGTGATGCTTTGCCTATGTTGTCATCAGCAAGATTCATACAGTATTCAATGTCTTGGTTAGTTTGAACTTTTCCGACAGTTTTAGAGTGATCATTAGAGTAAACAACAGGTTTTTTAGCACAAGCCGAGTGAACAGAAATTAAAAAAATAAATAAAATTAATGAAAGTATTTTGTTCAGCATAGTTATTTACCATATGTAAAAATAATAAATAAAAGATTCGTTATCGCAAATAATTAGGTGATGAGCTGATTTGCTAAAACTAAAAGCGTATCTAAAGAATTCAACCTGACATATATGTTAACTGAATTTACGACTAATGAAAGAAATTAATATAAATAATCATAATTGGTTTATCTGATTTTGCAATAAAAAAAGGTTTTAAATTTTTCTACAATATTAGCTATCTATTTTAATATCCATATTCTTCAGAGCGAGGTTTTTAATGTTCTCGTTCGCCACATGCCTCCACAAAACCTATGTGTGGTTGGATATGGGGGATAGTTATCACATATTTTGCGAGTGAGGTTGTGCAGTATATAGTTAATCTTCCGTTTTTATTTCTCTGATTGAGTTGGCATAGCTTCGGGCTTTATTTATTGCATGGGCATCCGACTGAAATTCAGGGTAAGTGACTGGAGTGTCTCGTTTCAGATGAACCGTGGAGGTAGGAAATGCTATGTTGATTTTGAGTTCCTCAGCAAGGCGCAATGCGTCAACAATGAATTCATGTCTTACTATGAGTTCCTTGGCCCAGTCTTCGGTTTTAAAAAAGATGTAGACCATGATGTCGATGGAGGACGCTCCGAAGTCATTGACCACGATATGGAAATCGCTTTTCCTCGTATTAGGGTGGTTTAAGACCAGTCGTTTTAAACCCTGTACATAGCCATTGAGGTTTTCAGCAGGAGTATCGTAGGCCACACCTATGGTTGTTTTGTATCTACGCCATTTTCTACGGCCTAGGTTGTCCACAGGCGTGGTGATGAATTTAGCGTTAGGTATAATCAGCTCGGAATTGTAAAAGGTGCGGAGTGAAGTTGATCTAACTCCCACTTTTTCTACAGTTCCGTCATGCCCGAGTAAACTGATCCAATCCCCAACTGCAAAAGGGTGGGTGGTCATGATGAGCATTGTACCGAATATGTTTTCTAGAGTGTCTTTTCCAGCAAGTGCTATTGCCAATCCGCCAATCCCCATTGCCGCAAAAATTCTTGTAGAATCCTGACCGAATAATTGAGCGATGTGAGCAAGACCCATAAGGATGATTGCCAGTTTAAATATTTGGGCAACAATAAGCATCATGGTAGCTCTGATGGTTGCTCCACCGATTGAGGTGAGAACATCACAAGACAGATTGGTGGTCATGGCAATAATCCAAACTGCTGAGATGGTTCCTATAACTTTAACTCCGTAAAGAGAAAAAATCATTAAGTCCTTATACAAGATGAGGACTCCGACCATAGCTAACCAAGAGTAACCTACAATCATAATTTGGATTGGTAGAATAAATTTGCGACGATTTGGCGGAATAATTCCTTCAGGGAGTTTATTTTCAATTGAGCTAAAGATACTATTTAAAATATACGAAATTATCCTAATAACTAGGGGAGTGATCAGAAATAAAGATAATAGAGCTATCCATTTGTAAATGTTAGTGTTCAGGTATTTGACCATAAGTTGTGGGTAGTTGCGCTGGAAGAAATCGTCGATGACGATATGCAGCGGTAGCTGTTTTGCGACAAACGGATCAGTCCCTTCCTGCAGGAGTTCTTGCATGGTTTTGTCGTAACATGTCTGTACTACCTGCAAACTGTGCGGGGTGAACTTCCAAGCCTTACGCCCATTTTCAAGGGTCACAACATGCATGGTTATCGAACCTATATCTGGTATGACCATAAACACCGGAGCATGATCAGTATCCGGAGAGGCGGAAAGTTCTTCAAGATGTATTGGGGAGCAGCTGTTGATAATCCGATATAGCATTACAGCTAGAATAGGGCCGTATACAGGCTTTTCAAGCGCAGTGAATCTGCTCATATCTAAAGTACTTATAGCAGTTTCTAGATTGCCATACTCCTTTCCATCAACTCCAGATTTCAGAGTGAAAAAGGTGCGATAGGGAGACATGAGGCTTTGCACAAAAGTGTCCCCTTCCATTTTTTCAGAAGTAAACTTTGTGTATTTGTACCGAAGTTTTTTGACCAACTTCACAAACTTTGGATTTTTAAATAGAGCTTCAGAAAAATGCCACCCTCCAGTTCCTTTCTTCATCATAATCTCAAGGGGGTGTCCTTCGTAGGAAAAGTGTAACTCAACTTGATTGCCCTGAATGGTGTCCGGGATATCATCATCGATATCATAATTTATATTTTCAAGGACTAGTAATACATCACGTGCTTTTTTGACAGCTTCTGACTTGTTATCATCGGATATGTCTTCTTGTGAGGAAACGATCTTTGTCAGGCAGTTGAATCCTGTATAATCATCGCGATTATAATTGCGGATACTATATAAAAATGACCGTACCGCTTTGCGAGGTGTTGATAAGTTGCAGGCGTTGTCGGTACTAAGCAGTTTTATTTTATTTTCTTGTATAGGATTATTCTCGCTGATCAGAAAGAACCCAAGTAAAAGTCCGGCCAATAGGGCAATAGACCAATAAATTTTCATTGTGACTCCATTGAATATTTTAGTGAAAATAATGACTTTGATATTATTTATTGTCAATTATTGACATTGCTATTTTGATTACGAACTACCTCATGGAGGTAGAAAGTTTTAAAGTTATCGTTTGCTAGTGTGGAGTTAATGTGGATAGATAAATTAAAAAACGATTGTAAACATCGTTAATTGGGCTGTCATTATTTCTTGTATGCAGTCCTATAAAGCCAGCTTGGTTAGACATGATGTTCAAGGACTAATTATGGGCAAGTTTATTAAGTATATTGAAGATTGTAGAGTGTCATAAAATTGTTTACCAGATTGCCCATCCTTTTCCATCTGAATCACAGGTCATAATTTCTATTCCGTCAGCTGTGATAGCAACTGTATGCTCAAAATGAGCCGAAGGTTTTCCGTCTTTAGTGCATATGGTCCATTTATCAGATTTAGTAAAAATTTTATGTGTACCCATATTTATCATGGGTTCAACTGCAATGACCATCCCTTTTTGTAACGTGAAATTTGCAATTGCACGAGTCGGATAGTTTGGAACATCCGGGCTTTCCCACAGTTCGCGGCCTATACCATGTCCAACTAGTTCTTCTACTACTGAATAACCGGCTTTTCTTGCTGAGTCAGCCATTACGTTAGCAATGTCTTTCCACTTAACGCCCGGTTTCATTTCATTTAAAGCAATATTGAGGCATCCTTCAGTTGTATTCAGCAAATTTTGAACATCTTTAGAAACTTTTCCAACTCCATATGAACAGGCACAGTCAGAGCACCAACCGTCTAATTTAACACCAATATCAATAGATACAAGGTCGCCTTCTATTAATTCTCGAGGCCCCGGTATGCCATGTACGACTTCGTCATTAACAGAAATGCATGTCCCCGCAGGGTAGGGTGTGGCCCCTTGAACACCTTTAAATAGTGCAATAGCTCTATTTTGGGAAATAAAGGATTCTACGGCTTCATTAATTTCAAAAGTTGTTACACCTGGCTTAATTAAACTTCTGGCAACCATGTGAGTTTCCTGAAGTAGTAATCCGGCTTTGCGCATTTTAGCTATTTCGTTTTTAGATTTGATGGAAATTTTTCTTTTCATAGTAGTTGAAAGTAAATCTTGAAGAAATGGAAGTCAAAGGAGAAATAAAACAAAAAAACCGTAGTTCCTGAGAACTACGGGTTAGTGTAATCGTGGTAGCGAGGGAGGGAATTGAACCCCCGACACTGCGGATATGAGCCGCATGCTCTAACCAACTGAGCTACCTCGCCACGTTTCGGCCTTCGCCGCCAACGAGAGAGAGTACTATACGGTCTCTTTCTTCTTGGCAAGTAAAATTTTAAATTTTTTCAATTTTTTTTAAAATAATGCTTTTGCTTAGCAATTCTAGATTGTTGAATGTCTAATTTTAACTCCAGAAATACAGAATCAGCGGAGCCAGTGCAAGCCTGTAATAAGCGAATGGACGCAAGGTTAATTTACCTAAAAGGTATATGAAGCCTTTCACCGCAATCCATGCAGAAATAAAGGAAACAATAAATCCTATCGCAAGAAACGACATATCTGCCATTGTGAAGAGTTTATAGCTTTTCAACATGTCGTAACCTGTCGCGGCAAACATAATGGGGACAGCTGCAATAAAAGAATATTCCGCAGCTACTTTTCGTTTTGCTCCCAGAATCATGCCACCCATAATAGTCGATGCTGATCTTGAAAATCCGGGCCACAGTGCAAGACATTGGAAGCATCCTATGCCTAATGCCAGTTTTGGTGTCATTTCATCTAATGTAAAGCATTCAGGTTTTCTTTCTTTTCGTTCTACAAAAAGAATCATTATGGCTCCTACCAAAAGAGCCCATGCAACTGTGTAAGGATTAAAGAGATATTTTTTAATAGCATCGTGTGCAATAAGTCCGAGAATCGATGCTGGTAAACTTGTTAAAAATAACAAATATAGTCCTCGTACTCCTGAAAACTTTTTTCCTTGTTTAGGAAAAAGTAAACCCCAGAAAAGTGGCCAGTATAGCAATACTACAGCAAGAATTGCTCCTAATTGGATTGCAACCTCAAAAGACGCAGCCTTATCACCTGTAAAACCAAGAAGATTGCCGGTAATGATCAGGTGACCTGTGCTTGAGACTGGCAAAAATTCTGTTAGACCTTCGACTACTCCGAGAATTGCAGCTGCATAAAGAGAAGGCATTTAAAACCTCTTGAATTGATAATAAATATAAAATGAATTAAAATAGCTAGATAGCTATAAAACATCTAATCAAGTATAAGGAAAAATCGTTCATTTAAGTTGTTAAACCGTGATTTAAATATTCCAGCCTGCGCAAAGTTGCAAGGGGGAACAAGCTAGTGTACTATAATTGATTAATAACGTTTGTCCTTAAAGGAATAGAATATATGACAACTATTGTTTCTAACTGTGAACTTACACGCAAAGCTGTTAAGTGGATTTCTGAACAGCAGGGTGAAACTGGTAAAACTCATAGCGTGCTACTTGAAGAAGCAGCTATGCGTTTTAATTTATCACCAAAAGATATGGAATTTCTTGATAGATTTTACAAAGAAAATGCTGATAAAAGTCCTGAATGTGACTAATAATTTTTATTCAAAACTGGACTTAACCGTCTATAATTCCATATGGAAACAATTTGAAGCTTCTTCATCGTCAAATTTTTAAAGAACTTTTTTCCATTTTTTCGTTAAGCTTGTCTGGTTTTATGGGACTGATCTTAATTGGAAGGCTTTTGCAATTCAGAGATCTTTTCATGGGACAAAGTCTTGGCGCACTTGAAATGGGGAAGTTGTTCCTATACTTGTGTCCTTTTTTTCTGCTCGTACTAACTCCTATTGCTACGATGCTGGCTATTTTCCTGACTTTTTTGCGCATGAATTCAGATAATGAAATCACGGCTCTTAAGTCAGGCGGGCTTAGTCTGTACAAGCTTTTACCTGCTCCAATAATTTTTTGCATCTTGTGCACCTGCGCTGACGTATTTTTCTCTTTATATGGCCTTTCGTGGGGGACAGAACATTTTCGTGATGCTTTGATGGAGTTTGCTCGAACCAGAAGTCAGTTAGCTATTCAGCCGGGAGTTTTTAATAGAGATTTTCCGGGGTTAGTTTTTTACGCTGAAAATGTAGATAAAGAAGACGGCATGATGCATTCCGTTTTTGTGCGTGACAGTACTCGAAAAACTATGACTGCAACAATTGTTGCTCCGCAGGGTGAAATCAGAACCGATTCTATCCGTGGAAGACTCATGGTTCATCTCGAAAACGGGCGGATATATCAGCAGAATAAAGATCAACTGAGTGTTCTTAAATTTAAAAATTACGATGTCAGAATACCTCTTGGAAACCTTTTGAAAGGTTATAGCGTGGATGACCCGCGCCCTAAAGAAATGGCATGGGAAAAACTTGTCCGCATTAGTAGAGGAGGAGACCGTGCCGGAGATCTGGATCAGAAATTTTTAAGAAAAGTTCATGTTGAAATTCAAAAAAGATTGGCACTGCCTGTAGCATGTCTTGTGCTCGGAATGTTTGCTATGCCCATTGCTTGTATCTTCAGAGGACTTAAGCAGCAATACGGGCTGGTCATTTCAATGGGACTTTTCCTTGTTTATTATACCATGCTTTCGCTTGGAATAACCCTTGGGGAAAGTGGCACATTGTCTCCTTTGATCGGCTTATGGACCCCGAATATTATATTTGCATTTTTTTCCATTTTATTACTGAAAATGGCTGTGATGGAGAATTCATTTAGAATTAGGATTCCGTTTTTAAAGAAAAAAAGTAGGGAGGCAGCATGATTAAGAAATTGCTTCCCGGAAATTTGGCAAAATATGTACTGAAACAAAATATGTTTTTGATGATAGTTTGTCTTGGGGTCGGGACTGGAATTTATCTCCTTTCCGACCTCTTTGACAGGCTTGATGATTTTATTGGAGCCGGACTTGGAATAGGGACAATTCTTCGGTATTTTATTGTTAAAATGCCGCTTATTTTTTCACAGATTCTGCCAGCTGTGTTTCTTCTTTCTATGTTGGTGCAACTCGGTGTAATGGCGAAAGATAAAGAGCTACTTGCGCTTAGAACGGGGGGTATTTCCCTTGGTTGGTTCGTACGGTTTTTTGTTATTTACTCTATATTCTGGAGTATGGGGCAACTCATGTTTTCGCAAGTCATCGGAGTTTACGGAGAGCAGGAAGCTTACCGTATATGGAAAGAGGATGTGAGAAAAAGTCAGTTGGACAAGAGAGTACTGCACAATATCTGGTTCAGGGAAGGAAAGTATGTTGTTGAAGCTGCCGAAGTTATGCCGTTTAGCAACAAAGCAAAGGGTGTAACTGTATATGAATTTGCTGAAGGAGATAATCAGATATTAAAGGTTGTTACCTCAGAAAGAGCAGATGTGAGCGAAAAATATGGTTGGAAACTTGAAGATGCTGTTGAGCTGAGTCCTGATAGTTTCTCATCAAACAAGCACCCTATTTATACTTTGCCGATTAAACTTAATTTAGGAGTATTTAAAGCTGTTGATCCTGGGGCTGATCCTGCGCAGCTCCCATTATGGCAGTTATCTAAAGTTATTAATCAGCTTAAAAGTTCCGGGTCAGATGTAGAAAGCTTAATAACTGCATGGCATTCAAAATGGTCATATGCATTTTCACTTTTGACAATGGCTCTAGTTTCACTTGCACTTATTACTATATCAGAAAATATTTATCTGAATATTGGACTTGGGCTGGCGCTTACTTTTACTTATTATGCATTCTTTATGATTGGAGCTTCGGCAGGACAATCAGGCGTGCTGCCTCCTATTTTGGCCGCCTGGATTGGTAATATCGTAATCGGTGTTCTTGCGGCTCTTCGCATAGCATGGGTGCTTATTCCTGAGTCTGTCGGAAAATACTTTGGCGATCAGAAAAGGCTTAAGTGATCTGAGCAGGTAGTAGGTCATACAAAAAAAGACCAAACAATCTGTTTCATTTTACAGGATTGTTTGGTCTTATAATATTACAGATTACTTGGCTTTATTCTGATTGACTTTCGGCTGTTCAGTCTTTTATGTCTTCAACTGAAACGGGACCTTGAGCTAACTCCGGAAGAGCTGTTTTATCAAGAAGATTCCAGAGATTGGTTCGGTTCATACCGCTTTTACTGGATACACACATAGGTTTGACTTTAAGAATATCCTGCCATTTATTTTGGACTTTAGCGCGTTCGCCTTGTTTGGTCTTATCTGACTTGGTCAGAATCGGCAGAATAGGAATGTTGCATTGTATAAAATATGAAAGCATATCAATATCATTTTTCTGCGGGGGCAGTCGGCTGTCCAGCAACACAGCGGCTGCAACGACATAAGCATTTCCTTCCAGGTAACTGTCAATAAGTTTACCCCATTTGGCTCGTTCTGTTTTTGAGCATTTGGCGTATCCATATCCTGGTAGATCAACGATATAATAACCGTGCGGTACGACTTCGTAATAGTTTAAACTTCTTGTTTTACCGGGGGTAGCACTTATTTTTGCAAGACTTTTTCTTTCCGCAAGACAGTTGACCAGTGAGGATTTACCAACATTGGAACGCCCTGCTAGGATGATTTGTGGAGCTGGAAATTGTTCGAGCTGGTCGATTTCATAAACGGTTTTTATTAATTTGAGAGTATTATTCATTAGGAATGATCCTTAAATATTTTGTTTAAAGCGAGGAACACTGATCACCCATTTGTCTCAGTGAGTCAAGTTAGATAATCTTTCAAGAATCTCTTTAGGTCAACCTCGAAAAAAATAAAGGAGTTTAGATGTACACCTTTTTAATACTGAATGGTCCTAATCTTGGACATGTTGGTAAAAGACAGCCGGAAATATACGGCTCTGATAAAATTGAAGATATTCCAGATCATTTGCAAAAAATGATGGGAGAAACCGCCGCGCAGATTAAACTTGAATTTTTTCAGTCTAATTCTGAAGGAGGTTTAATTGACAGGCTTGAAAAAGCGCGGGCAGAGAAAATTGATGGAATTGCTTTCAATGCTGGAGCATACACTCATACCAGTCTTGCAATTGCAGATTCGCTTGCTTGGATAGGTGTTCCATGCGTAGAAGTTCATATTAGTAATATCTGGTCCAGAACAGAAGATCCTGTTCGCCAGCATAGCTTTATGGGAAAACAGTGCCTCGGGGTAATTGCCGGATTTGGAATTCTGAGTTATGTCTTGGCCGTTCAGGCGCTGTTTTGTCATGTGACCGCCGATTAAATTTTATTTTTAAGCGGATGTTTATTGGACTTGTCGGCTGTTATTGTGAATAATCAATATAAACAATTAGTTAAACATTGATAATTCATGTTGTCTTTGCTTTAGCATAGACAGTACGTGATTAATATTTCGATTAGCCTTAAAGGCTTGCACACTTAATACTTAGCGGAGTAAAAATGATATCTACTAAAGACTTTAGACCTGGATTGAAAATTGAAATCGACAAAAAACCTTATGAAATCGTAGAATTTCAGCATTTTAAGCCTGGTAAAGGCGGAGCTTTCGTTCGTACAAAGCTTAAAAACATGCTTACTGGACGAGTCGTTGATCAAACTTTCCGTTCCGGAGAAAAAGTAGAAAAGCCTGATATGGAAACAAAAGAAATGCAGTTCCTCTATAAGGACGGGGATGCTTTTGTACTGATGGATCTTGAATCATATGAACAGATGACGGTTGCGGCTGAAGTCATTGCTGATACCGGTGGGTTCCTTAAAGAGGGTGAAAGTAACAAAGCTCTTCTTTACAATGGTGAGGTTATTGGAATGGAATTACCTGCTTCCGTAATCTTACTAGTTACCCAGACTGATCCTGGTGTGCAGGGTGATAGAGTTAGCGGAGCTTCTAAACCTGCAACTCTGGAAACAGGTCTTGTCATTAATGTTCCACTTTTTGTTAATGAAAATGATAAAGTTAAAGTTGATACACGCTCCAAAGAGTATTTAGGACGCGAAAAATAAGCTTTTTTATTTGTTTTAATAGTTACTATTTTACTCCGGGTGGTTAATTCCACTCGGAATATTCTAACAAGCTCCTTTTATATAATCATCGGAGCAAGATGGAGGATGAGACACTGCCTAGCGAAAAATTCGCAAAAGAAATTTCCGGCTTGTTCTGGATTTTTTTAGCCGCCTTTCTTTTTATAAGCATGTACTCGTTCAATTTGGGCGATCCAACTTTTAATCAAGCGGTAAGCTCGAGTTGGAAAATAAAGAATTTAATCGGTCCAGCCGGATCATATGCTGCAGGATTGCTGGTTGATATGCTCGGAATTGGTGCGTGGTTAATTCCTTTTTATTTTCTGCATTTAGGTCTCTCTTCTTTCATATCTGTTTTAAAACAACCTTGGTGGAGATGGACAGGGCTGGCACTTCTTTACGCTTGTCTTCTTTCATGGTCTTCCCATCCTTGGGTGATTTCGTATCAAGCTGATATGTCAATTCATGAAGGCGGTTTCATCGGAGCATTGCTTTCCAAATGGTCTTTTCATTACCTTAAGCCTGTTGGGGCTTTCCTTTTTTGGTTGTTTGCAACTCTTGCCGGAATTCAGCTTACTTTGAATTTGAGTTGGGCTTCCATCGCTAAAAGAGTTCGGTCGATACTGGTTGATTTAGGACTAAAAAATAAAGAGCGGTTTGACCGCAGAATTAAAAGAATAAAAGCCGAACGCGATTTAAAAAAAGCAGAAGATAAGGCAGAAGTAATATCCGACCCTGTTGACTTCGGTAAATCAGTTAAAAAAAATAAGCCTAAAAAACATGTTAAAGAACAAGATGACTTAGAAGTTGTTTTGCAGCCATTTAATGGTGCGATTCCTAAGAAAAAAAATAAACTAATAGCTAAACCGCTTGATACTACAGCTGAATTTCCTTCTCTTGATATGCTTGCTGTACCGAAAGTTACCGGAATTACAGTTGATCCAAAAGTTTTAGAAAATAAAACCGAAAGTCTTGCGGTTTGTCTTAAAGATTTTAATATCGATGGCGAAATTCAGAACGTAATCCCCGGTCCGGTCGTAACAATGTTTGAATTCCGACCTGCTCCAGGTGTAAAAGTAAGCAAAATTGCGGGACTTACTGATGATATAGCCCTTGCTTTAAAAGCGATATCGGTCAGAATTGAGGCTCCTATTCCTGGTAAAGATTCTGTCGGTGTAGAAATACCGAACGATCAACGGCAGATTGTTTACCTGCGTGAAATATTTGAAGCTGATTGCTTTAAGAATGCAAAATCACCTATGACAATGGCTCTAGGTAAAGATATTCAAGGCGAACCTGTTGTGGCCGATCTTATAAAGATGCCGCATTTACTCGTAGCTGGAGCCACCGGAGCAGGGAAAAGTGTTTGTTTAAACGGTCTGCTCATGAGTTTGCTTTACCGTGCCAGACCTGACGAAGTTAAGCTTTTACTTATAGACCCTAAAAGAATCGAACTTGCCGTTTATGCAAGCCTACCGCACCTTGTGCATCCTGTTGTTACAGATATGGCTCTGGCTAAAAGCGCACTTGAGTGGGCAGTTTACGAGATGGATCAGCGTTATCAGAAAATGGCTCGTCTCGGAGTAAGAAATATTGCTAGCTTTAACGAAAAACTAATTAAGATTCAGGGCGATGATATGCCTGAAGATTTAGCCGATCTTGAGCATATGCCTTATCTTGTTATTGTTGTTGATGAACTTGCTGACCTTATGCTGACAGCAGGAAAAGATGTTGAAATCAGCATTGTAAGGCTTGCACAGCTTGCTCGTGCTGCCGGAATACATATTATTCTTGCCACGCAGAGACCTTCTGTTGATGTTGTTACGGGACTGATTAAAGCAAATTTTCCAACCCGAATTTCTTTTCAGGTTACTTCTAAGCATGACTCGCGTACTATTTTAGATATGGGTGGTGCTGAAAAGCTGCTCGGTCGCGGTGATATGCTCTTCAAACCAAGCGGGGCGCAGCTCCGCAGGTTGCACGGAGCCTTAGTTGACGATGATGAGATCAAGCTGGTTGTAGATTTTTGGAAGAAAAAATTTCCTCAAGATTTTGATCTCGATTTCTCGGACTGGAAGGATACACCGTCAGGACCGGGGAAGGGTAGTATGCCAAGTGAATCGGATGACCCTGTGTACGGTGAAGCTGTAGAATTTGTTCTTTCTCAGGGTAAGGCTTCTATTTCATTGCTGCAAAGACGTTTTCGTATCGGTTTCAACCGTGCAGCACGTTTTATTGAGCAAATGGAACAGGACGGAATTCTTGGGCCGCAGGACGGCAGTAAACCCCGTATCGTTTTGGTTACCAAAGACTGATACAGGGTTTAATATGAATTAGTCCCAATAGAATCTGAAGGGGCAGCACTTTCCGCCTTCTGCTAAAGTTGTTTCACGTTCCATGCGTAGATGTGTGCTGTATCCTTTTGCAAAAGGTTCATCGCGAGAGCATGATAAGAGTGTACAAAGTTCATCAGGTAGGCCCATATCGTAATAAGCTTGTTGATATTTGCAGCTTAGTACATCCATTTTCAGGAGATTGTTCTCTAAGGATATATTTTTAACTTCAAGGGCGTTTCCCATTCTCCAAGCCTCAATCATTGAAGAAAAATGCTTAAGGTTTGGTTCGCCTTCAGCTGTTTTTGCAAAATTATGACCAGCAAGGAATGCGCCGTCATAAAGATTTTCTTTGATAATTTCGAGAGCTTTTTCTTTGCCTATTTTTTTAGTTATTGTTTTGTAAAGCTGTCCATAAAGCTCAGCTTCAACTTTCCGACGGGCAAATGCTGTAACTGGTTTTTCTTTCATAAATCACCTGACGTGGTTATATTTAATGTATAAATTAATGTTAAAATCAATCCATGAGGAACGCAATGAAATTTAGAGTTAGCATATTCATATTAGTACTCTTATTGTCGATCGGTTCTGTTGCTTTTGCAGATGAGCTGACTACTGAAATACAAAAATCATATGATTCAATTACAACCTTTAAAGCCGATTTCAGCCAGACTTTGACTAATGCCGCGAGTAAAGAGCGTGAAGTCAGATCCGGTCAAATTACGTTTAAGCAGCCTTCTTTGCTGCGCTGGGAGTCAATCAAGCCTGAAAGAGAGTTGCTGATAGTAGGGGAGTCAATTGTATGGGATTATTTTCCAGATGATAAACTTGCTCTAAAATATCGCACAAAACAGCTTTTTAACTCAAAAACCATGATTAAATTTATTTCCGGTAAAGCTAAGCTGGAAGAAGATTTTGTTGTAGAAAATCAAGGCGATGATGGCGGACTGATTAAACTAAAATTAATGCCGCGTGAACCTGAAACAGGTCTTGTTCTTGCTTACGTTTGGGTTGATCCTGATAAAAAAATGCTTACCAAAATTTTAGTTGTAGATTTTTACGGTAACGGAAATGAAGTAAAGCTGAGTAATATTGAAATTGATCCTAAGGTAGCCGATTCGCTTTATGACTTTACGCCGCCTAAGGGGGTGGATGTGGAAGATAATACTATAAATGAATAGATAAGTTTATTTTAAAAAAAAAGGGAGTGCTGATTTAAATTAGCACTCCCTTTAAAATTTATAGCCCTACATCTTTTTGTAGGGATTTAACTTCACTTGCGGTTAACTCCCGCCATTTTCCAGCGGGCAGGTCTCCAAGTTCAACTTTTCCTTGTCTTGTTCTTTTAATCCTCAAGATAGTAATGTCAAACTCTCTGAACATCCGCCTGATCTGGCGGTTTACGCCTTGATTTAGAACCATCTCGACTTTGGTAGTGTCTTTGCCTTCGCGAAGAATATTAACTTTTACCGGTGCGAGTATGTCACCTTCTGATAAATACATTCCGGATTCCATGATAGATATACTTTTAGATGAGACTGGTCCGCGTACAATAACTTCATACACTTTTGGCAAATGCCATTTAGGGTGAGTTAACCGATTGCAAAGCTCTCCGTCAGTGGTGAGAAGGAGTAGCCCTTCTGAATAAAAGTCCAATCTACCAACAGGAAAAACTCTTCTTTGTCTAAACTGTGAAGACAAAAGATCAAGTACGGTTTTGCGTTTTTGCGGGTCTTTCGCTGTAGTTACAGTTTCGATCGGTTTATTTAATAAAATATAAATATTTTTAGTTTGTAAGCTGTTCTGTACTGGCTTACCATTAACTTCTACCAAATCGTTTTCAGGGTCAACCTGAACACCCGGAGATTCAACACGTTCCCCGTTTATTTTTACCTTACCTTGATTAATCAGTTCATCGGCTCCTCGTCTGGATGAGATTCCGGCAGAAGCTATAAATTTATTAAGCCTGATTGTTTCGGTATTTTTTGTACTATCAGCCATATTGTCCTTTAAACAGAATATCGTTTATCTTTATTGTTGCAACGTCAGAAACATTTCTGAAAGCAATCACAAAATTCTATTTAAGCTTTAATGACTTTGCTGGCAAGCTGTAGGCTTGTGACCACATCAAGCATATTTGTTGTTTCCCCTACAGATCTTTGATCAAGCAGCTTGAAGTGATCCAAACAGGTTCCACATACAAGAATAGAAACACCTTCTGCTTCAAGTTTTTGCAGTTCTTCAAGGCATGGATGACCAGTGGTGGAAAGTTTTACAGCTCCATTGACCATGACAATGCGCCAAAGTGATTCACCAAGTTCTGAAAGCGTTGAAATGAAGTTAAACATTAGCTTCGCTCCAAGCTCATTGTCACCGCGCCCTAGATAATCACTGTCGATGAAAACTACGATGTTACTGTCTATCTGCGCCAATTCGTCACTGCTCATTATTTTGCAATCCACACACTCTGCGTCTTTGGAAGTATCTTTTTTCAGATTTTTTTTACCGATGATTGAAATTAAGTCACCATTTTTTTCTGTAGAAACTTCGTATCCTTTCGTTCCCATAAATCTTGATACATTTTCTTTTGCTGCTTCATTATCAACTATAATGATAATTTCTGTCGGATTGCTAGATTCAATAGCATTTTTACAATTTATAACAGGCTGCGGACAAGGAAGACCCTGACATTCGATTTTGACTGACATAATTTATTGACCTCCTGAAAGTATGTTCAATCATAGGGGTGGTATGCGGTCAAATCAAATAATGCTATCTAAGCAATATTAATCGATAGGTGATATCTATTCTATAGAACTCGGGACTTGCGATTGCTTCAAATGACAAGTAAGGAGAAGATCGAATTCGGCTTTAAGCCTAAATTAAGGAGAATACTTTGCCCAAAGGCGATAAATATAATTATTTAAATAACAAGCATCTTGTCAAAAGATGTTTGACATATTTTAAACCGTACAAATTTAGAGTTCTCGTAGCATTTATATCAATGGGATTTGTTTCTGCGGCTACTGCCGGGACAGCTTATCTTATTCAGCCTGCGATGGATGATATTTTTATAAATAAAAATCGTGAAGCCCTGCTCTTAATTCCCTTAGCTTTTGTCGGTGTTATGCTGCTTAAGGGCGTTTTCAGATTTCTTCAATCATACCTGATGAATACCACTGGATTACTTGTTCTTGAAAATCTTCGAAATGACCTTTTTCAAAAAATTGTGTGTCTGCCGATGAACTTTTTTGAAGAAAGTCAGGTAGGCATGCTTATGTCAAGAATACTTAATGATGTTCTTGAAATCAGACAAAGTCTGCCTTCATTTATCATGATGATTCGAGAAGTGATTACGATTATTGGTTTGATAGGGCTAGTCTTTTATCGTGATGCTTATCTCGCCTTCTGGTCCGTTTTGGTGCTTCCTTTAGCTATTTTTCCATTTTTCTATTTTGGTAGAAAGCTTAGAAAACTCGGACGGAAAAATCAGGTTAAAATATCAGACATAAATGCTCGCCTGCAGGAAGTTTTTAGTGGCGTAAAAGTTATCAAGATTTTTTCTAATGAGAAACTTGAATCACGAAAATTTGACATTGAAAATCATAGGCTGGTTAAGATTGCGATTAATCAGGTTTTGCATAGTGAGCTATCGTCACGCGTAATGGAAATTGTTGGCGCGCTTGGGATTGGCCTTGTCCTGTGGTATGGCGGTTTACAGGTTATTGAAGGCAAATCTACACCAGGTACTTTTTTTTCTTTTATTGCTGCACTTATTATGCTCTATGAGCCTATCAAAAAAATTAATGATGCTAATTTAACAATTCAGCGAGCATTTGCCGGAGCTGAACGAGTATTTGAAATTTTGGATTCACCAACTATCAATATTGAGAAAGGTGGTGCAAAAGAGTTGGACGTGCCTTTTAAAGAGCTTAGTCTTAAAAACCTCTCATTCAGCTACTCATCTTCATGTGAGCTTGTTCTTAAAAATATTAACTTAACCGTTAAAGCAGGACAAAAAATTGCAATTGTCGGGCCGAGTGGATCAGGAAAAACTACTCTTGTTAATCTCATCCCACGTTTTTATGACGCCCAGAAGGGGAGTATTGAAATAAATGGAAGCCCCGTTCAGGAGTATTCACTTAAATCGTTACGCTTGAATCTTGGAATGGTTTCTCAGGAAACATTCCTTTTTAATGCAACAATTCAGGAAAATATTGCATATGTTCAGCAGGATGCTCCTTTTGAGGAAGTCAAAAGAGCTGCTAAAACAGCCTTCGCACACGATTTTATTGAAGGTTTACCTGAGGGCTATGCTACCATTGTAGGGGAAAGAGGTGTCAGGCTTTCAGGTGGACAGAAACAACGCCTGACTATTGCCCGCGCATTGCTTAAAAATCCTCCTTTGCTTATACTTGATGAAGCAACAAGTGCTTTGGATACCGAGTCAGAACGTGTTGTTCAGATGGCTCTTGAAAATTTAATGAAAGATAGAACTAGTATTGTTATTGCACATAGGCTTTCTACCATCCTTACAGCTGATGTCATAGTTGTTATGGAAAAGGGTATTGTTGTTGCACAAGGCAGTCATAAAGAGCTGCTGACAAATTGCCCTTTATACATCAAATTATATAATATGCAGTTCCAAGATGCTTAGAAGGCTAAATGAAAATAAAAGTAAATCCGGCTTTAATTGCTGTGCCGTTAGCTTTTTGCTACAGGCTTATGGCAAAATCTCTGCGCTTTGAAGTTGAGGGGCTAGAAAATGTAACAGGTGTTTTAGGTAGCAATAAAACAGTTATTATGGCTGTGTGGCATAATGAACTGTTGGCGTTATCAGCATATAGTATTGTAAAAAATATGCCTTATGTAACCATTGCTAGCGATAGCAATGATGGTCAGATTATTACCGATATTTTAGAACGTATCGGCTATGAAGTTGTACGTGGTTCTTCGTCAAAAGGCGGATTAAAGGCTTTGCTTGGTATGACCCGTGTGATGAAGACAAAAGGACGTATAGGAATTATTACAATGGATGGTCCGAAAGGACCAAGACATCAGGTTAAACAAGGTATTATGGCAATTGCCCAGCGGACTGATTCTCTCATTATTCCCATGCGAGCATATCTTGAAAAACCTATTGTTTTTGAAAAATCATGGGATCAATTTGAACTCCCTCGGCCTTTTGATCGGTGTAAAATATTTATGGGAACGCCATTTCAAATTACTAGAAAAAAGCTCGGACATGAAATGCTTAAATCGGAAGCTGATAAAATTGAAATAGAAATGAAAAAATTAGGCAATGGATTTTAATTATAGTATAAATTTTTATTAAGAATATTTATCTTTTTATAAGTATGGCTTTGCAATCAGCTCTTTTACTTGGGACGTTTATTTTATTGAGAACATTTGTTTTAAAGATTTGAGTAATTTGTTATGAAGATAAAGGTTAATCCCTCACTCGTTGCAGTGCCCATGGCATTTATTTACAAGATCCTGACGAAAACTTATCGTTTTGAAGTTGAAGGTCTTGAGAATCTCACCAAGATTATGAACCGCAATGATCCTGTTATGCTCGCTTTATGGCACAACGAATTATTTTCCTTAACATCTTATGGTATGACTAAGGGCTTTCCTTACGTTACTATGGCAAGTGACAGTCGTGACGGCCAGATTATTACGGAGACGCTTGAGCGTGTTGGCTATAAAGTCGCTAGAGGCTCCTCAACTCGTGGCGGAGTTAAAGCAATGCTTGGTATGACCCGTTTGATGAAAAAAGAAGGTCGTATCGGAGTAATCACTGTCGATGGCCCCAAAGGTCCACGTCACAAAATTAAGCAGGGCATTTTAGCTATCGCACAGAAAACTGACTCCCTTATTATTCCAATGCGTGCATATGTTGATAATCCTATAGTTTTCGAAAAATCGTGGGATCGTTTTGAGGTTGCTAAGCCCTTTAGCCGCTGCAAGGTTTTTATGGGAGCTCCTTTTAAAGTTACAGATCAAAAATTAAGTCCTGATATTCTTGAATCTGAAGCTGTTAAACTTGAGACAATAATGTTAAATCTTGGATGTGGATTTTAAGCTGTTCCACCACCGGCCAAGCTGAGTTTTGCGATAAGTTTTTCAAGTTCTTCAGCTGTCCTTGCAAGACTTGATATTGACTCTGACGAATCCCGTATATCTGTTTTTGTCTCACTGGCTATTAATTTAAAATCTTCAACATTTTTATGAATAAGGTCATGTGCTTCAGATTGTTCTTCCGTGGCTTGCGCAATTTTTTGTATTTCAGTTGCGGTATCAACTGACATTTCAGAAATAATTTTCAGATCGTTGACAGACTTAGCGACAAGATCCCGTGCATGTTCGACAGCATCGACAGTCAGATCCGTTTTTTCAATATTCAATTTTGCGGCTTCCTGAATACTTTTTACAGCCCCTTCAACTTCTTTGGTGGATTGCATTGTCTTTTCAGCAAGTTTGCGGACTTCATCTGCAACGACTGCAAATCCTCTACCAGCCTCACCAGCCCTTGCAGCTTCAATTGCCGCATTCAGAGCAAGCAGATTTGTTTGGTCCGCAATATCATCGATTACACTGATGATTCCTCCTATTGCTTGCGTTTGATTACCAAGTTCATGCATATTTTCTTTTACCATATCAGAAAGTGCCTGAAGTTGGTGTATGGCAATGCTTGTGTCGGTTAGAGTGTGCATTCCTTCGCCAGCTTGTAGTTCTGTGTTTTTGGCTTGTTTCACTGCATTTTCAGCATTTTGAGATGAACTAAGCAAAGTCTGGTTCATTTCAGTAACAGCTTGGGAAGAGTGTTCAATTTTATCGAATTGCCGCTCGGTATTGGCAGAAACATGCCCAACCTGAGAAGCTATTTCAGAAGCTCCTTTCGTTAAATATTTAGAAATAGTTTGTGCATTTGCAGTAATATCTATCATCATATCTTTTTGTTTATTGATCAGCTCTTCTTTTGTCTTAATATCACTCAGGTCGACTATAACTGCAAAGCTTCCCAGAAGTTCATGATCTAAATTATAGAGTGGTGCTGCATCAATGCGTACATGGCGGTAGTTGTTCATTTTAGTTTTCAGCTTTCTTTCTTTGTTGAGTATAGGAGACTTATTCTTTAAGCATTGCATTATGATACCTTCTTCAGTCTCTGGTATCTGCATTAACTTTTTAACAGGTTTTCCAATCCAATTTTCGCATGAATTTCCACTTTCCAATAATTCACATAATGTGTTGTTGAGATATGAAATATTAGCTTCTGTATCCGCGACAAGGCAGGGTACAGTCATTCCTTCTAAAATACCTTGTGAAAATCCTAATTTATTCTTCAATTCATTAACCATTATTTGAATGCCATCTGATAAATTTTTGATTTCACTTTTAAATTTACCTTCAAGCTTAGATTTGAAGTCCCCACTTGAAACAGAACCTACAAATTTTTCAATACGTTTTAATGGATTAAGAATTTCAGATTTCAAAAAAACAAGTGAAATGATAACTACAATAATTGCGGTGATTATCGAAATTATAAATGTTGCCAAGCGTAATTCGGTTACAGCAGAAAAGGCTTCCTCTTTATGAATTTCTGATACTAAAGCCCATGTTGTGCTTCCGATTTTAAGAGGGGTATAAGCTGTAAGAAATGCAGTGCCAGTTTTGTCTTTCAGTATTGAGGCTCCGCTGTTTCCAAGAAGAGCCTGTTTTACAGCTTCGGATTGAACTTTGCCCTTATCAGTGTTTTGAAATGATGTTTTAACGGATCTGTACTTTGGGTGCAGTTCAGAATCTGAACGCATATGAAAGTCTTTACCGACAAGATAAGATTCTCCTGTTTCCCCCATTCCTGAACGCATAGTCATTATTCCATTAATTTCATTTAAAGGAATACGCAACGCAACTACACCTTGGATATCTCCCGCGTGAGAGTAAACAGGAGCGGCGATGAAAGCGACTGGAAGCCCTCCAAGAGGAGTATAAGGCTCAAAGTCAGCAAAAGCAATTTTACCTTTAATTGCTATTTTCCAAACTTTTGCTAAATTTGAATTACTATATTGTCCTTTAGCTAAGTCAATTCCAAGATCCGCTTGTTGTTTTGTCGTGAAAAGGACCCGTCCATAGTCATTGATCAGTATAGCGTCATCATATCCAAGGCTTTTAACAAATGGCTGAAACGGGGCTTTCGTGTATTCATGCAGTTCTTTATACTCATCATTATTAACGTCCAATCTTTGACCGGAAATGGCGTTGTCCATTGAGTATTCGCCGATTAAACCAACAGTGTTGTATACTTCTTTAATATGTGAAAAGAGTTCAATTTCATGAAACCATTTACTAGTTAAATCTTCTAAGCTTTTTTTCTTTGTATCGCGAACAGATTCAAGATGTCCGAATGCCTGTTTAGAAAGGGCAGTAGATGCAAGCTCAAAACTGAACACGCCTACTATAAGAAGTGGAATAAGACCAATTATAAGAGAAAATGTAATTAATTTAAATTTTAATGACATGCCGGGTGACCTCCCTCAGCGTAAGTTGAGGGAAATCTATGGCATGAAATGTTATTTTAAGAAGTCATTAGCGTTACAATCGTGAAAACAATCTATGTATGAACTGATTCTATTAACTCTTCTGTCCGATATACGCATAAATTTACAATGTAGTTCTTGTGCTGTATACTACTCTATCAAATCATCTTGATCGTTAGCATGTTTTAAACATTGTCTTTTTTATTTAAAAAACCTTTTATATATAAAATATTATCTTGATAAAGTTTTAAAAAATGTATCTTAATTTTTGCTTTTTATTGACAACGACAATCAACATCATTAAGTGCTGAGGAAATACAACATTTTATCAGTTTACTACGAGGAATTATGAGGGATGTAATAGATATTGTCGGTGCCCTAGCAGAAAAGAGAGCAAGTGGATATGACCTTGTTCACGAAACTGTTCATCAATTTGCAGAATCTCTTGGCAATGCTATTGATGCTAAAGATACATGTACAAGTTCACATTCTGATGAGGTGGCTGTGATATCAAAGGCTTTAGGCGTGCAAATAAGATTAAAACCAGATGAATGTAGAGCGTTGCATATTGCTGGTCACCTTCATGATATAGGTAAAATTGGAATTCCTGATTCAATTTTGAAAAAGAAAGGAAAATTGACAGATGAAGAATATGAAGTTGTAAAAGAGCATCCAGTTATAGGCTCTGAAATTGTCAGTCCAGTTTTAGTCTTTTCTGGAGAAAATGGTATTACAGAAATGATATTATACCATCATGAAAGGTTTGACGGAAAAGGGTATCCTGCAGGATTAAAAGGTACCGATATCCCTTTTGGGGCAAGAATTATAGCTGTTGCAGATACTTTATCTGCTATAATGCAGGATCGTCCATATCGTAAGGCAATGTCCTTTAATCATGCATTAAAGGAAATTAAAAGATGTTCCCAAACACAGTTTGACCCTGTGGTTGTTAACGCATTACTGGAAGTATCAGATAAGGTTCAAAGATATTTATCTGAGGTGAAAAATCACAATGGAAACTATTAAATAGTAAGCTTCAATAGTGAATAAGCTATTATACTAACTATTAAGAATTATCTTAATCATGTTTATGACGGTTCATTTTCTTTTCCAGTATTCGCACTGCAATTGAACATGGGAAAGTTAAAAAAAAGTATAAAATGATAACTACGGACCAAATTTCAAAGGTTCGGTACGTCGCTGACATGAGCTCTTGCCCAGCAAAAGTTAATTCTTGAATAGAAATAATTGAAACAATTGATGAATCTTTAATGGTTGAAATAAATTGACCAGCCAAAGTCGGTAAAGACTGTGCAAATGCTTGTGGAAGAATTATATAAATTAACTGCTTGCGCCTATTAAGACCTTGCGCTTTAGAAGCTTCCCATTGTTCAACTGGAATTGATTCAATGCCTGAGCGAACAATTTCTGTGATGTAAGCCCCCTCAAATAAGGACATGGTTAGAACCCCGGAAATAAAGGCAGGGATTTGCTCAACAGGGCCGAGTAAAAACGTTAAAACAGGAAAAGATTTATCATCAAGTGAATACGAAAGATCTGTTATTCCGGTGGCGTTCATTAATTGATCACCTAAAAAATAATAGAATATAAAAATCAGCACTAATGGTGGAATATTACGAATAAGTCCAACATAAGAACTTGAGATCATGCGAAAGAATGGACGCTGACTTATCCTGAAAATGCCCATTACTGTACCTATGATCAGAGCAAAAATGATTGACCATACGGATAGACGCAGGGTTACTAAAAGGCCCTGAGTCAGCTGACCAGCTTTCCACGTATCAGTAGTGTGATCATATCTAAAAATATAATTAGGTATTACAGACCAATTCCAGTGGTAATTTAGCTGCGTAACAATATAATAGGAAAGAGTGGATAACACCCCGATGATTACTGCAAGCAGCAGTATATCAAGAGATGTTATCCTTTTTTTTGTATTATTCATTTAGCAGTGATTACTCTACGAGGGATTCCCATTGCTTGGTTTTGAACCAGTAATTAAAGCGAGCTTCGAGCCATCCTTCAGAATTAGTGACTTTAATCCAGTTATTGAGATAATTTAGGAAATCAGGGTCACCTTTTCTAACCGCAAACCCGATAGGTTCTTTGGTGAAATCACCTTTAAGCGGAAGGTAAAGTTTTTGTGGATATTTTTGAGCAAGAGTTTCAGGCAGAGGGTTAGAAGCTATCAGGCATGCAACCTTCCCATTGAGAAGTTCCTGAATGGAAGCAGCCTCATCGCTGAACTTTAGCAGAGTAGCTTTAGGAAGAAAATTCTTAGCTGCTTTTTCAGCTGTTGTTCCTAAACGGACGGAAACTTTTGTGTTTTTGTTGTTGAAATCTTCGAGTGACTTTTTATTTGGAGCAGCAGATTTGCTGGCAATGATGGACATTCCAGTGAATTCATAAGGATCTGAAAAATTAACTTTCAAATTACGTTTTGGAGTAATTCCCATCCCGCCGATAATTATATCAAATTTTCCTGTGAGAAGGGCAGGGATAATTCCATCCCATTTGGTTGGAATAAATCTTATTTTTACACCCATGTCTTCTGCAAGACGCTTAGCGACATCTATTTCGAATCCGATAAATTCTCCATTATTATCTTTCATAGCCCACGGTTTAAAAGTTGAAAATCCTACTCTTAAAGTCTGTTTTTTTTGGATAGTTTCAAGTGCGCTGTCCTGCGCCAGATGCTGTCTGGTGCTACCTGCCCAGACAGCAGTAGAGAGTCCGATGATCAGGATTACAGCGGTAAGTCCTGTGTTAATAGTTCTCCATAAGGTCATTAGATTGTTCCTCCGGTTTTGAATGATATTTACCATGCACTTTTAAAGCTTTTAGCAAGCCTGTCCAGTGTCCACGAAAGTAAAAGAGTCACGGCAAGGTATGCAGCCGCAATAGTAAACCAAATTTCAAAAGTTAGAAATGTTTCAGATATTATTGATTGGCCCTGCATAGTCAGGTCGTAAATCGCAATTGTGCTGACAAGGGCAGAATCTTTAACAAGTGCAATAGCCTGCCCTGCAAGCGGGGGAGCTATGCGTGGAATTGCTTGAGGCAATATAACATTCAAATAAGCGAACTTACTGTCTCCCCCTAAACTATACGCAGCTTCCCATTGTCCAGTATCAATTGAAGTTATGCCAGATCTGAAAATTTCTGAGGCATAAGCTCCCTCAAAAAGACTTAAGGAAATTATGGCAGACCAGAATCCGGTGATATTAAATATTGGTGACACAACAAAGTATAGAAAAAATAATTGAATAAGCAGCGGAGTGTTACGAATAATTTCAAGATATAAGCGTGCAATACTGTTGGCCACAAATGAATCAGAAAGTCGTAAAATTGCGGTACTAAGTCCTATCATGAATGTGAGAACAAAGCTGATGCCTGTGATTTTTAAAGTGACAAGGAGTCCTTTTAAAAGTGGCCCGGTCGTGAATCCTTGATTAGAGTCTGTAAAAATAAAGTCCGGCACTCTGAACCATTGCCAGTTATACCCGAGTTTTTCAGTCCCTTGGTATAAAAAATAGCTTCCGGCAACTAATAAGCAAATAAAAAGAATTATGTCACAAATAAAAATTCTTTTATTTACTGTATCTCGACTAGTTAGTCTCGTATTTAACATATTGCTTTTAATTACTATTAATTGCTGTACAAATCTAGAATTGTTTTTTTGTGTGAGAATATCTGCGTTTAAAAATTTAAAATTTAAAAAAGAGAAACTTTCTAAGCTCTTATGTCATATTTTTTTAACAATAAATAATCGTAACTACCTGGTAAATTATTAAATTCTTAACAATCAAAATAAAGAATATCGTATACTTAGTAATGAGGCTTAAATATTAAGAATAAATATCAAATAAAATTTGTACAAATAGTTTTAAACAAAAATAATGCAGATTCAGTTGTTGATGGAATTGCCGGATATATCCAAATTTTTGCCGCAAATCGTGGCATCGTTGTTTGATTATGCCCTTGAGCATAATCAACTCAGGTGAGGATGTATAAGGTTTTATTTGCAAAGTCCGATTCTAATGCATGGTGGCCTTGGGGGAAAGAAAAAGAATGGACAAGTCTCAGCTGATACAAAATAGAGATTGGATGCATATACAAGCTACAAAAATAAAGCCCCATTCGGCCTGCTTGCAAAATGGGGCTTTAAATAAATCAGAGTTACTTTAAGACTTAAACTGTCGCATCAACTTTTTTAATCAGGCGAACGAGCTGGTTGGAAAAGCTGGATTCATTGTCATACCAGACAATAAGTTTGAGCATATTTTCTTCCATTACAGATGTTAGCTGACCATCAACAACTCCTCCGTAGGTGCTGCCAATGTAATCGGTAGAAACAAGGGGTTTATCAGTATACCCCATATTCTCATTTGCAGCTTCTTTAAGAGCGGCATTAACTTCTTCAATGGTAGTTTTTTTTGCTAAGTCACAAGTAAGATCAACCAATGAAACATTCGGAGTAGGAACGCGAAGGGACATGCCGTCCAGCTTTCCTGTTAGTTCAGGGATGACAAGCGCTACAGATTTTGCTGCACCAGTAGTTGTCGGAATTATATTAACGGCGCATCCTCTTCCTCTACGAATATCTGGATGAGAACCATCAAGAACTCTTTGGTTCATTGTGTATGCATGGACTGTAGTCATGAGACCGCGTTCAATGCCGAAAACATCATTTATAACTTTTGCGACCGGAGCAAGACAGTTTGTTGTACAGGATGCTGCTGATACAATTTTATGTTCAGGCTTAAGATCGTTGTCGTTAACACCCATAACAACGGTTAAATCTGAATCTGATCCAGGAGCGCTAATAACAACTTTTTTAGCTCCGCATGCTATAGCTTTTTGGCAACTTTCACGATCTCGGAATTTTCCTGTGGATTCAACAACAATGTCGCATCCTAGTTCTCCCCATAGCCATTCACCGGGAGCGCAACGGGTAACTTTGATCTGTTTACCGTTAACGGTAAAACCTTCTTCATTTGCAACGACTTCGGCATCCAATTTACCATGAACTGAGTCGTATTGCAAAAGAAGAGCAAGATCTTCGTTAGAAGCGCGTGCATTTATGGCAACAAGATCTATTTCTTTGCTGTTGTGAATAAGTCTTGTCAGGTAGCGACCTATTCTTCCAAATCCATTAATTCCGACTTTTACAGCCATTATTTACTCCTTCTAAAAGATTAGCCGACTCAATAAAAGTCGGCTAAAATAGTTTAAGCTTTTCCAGAGCAACCCAGAACATTTGTGATTTTATGGCGAACCATTTCTTTCACAGCTTTGCGGGCTTCACCAAGGTAACCTCTAGGGTCAAATTCAGTTGGATTTTGAGCTAAAAACTTGCGGATTTCGGCCGTCATAGCAAGGCGGATATCCGTATCAATATTAATTTTACAAACAGCTTTAGATGCCGCTTTACGAAGAAGATCTTCAGGTACTCCTTTTGCTCCACCAATATTACCACCAAATTCGTTTGCCATTTTTACAAATTTAGGGACAACGCTTGATGCTCCATGCAGAACTATCGGTAAATTAGGGAGCAATGCAGATATTTTATCAAGACGGTCAAAATCAAGCCTTGCTTCACCTGTGAATTTATATGCACCGTGGCTGGTGCCGATTGCTACTGCAAGAGAGTCACAACCTGTTCGATCTGCAAATTCTGCAGCTTCATCAGGTTCTGTATAAATATGCTCGTCTGAGGAAACATCTTCTTCAATTCCGGCAAGTCTGCCAAGCTCTGCTTCTACCCATACTCCGTGATCATGTGCATATGTTACGACTTGCTTAGTCAAAGCTATATTTTCTTCAAAAGGAAGATGAGAACCATCTATCATTACTGAAGAAAATCCTCCGTCGATTACTTCTTTACACATTTCAAAAGTTGGTCCGTGGTCAAGATGGAGGACAACCGGAAGATCTGATACTTCAAGAGCTGCTTCCATCAATTTAATAATATATCTTTGGCCTGCATATTTACGGGCACCGGCTGAAACCTGTAGAATGACTGGTGCGTTTTCTTCGCTGCCAGCTTCCATGATACCTTGAATGATTTCCATATTGTTTACATTAAATGCTCCAATAGCATAGCCTCCGGCATAGGCTCCTGCGAACATTTCTTTTGGTGAAACGAGTGGCATAAAACTCCTCCGTGGTAAAATGAATGAAGTAAAAAAAGTTGCTAAAAAAGTAACGCTGAACTGAAACATCAGTTCTAATAATCAACAAAAAATAAAATTACAGAACTTGAAGTCAGGAAAAATTACCGATTTTGGTTCCAAATATTAATTATGTACACTATGTAGAAACTAAATGTCCATAAACAGTTTAAAAAGTATGTTGATTATGTGTTAAAAGCTTGCTCAAGAGCAGTAATTGCTTCTCTATCCGTAAAATCAAAATGGAGTGGAGTCATAGTAATATGACCTTTTGTGAGCAGATCCCGGTCAGTTCCGGTACTTATAAGTTTTTTCGGCATAACGCCGTCCAGCCAGTAATACGTCCCACCGCGTGGATCTTTTCTGGCATCATACCAATCATGCCAAGACACTCTGGTGTGTCTGCAAAATTTAATCTTAAGAGTATCAGCTATTTTCAATGCTGGAAAGTTAAGATTCAAAACTGTTTTCTTCTCAAACTTAGACCATGGTATTTCACTCAACATTTCAATACAATAGTCTGCCTGACCCGTTAGGTCGGTTGGGTTAAAAGCATCATAGGAGACGGCTAAAGCAGGTATCCCCATGAGAGCTCCTTCCGTAGCTGCTGAAACAGTTCCGGAATATAGTATATCCACGCCGACGTTGGCTCCGCTATTGATCCCTGAAATTACAATGTCAGGTTTTTTATCAAGCAAAGTTGTAAGCCCCAGTTTTACACAGTCAACCGGAGTTCCGTAAACGCCAAATCCTGAGAACCCGTCTTCTTTAAATTCTTTAACACGAAGAGGGGAGGACAGTGATACTGCATGGCCAACAGCAGATTGCTCAGTGACAGGTGCAACTACTTGAACATTGTGCCCTGCTTTTTTTATACTGCTGTATAAAGATCTCAAGCCTACGGCTTGTATTCCGTCATCGTTCGTCAAAAGTATGTTCATAATAATTTCCAATTGAAAAAAAAATTGGACAGTCTTCTAATGCTTTGACTATGAATACAACTTCGAAGCAGTAATTTTATGCAAACCGCAACGGTAAAACACCAACGCCACGAGGCGAGTTATCAAAGCAATTCAGGAATAGCAAGAAGTGTCACAAAAAACTATATATATTAAAGACCTTATTAATGGTTTAAGGATCAGAGACGTGTTTCTAGTTGTTGATGCTCAGGTTCGGGAATCAAAAAATGGTCCTTTTTGGAACTTGCGTTTACAGGATAATTCAGGATCAGTAGAAGCAAAAATATGGAGTCCTTTAAGTCAGGCATTTACAAGTCTTAAAGCAGGGATGTTTGTCGTTGCTGGTGGAATGGTCGGATCATTCAGAGATCAACCGCAACTGACAATAGAACAACTTGAAATACTTGATCCTGATCAATCTGAACTTGAAATATCAGATTTTCTACCGTCAAGTCATCAAAAACCTGAAGAAATGCTACAGGAATTAGAGTACATGGTAGCTGAGCATATGGTTCATCCTCCATGGAAAAAATTTTGTCGCAAGGTTTTAAATAATGAAGAAATTCATAAACGATTACTTTGCGCAACAGGTGCAAAAACAGTCCATCATGCCTATGTAGGTGGACTTTTAGAACATACTCTTTCAGTTGCTAAACTTTGCATGTCTATTTGTGATAATTATCCGCAGATTGATAGACAAGTCGTACTTGCCGCGGCAATTTTTCATGATTTAGGAAAAGCATGGGAACTTACCGGGGGGCTTAAAAATGACTATACAGACGAAGGGCGTTTGCTTGGTCATATTCATATAGGAGTTGAAATTTTAGAACCTTTTCTCCTAAAATCTAAAGATTTGGATCAAAAGTTAAAGCTCCACTTTAAGCATTTGATTTTGTCTCACCATGGTGAATATGAGTACGGTGCTCCTAAACGTCCCAAAACACCTGAAGCTTTTATTTTGCATTTTGCTGATAATATAGATGCAAAAATGAATACAATTTTTGCAGAACTTGATAAAATTGATGGAAAAGAAAGTAGTTGGACTCCATATCAGCGTTTTCTTGATAGATATTTGTATAAATCGGAAAAATCTCCCAATGAGAGTAATTTTCAATCTGACAAAAAAAAATCGGAGGCTCAATGTTCATTACCTTTGAAGGCATAGAAGGGACTGGAAAAACAACTCAAATTAAGCGTGTTGTAGAGTTTTTAAAAGAAACAGGGCATGAGGTTGATGTTACCCTTGAACCTGGAGGAAGTAGAATCGGTAAAGAATTACGCAAAATTTTACTCAATATGGGGAGTACAGATATAACAGGTCCGTGTGAGCTGTTTCTTTATCTTGCAGATAGAGCACAGCATGTAAGTCAGGTGATTTTACCCGCTGTTGAAGCAGGGCGTGTTGTTCTATGTGATAGGTTTGCGGACTCTACTATAGTTTATCAAGGTTATGGACGCGGTCTTGATCCAAAATTATTGAGAGAGCTTAACGAAGTTGCTGTGTCCGGATGCTGGCCGGATTTAACCATCCTACTTGATATCGATCCGGAGTTAGGTCTTAAACGAGCCACCAGTAGAAATTTAGATGAAGATAAAACTCAAGAAGAAGGAAGATTTGAAGCTGAATCAATAGATTTTCATTCTAGAGTAAGAGAAGGGTATTTAACTTGGGCTGCACTTAATAGTGATAGAATCGTTATAATTAATGCTGATCAGACCCCAGATGAGATTTTTTTGCAGATTAAGGATAAAATTTTAAAAATTTTAGAAAAAAATAAAAAATAAATTATTCCGCTAAAATTATTTTTAATACCTCAAATTTATTAGGTTAAATTTAAAAAATAGGCTTTATTAAAGGTCAATGGTTTTGTTATTATCTAGGTAATACTTACAGTATTTACGTGCTACTCTAAAAAATGCTATTGAAGATATCAAATGTTTAATCTTTGAGATATTTTTTAGTAAAAGAAGATCTTTTTATGTATAACAAATTAGAAATAGTGTTATATAGTACTGTTGTTGTCTATAAAAAATGCAATGAGTCATCTAAAACAGCAATTTTGCATTTAGGGTTGACGCAGTCATAGTTAAATGGTTTATATCTAATTACAATATTCGATGGGTAAACAGTTGCATGGACAAGAAAATTAAATGTTTTACTTGTGTAAAATATTTAATTGCAATTGTAGACTGGTTATAGGGTATGTATTCACGGTTTCGGAATCGGATATGTTTCTGATTCCACCTTGAAATCCGTATTGTCAGGGGGTAACTCCCGCTGATTTTTAATTAGAGGATGGAGGTTTTTATGAAATTCTCTGTGGGACTCGGAAAGGATGGAGCGGAACAACGCCTGGAGCAGAATGGTGTATCCCGCCGTGACTTCATGAAGTTCTGCGCAACAACTGCCGCTGTTATGGGTATGGGACCAGCTTTTGCGCCGACTGTAGCTGAAGCCCTTACTCAAAAAAGGCGTCCTTCTGTTGTTTATCTGCACATGGCCGAATGTACCGGCTGTTCAGAAGCAGTTCTTCGTACTGTTTCTCCTTACATTGATGCTTTGATTCTTGACACTATTTCTCTTGATTATCATGAAACTATTATGGCTGCCGCCGGTCATGCTGCTGAAGAAGCATTGCATGAAGCTGTCAACGCACCTGAAGGCTTTATCTGTGTAGTAGAAGGGGGTATTCCTACTGCTCATGAAGGCGAATGGGGTAAAGTCGGCGGTAAGTCTATGCTCGACATTTGCAAAGAGATAGTTCCTAAAGCAAAAGCTACTATTTGTATCGGTACATGCGCATGTTATGGCGGTGTTCAAGCTGCTGCACCAAATCCTTCAAAGGCAATGGGTGTAAGTAAAGCTCTTGGCGGAATTACTACTGTAAATCTACCTGGTTGCCCTACTAATCCATACAATTTTGTGGGTGCAGTTGTTCATTACCTTACTAAAGGTATTCCTGAACTTGATTCAGATGGTCGCCCAACCATTTTTTATGGTGAATCAGTTCATGACAACTGTCCTAGACTTGTGCATTTTGATGCTGATGAATTTGCACCATCTTTCAGTTCCGAAGAAGCCAGAAAAGGTTACTGTCTTTATGAATTAGGCTGTAAGGGGCCGGACACTTACAATAATTGCCCGAAAGTCAAGTTTAATCAGACCAACTGGCCTGTTGATGCTGGGCATCCATGCATTGGTTGTAGTGAACCAGACTTCTGGGATGAAATGAGTCCGTTCTACGAACAGAGTTAGTTTCATCTTTATTATTTGGAAGTTTGTTGAAGTTACATTCTATTTTCTGGAGGATTGTATATGTCTGGTTGCAAGTCAAAGTCGGGTCCATCTATAATGGCGACCCCCTTCGATAAAAATTATACTGGTCCCGTTACGGTTGACCCGCTTACTCGAATCGAAGGTCATTTAAAAATTGAAGTTGAAGTTGAAAATGGTAAAGTTAGCAATGTTTGGAGTAGTGCTCAGCTCTTCCGCGGGCTGGAAATTATTCTAAAAGGGCGTGATCCTAGAGATGCACAGCATTTCACTCAGCGGTCATGTGGTGTTTGTACTTACGTACATGCTCTTGCTTCAACCCGAGCCGTAGACAACGCTGTCGGTGTAGATAAACATCTACCTGAAAATGCAAAAATTATCCGTAACTTAGTTATGGCTTCTCAGTATCTGCATGACCATATTGTTCATTTCTATCATTTACATGCACTTGACTGGGTTGACGTAGTCAGCGGCCTTCAGGCCGACCCTGTTAAAGCTGCAAAACTTGCTAACAGCATGTCTTCACGTGTTACCAAACCGGAAGACCTTAAAGCTGTTCAGGAAAAATTAAAAGCATTTGTAAGTTCTGGACAGCTCGGTATTTTCACAAATGCTTACTTCCTCGGTGGGCATGATGCTTACTATCTTAAACCAGAAGAAAACCTTATTGCTACTGCTCATTATCTTGAAGGTCTTCACCTTCAGGTTAAAGCTGCACGTGCTATGGCTGTTTTCGGTGCTAAGAATCCGCATCCTCAGTTCACCATCGTCGGTGGTGTAACTTGCTACGATGCATTGTCAAAAGAACGTATTCAAGAGTTTAAAGATCTTTACAACGAAACCAAAAAATTCGTTGATGAATGTTATATCCCTGACCTGTTGATGGTAGCTTCCTACTATAAAGACTGGGCTGGAATCGGTGGAACACATAACTTCTTAAGCTTTGGTGAATTCCCTGCTAAAGAAACTGATATTAATAGCCGCTTCATTCCTCAGGGTGTAATCATGAACCGTGACCTTAAAAATGTCATGGACTTTGATCCTAACTCCATCAAAGAAGATATCAAACACAGCTGGTATAAGGGAGAGTCTTCTCTGCATCCTTATGACGGTGAAACTGATCCTCAGTATACTTCATACGAAGACAGGGATCGTTACTCATGGATGAAAGCTCCTCGTTATAAAGGAGAATCCATGGAAGTTGGTCCTCTTGCTCATGTTCTAACAGCTTACGCTAGAGGACATAAGGATTTCGTTCCTGTTGTTGATAGTGTTCTCAGTCACCTTGGAGTTGGAGCTGACGCTTTATTTTCCACTCTTGGTCGTACAGCTGCCCGCGGTATTGAAACCACTGTTGTTGCTAACGCAATGTCTGAATGGGTTGAGAACCTTGAAGACAACATCAGCTCAGGTAACACTGATATCGCCGTTGAATGGGAAATGCCTGATGAAGCTGAAGGTGTCGGATTCGTCGGCGCACCTCGTGGTGCTCTTTCTCACTGGATTAAGATTAAAGGCGGAAAAATCGAGAACTTCCAGCTTGTTGTTCCTTCAACATGGAACCTCGGACCACGCTGTAATCAGAACAAAATGTCAGCTGTTGAAGAAGCCCTTATCGGAACTCCAATCGCTGATCCTAAACGTCCTGTTGAAATCCTTCGTACTGTTCATTCATACGATCCTTGCATTGCTTGTGGTGTGCATGTTATCGATGCTAAAACAAATGAAGTTCATAAATTCAAGGTAATGTAGCCCTGAGTTTCCGATTAGTTAACGGGAATCCGGGCTTTCCGGATTCCCGTTTTTTATTTAAAAGGATTAAAATGTCTGAAAGTCAAAAAATTTTAGTTCTAGGAGTTGGTAATATTCTTTTTACCGATGAGGGCATCGGTGTAAAAGTTGTAACTGATCTGCAAAAAGAATTTTCGTTTTCCCCTAATGTCACGCTAATGGATGGTGGAACATTGGGAACCATTCTTATGGGACCTATTATGGAATGTGACATGCTAATAGTGGTTGATGCAGTACTTGGTGATGATAAGCCAGGGTCTGTTTACCGCTTGACAGGAGAAGATTTGCGTAAGAGCTTAGCTTTTAAAGATTCTATGCATCAGACTGATTTGCTTGATACATTAGTTTTATGTGATCTGTGTGACAGTCGTCCTGATTGTGTTGTTGTGGGTGTTGAACCGTTTGATTACCAGACCATGTGTGAGCATGTTTCTGATACTGTTAAAGTTCAGTTGCCTACAATGAAAGAAAGGGTGCTTGAAGAAGTTTTCGCTGCTGGCGGTACATATAAAGCAGTATAAGTTGCACCAACTGTAAATAAGGGGTTTTTCCATGTGTTTAGCTATTCCTGTTGAAATTGAGTCCATTAACGACAATGTTGCTCGCTGTCGTGTGGGTGAAGGTGAAACATATCTTGATGCTTCATTGATGCTTATGGGTGATGAAGTTGAAGTTGGGGATTATCTTATAGTTCATGCCGGATTTGCATTAAGAAAATTGGAAACATCTGAAGCAGAAGAAACTCTTAAAATATTGAGAGAAATGCTAAGTCTGGCGGATGGAACAAAACCTGAAGCTTGCGGTTTTTAATTATATAATTATCCCTTTAATTTTAGGTTATAAGACCTAATGATAAATCCCGTAATCATATAGTAAGATTATGGGCTTTATGTGTACGAGATGAGTACTTATAATAAGCTGAATTTTAATTAAAAATAGAAGTCTCCTATTAGTTTCAGGAGGCTTCTATTTTTTAAGAATTAATCACGCGGAGCAGGGTATGAATCAACATGCGGGGCAATAGCTTTTCCAAGCCAGTTAATTGCCTTACCCAGATGATTCATATTTCTTAAACCTTCTGCATCATTTTTTACTTCACCTTTTTCTCTTCCGTAACCAATGTTCCAATAAGTAGATCCAGGAACAATCATCTGACTCATTAGAAACATGTGATTAATGCTATCGTAGACGTGTGTTGCTCCGCCTCGGCGAACCGCTACAACCGCTGCACCTATTTTACCGCGAAGTCTTTGCCCATTAGAAATAGACACATATCCAGTACGGTCTAAAACAGCTTTAAGTTCAGCTGTAACATCTGTAAAATATGTTGGCGAACCGAAGATCAATGCATCTGCACGTATTATTTTTTCAAATATTTCATTGAAATTATCTGTTTTTATAACACATTTATTGTCTTGATTTTCTCTACACTTGTTACAAGCCATACACCCATGCATGGGTTTTCCACCTACTCTTATTATTTCAGTTTCCCAGCCTGATTCGCTTAATGGCTCAAGAACTGTTTCCAATAGTATTTGAGTATTTCCACCCTTACGGGGACTTCCGTTAATAGCTAATGCGTACATTTGTTTCTCCTTATTTTTTTTAATAGCGAGGTAATAATATCGTATTCTTATTTTTTTACAAGTACAAACTTATTTGTTATGTACTTACATAAAAGATAGTATTGAGAGGTTTTATTTATGGCATGTCGCATGAAAGATTTTAAAGGTAAAGAATATAGATGTTTTTTTGAACTTACTTTATTAGTTATTGGTGGAAAATGGAAACCAATAATTTTAAACCACCTGTTCTTGGAAAAAACTTTACGCTTTGGAGAAATCAGAAAAAGAATACCAGATGTGACTGAACGAATGCTTACAAAACAGCTAAGGGAATTAGAAGCTGATGGATTGATTCATCGTAAAGTGTACAAGGTTGTTCCTCCCAAAGTTGAATATACGTTGAACCATATAGGAGCGCGCTTGGTTCCTGTATTAAAAAGTATGCGGGAATGGGGCGTAGAGTATGAAGAATTTCTAAATGATGGAGAAGTTCTAAAGGGCGAAGGATATGAGAAAAAATAAGCCATTATTTTACTTGTATACCATAAAAGTTTAATGATAATTTCGATTATATTAATTCTTAGAAGTAAAGTTGGTGCAATATGATTAGTAAAGATAGAGTTCTAAATTTATTTATGGATTTAGTTAAAATTGATAGTCCTTCTTTAAAAGAAAAAAATGTTGCAGATTACCTTTTCTCCTTAATGGAAGAAAAAGGTTATAATGTAACAAATGATTGCGCTGGTGATGCTTGCGGCGGAAATACCGGTAATATCTTTGTTCGAATTCCTGCAACAGGAGAGGGAGAGCCCATTGCTTTTTCAGCCCATATGGATTGTGTTTCTCCATGTTGTGGTGTTGTGCCAGTCGTTAAAGATGACATTGTGTATAGTTCTGGAGATACAGTTTTAGGAGGCGATGATAAGTCTGGACTTGCTATAATGATTGAAGCTGTAAATCATCTTGAAGAAGAGTCTATTCTTCATCCTGAAATTTACTTCATGTTTTCTATTTGTGAAGAATCAGGAATGCATGGAGCTATAAATATGGATAGAAGCTTATTACCTGTAAAGAATATTCTTGTACTTGACTCAAGTGGTGATGTCGGCAGAATTATTACCGAATCTCCTGCACAAGCAAGTATCAATATTACTTTTAAAGGTAAGTCAGCTCATGCAGGAATTTCTCCTGAATCAGGAATAAGTGCTATACAAATCGCTGCTGAAGCTATTTACAATATGAATTTACTACGTATTGATAAAGAAACGACTGCAAACCTTGGAAGAATTGAAGGTGGTGGGGCGACTAATATTGTAACTGATAAAGTTACACTAACAGCAGAAGCTCGTTCTACAAAAGATGAATCATTACAGTGTCAGCTTGATCATATGAAAAAATGTTGTACAGATGCTGCCGCCAAATTAGGCGGAATGTGTAAGTTCGGTTACGAAATTTCATATCCTGCTCTGCATATAGACGAAAAAAGCAAACTTTTGGCTAAAGTTGAGCAAAGTTGCAGAAACATCGGCATCAATCCTAAACTGGATTCAACTGGAGGTGGAAGTGACGCAAATATTCTTTATGGTAAAGGGTATACAGCTTTAACTCTGGGGGTCGGCATGAGTAAGGTTCATACTGTAGATGAATTCATTGCAGTTAAATCATTGACGGATTGTGCTGAATTAGTTGCTGATATTATGAAATGTTAAATTATTTTTAGCGATGATAAAAGAAAATCCCTTAATTTAACACTAAGGGATTTTCTTTTAAGCGAAGAATAAAAATATTTTAAAGTCCTAAAGAGGCAAGCAAATCGTCAACTTCACCTTGATCGCTTCCTTCTGTAGGGCCTTGCAATTCGCTCATTTGTGTTTCAGCGACCTGATCTAATTCTTCCAATGTTTTTTCAGGTGCCTTTTCACGGGCTTTAATTTTTAACCCTGTAGACATATATAGACCCAGAACAATTTTTTCGACACTTTTAATAGTCTCGACAATAATTTTGATCCTCTGCCCTGTGAGATCTTGAAAGCTTAGAGTTGTCATGATGTTCATGAGATCTTCACCTAGAGTACTATTTATTTGCCCCAGTTCCTCACGTTGCTCCTTTTTTACCCCGCCAGATTCAAATCCTTTTATGATAGCCGAAAGAGCAAACTGCATTTCCTGAAGTTTCTCAACAATATCCATAATATCTTGAGTCGCTTTTTCAGTTGTGCGCATAATAGCATCCAGCTGATCAGAAGCTTCGTTAAATAAGTCATCAGGATTTTCATCTACAGCGACAGCAACAGTTGAGGTTGGACCTTTTTTTGCTTTTGCAACTTCTTGATATATGTCTTTCAAGCCACTTTGAAGATCTTCATTAATTCTGCGATAAAATTCTCCCTCGAGAAGTGTCTTAGACATGCTTTTAGAAATTTCTTTCTGAATAGCTAAGGTTATACTTTCCTTTAAGCTTTCTGTCAGATCTGTAGAAATTTTTTCCATCATGCTTTGAACGATTATATCATCGTTAACCACAATGCACTCCTTAGTGATTTATATTTTTAGGAAATTTTATCAGTACGTATGCGTTCGCGTTGTTCGCTGAATACAAATTGAATTATAGCCTCAAGGTCGTGTTCTTTAATGTTTATAAATTCCATAACCCAAGTGTTGGACATTTTACCAGTATTAATAGTACCTTTTGTACTGGCCATACGCAATGGAACTTGGCCCAGAACAAGAACAACTTCCATAATAACTTCAGACCTTAGCGAAGTTTCAGTTCTAAACACTATTCCATTGCCGGATATTTCAAGAACTTCAATATCAACTGGAAAATCTTGAGAAAGGTCTTTTATACTCTGAATACCAAGAAGTTGATCAAGTTTACGATCAATTTCAATGAGATATACTTTTAACCACTCTGGAACCTTAGAATCATCAAGATTTTCAGCGGGATGCTTTTGCCCACTCCCTATACCTCGAAAAAGAGGTGGATTGCTAAATGAATTGGCAATCCTTCCATATCCCTTGATCCTTGTTTTTACACTTGAATAATGAGTGGTATGGTCCATTATGTAGTCCTGTTTTCTTTCTCCTGAGGATCAATTTCCATCGCTCTAACAGGACATATCTTGGTACAGATTCCGCACGCAGTACACTTTTCAAGTTCGAACAGTACTAAGCGTGACTCCATATCTAGAGAAAGAGCTCCAGTTGGACACATCGTAAGACACATTCCGCAATGCATGCATGATTCTTCATCCCTAGATATTTTTTGGGCAACCGGAATTATTTTAATTCCGTTTTCTTTCAGGTAGTTTAACCCCTTATGGAATTCTTCTTCTGGTCCAGTTACTTCAAGAGTCAGGCTCCCTTCATGGCGAGGATTTATGTCTGCTTTTAAAATGTTAAAACTTAAATCATATAATTTTCCAAGATTACAGATTACAGGACGGCCTGAAACAGATGGAGGGAATGATAAGTGTACTATTTTATTAAAATTTTTATTTTCAGTCATTTAAGTTATTCCAATTAAAGGTTTGTAAAGTTATATTATTTAATTGAACTAATCACTTCTTTAGCTCTCTTAGCTTCAGCTGAAGAAGGAGCTTTTTTGATTAAGTCTTCCAAAATATATTTACCAGATTTAGTCTTTCCTAATTTTATAAGGCAAATTCCTTGTTTGAGCATTGCTGGTTTATATTTGTTGTTTTTGGGATATTTGGCAATAACTACTTGATATTTTAGCGCGGCGTTAGGGTAGTCGTGCAGTTGGTAGTAACATTCTCCTTCCCAGAATAACGAATTAGGAACGAGTTCATGGTTCGGAAAAGTTTTAGTGAACTCTACCCAATCAGCTATAGCTTTCTTATACTCTCTAGTTTTAAAGGATTCAAGAGCCTTATTGTATAGAGCTTGAGCCGGATCAATAGCTATTTCTTTTTTAGCTGGAGTATCTAGAACAGCGGCAATACCAGTTGCCTGACTTACGGTCGCTGAAACAGCTGCAGGGTGTTTCTGTTCAGCTTGCGGTTTAATTAAATCAAGATCTAAATCAAGTTGGCTTTCAAGAGCCATGCGCATAAGATTAACCTGCTGAGAAAGTTCGCGAAGTGAAATAGTGCTGTTGGAATCCCCCCCGTTCATCTCATTAATTCTAAGAGTGAGAGAGTCTAATGATCCCTGCATTTTACTCATATCAATCTTTAAAGAGTTTACTTCTGCCCAAAGATTTGCCTGACGTGTTTGAACTGGAGTATTTGATTTTTTTATTTCGCTGCTGATCGAACTTTGTGTCTGATTAATTTGTTGGTCAAGAGTATCCATTTTTTTAGTAAGTTGACTTTTATTTTGTCTCACTTCCATTCTGAGATTATTCATATCAGTAACCGTGACACAACCACTTAGTCCTGTAATTACGGAAAGAACCAAAACTGAAATAACTAGACTATATTTGTAATTATTTTTCTTCATACTTTTTACCTCTGTTTCTTCCTAATATAAAATATGCCAGACAACCTAGAAAAGGAATAAAAATAGTAAGTTGAATCCAGCCGACCTTTTCCATATTTGAAGGGAATTCTCGTTTAAAAGCATCCCATATCGCCAAAAGAGTGAGTAGGGCAAAAAATCCAACACTACCAAGGATTATTATCCAGGTTTCAGTTGGCAAAGTTGGTGTATTCCCAAAAAACATTATATTCTCCTGTGCTTATGTACAAATAACAAATAAAATCCAACTGAGAGAACTATCAAAGTTAAGAATTGAGTCAAACTGACAGGGCCTAATTTACCTCGATAATCAGCTCTGAAAAATTCAATAATAAATCTGCACACTGAAAACAATATTAGAAATAAACCTGTTAACTTTCCTTCTTTTTTAATAAATTTCTTCGCCACCATTAAAATGATGAATATCAATAATCCGCTCAAACTATGGTATAATTGAGTAGGATGCAATGAATGTCCTAGCGGAGCAAGTGATTCCGGATCAGAAAAAGTTACTCCCCATGGAAGTGATGTTGTCTTTCCATAACAACATCCGGCAAAAAAACAACCTAATCGTCCTACGGCTTGCCCCAAAGCAATTCCCGGAACTATGCAGTCCACCCATTGCAACAAAGGCTGTGCCTGAGATTTTAGATACAGTAGTCCGCTGAGTGTCCCGAAGAAAAGTGCTCCTGAAAAAACGAGACCACCTTGCCATATATAAAAGACTTCAACAGGATTACGAATAAACTCCTGTGAGTATAAAGCTACATAAAGAGCTCGAGCTCCGATAAGTCCGCAAACTATTGCAATTATTCCGGTAATCGGAGCAAGAGTGTATGGCATGTCCTTAAGGCGAGCTTCGCGCATCGTCCACGCCATTGCTAGTAAACAACCTGCTGTAAGGTATACGCTATAGCTATAGATAGGCATGGGGCCTATGTTAAATAATATTGGATGCATTGGATTTGTTCCTGTAAACAGAAATAATCATGGCGACAGCTCCAATACAGATGGCAATGTCCGCAACATTGAATGCCGGCCAGTGATGTGTCCCCATATAAATATCAAGAAAGTCTGTTACTTCTCCGTATATAATCCTGTCAATTAAGTTGCCTACAGCCCCGCCAAGGATAAATCCCAGTCCTGCTATTTGAAAAAGATCTTTGTCTTTGGTTGATTTGAGCAACATAGTGATTGCCGCTAAAGAAATGACAGTAACAACGATAAAAAAAGTTCTTTGCCAGTTGATATCACTACGATTTAGAAAACCGAAAGCTGCTCCCTTATTTATCACGTATACTAGGTTAAAATAGTCTGTAATGATTGTTTTGGACGACCACAGCTCTAAATTATTTCGGATAGCTACCTTGGTAATTTGATCAAGGATAATTATCACTGTAGCAATAAGCCCAGCGAGTGAGTATTTTTTCATAGCAGATCCTTTTTGCAAACATACCCCCGTCCCCATCGTATAATGAGGGCGGGGGTATGTAATTTTTAAGTATGAATAAGTTTTGAAACTTATTCGCCCGCTAGTACTTCAGTACAACGAGGGCAAAGTTCAGGATGCTCTGCATTAGATCCGAGGGTGTCATAACGCCAGCAACGGCTGCATTTTTCACCCTCAGCTTTAACAACTGTTATAGCAAGACCTTCAAGCTCTTCAGGTTTAACTGCTTCACTATCAGCTTTGGCTAAAGGTTTAACTTCTGCTCCGGAAACAATAAAGAATTCTCTCATTTCAAGATTTTCAAGAGCTTTTGTGATTGTTTCATCGGCAAAAAGAGTAATTTCAGTATCAAGAGAATGGCCTATTACTCTGTCTCTACGTAGCGGTTCAATAGCCTTAGTAACTTCTCTTCGAACATCCATCAAAAGTTCCCACTTAGTCCTTTCATCTGGATCGATAGCAGGGACAAGAAGATTAGGACGAACAGCAAAAACAGTATTTACGCCGCATTTCATTTCTTCAGGAAGATGATCGAAAACTTCTTCAGAAGTAAAAGAAAGGACTGGAGCCATATCTACAAGCAACATCATCATTACCTGCCAAAGAACAGTCTGTGCTGAGCGGCGTTCAAGACTTTTTTCTCCCGACACATAGAGTCTATCTTTAATGATATCAAGATAGAAAGCAGAAAGATCTGTTACACAGAGATTATGCAGGGTATGGTAAACTTTGTGGAATTCAAAGTTTTTGTAAGCATCTTGAATACTTTCATGCTGTCTGTTGACCAGATCAAGTGCAAAATGGTCTATAGGTAGAAGATCTGAAACAGGCACTGCATCAGTTTCAGGATTAAACCCATTAAGGTTACCAAGCAGGTAACGACAAGTATTTCTAATTCTGCGATAAGCATCAACCAAACGACTTAATATTTCATCAGAAATTTTTACATCTTCCTGATAGTTTACTGCAGAAACCCACATGCGTAAAATTTCAGCACCGTGCTGATCTATAATTTCCTGTGGAGCAATTACGTTACCGATTGATTTAGACATTTTTTTGCCATGCTTATCAACAACATAGCCATGAGTCAGCACGTTACGGTAAGGAGGGGTTTTTCGAGTTGCCATAGAAGCAAGCAGGGAACTATGGAACCATCCTCTGTGCTGATCTGACCCTTCAAGGTACAAATCTGCAGGGAATTTAAGTTCAGGCCTTTTTTCTACAACTGCGGCAAAACTAGTGCCGGAATCGAACCATACATCAAGGATATCTGTTTCTTTATCCCAATGCGTTCCACCGCATTTAGGACATTTGAGACCTGTGGGAGCAAGTTCTTCAACTGATTTTTCAAACCAGTAATCGCAACCTGTTTCGTGTTTTTCAAATTCGTCTACTACTGAGAAAACCCATTTAGGATCATTATACACTTCGTCGCAATCCTGACAAATTAAAGCGATGATCGGTACACCCCAATTACGCTGACGCGAAATACACCAGTCAGGTCTATTTTCGATCATTTTGTAAATACGGTTTTCTCCCCAGGATGGAATCCAGTTAACATCATCCTGAATAGCTTTAAGCGTATTTTTGCGCAGGTCATTTTTTTCCATAGAAATGAACCACTGTGTAGTTGCGCGGAATATGACAGGCTCTTTACAACGCCAGCAATGAGGATAGGAGTGAGTGATATCTTCCTTGGCAAGTAAGTTTCCAACTTCTTCAAGTTTTTCAATTACTTTAGGGTTCGCTTCAAAAGCATTTAGACCAGCGAAAAATTCAACTTCTTTGAGGAAAACACCGTCATTATTCATTGGAGAATAAACTTCTAGTCCGTAGCGATTTCCTGTTTCAAAGTCTTCACGACCATGACCTGGAGCAGTGTGAACACAACCTGTACCGCTATCTAAAGTTACATAGTCAGCTAAAACTATCGGAGATTCTCTGTCATAGAAAGGATGTTTTGCAATAGTTCCTTCAAGCTTAGCTCCTTCAAATGTTCCAAGCATATTCCACTTTTCCCATCCGAAAGATTCAGCACAAACAGGTAGAAGTCTTTCAGCCAGAATGTAGAAATCTCCATTTACTTCGGTGACGCAGTAATCAAATTCAGGATGCAAAGCCACTGCCATATTGTCAGGCATTGTCCACGGGGTAGTGGTCCAGATACAGACATATGTACGCGACAAATCTATTTTAGATGAAATGTCTGAAGGAAGGACCTCTAAAACTTTCTTATCATTTAAAGGAAAGCGGACATAAATTGATGGAGAGGTGCTATCTTCATGCTCAACTTCTGCTTCTGCCAGAGCAGTCTTACAGGAACAACACCAATGGATTGGTTTCTTTCCGCGAACAACAGATCCGTTTTCCATAAAACGTCCGAGTTCACGAGCAGTTGCTGCTTCGTATTCAGGCTTCAAAGTCAGGTACGGGTTATCCCATACGCCCATTACTCCAAGACGTTTAAATTCTTTACGCTGAATGTCTACATACTTAAGTGCATATTCGCGGCAAAGTCTGCGGATGATAAGAGTTGGGAGATCTTTTTTCTTTTTCTTAAGATCTTGCTCGACTTTGTGTTCAATCGGCAGGCCGTGACAATCCCATCCGGGCACGTATTCTGCTTTTTGACCTTGCATATTACGTGATTTAATAATGATATCTTTAAGCACTTTGTTCATGGCGGTACCCATGTGAATGTGCCCATTCGCGTACGGAGGACCATCATGCAGAACATACTGCTCTGCATCCTTATTGGCTTCGACCATTTTATTATAAACCCCGGTCTCTTCCCAGCGTTTAAGCATTTCAGGCTCACGCTGTTTGAGGTTTGCCTTCATTGGAAATTTGGTATTTGGCAGACACAGGGTCTTTTTGTAATCGCTCATCGCTTAGAACATCCTCCGAGAGTATTTTAAAATATTGGATAATTTATTTATTTGTTGAAAATATCAAAATAAAGAACACCCGCTGTCATTAAAAAAAATGTCAGTTTAACATTTAATCATTAGATGAAGCAGGCAAAATTTAAAAATGGCTTAACAGTCAACGCTAAGGTAAACATTTATTACCTATATTTATAATGAAACCGCGTCATTTTTAAACAAGGACTGAAGGAAGTCAACCTTCATTCTACATAATAAAATATTCGCGAAAAGAGTTATAAGGAAATAAGACCTTCAATGGTTGCAGCTTTTTGATATAAATTAAGAACGAAGTCTGAACAGTCTGCGGTTACAGTTGCGGTTACACTGGTATATTTACCTGTTTTCGAGTCTTTTTCAGAATGAGCAATTCCTTCAAGAAGACTTTTAAGTTCGTCAAGTGATTTTGAAGGAACTATAAATTTAAAGGTATATTCACAAGGCCATTCGTGATGTTCTTCAAGAACTCTTTTAAAATTTTTAATTGATTCTTCCATCTCTACTCCTGATCTCATTCTTATTTAATTGAAAGCAATATTTGTCAGTAAATCTAAATCTAATCATTGTAAAATCAATGCTGATATATGAACCATGCAACAGCCTGTCAATGGTAGCAAAAAAGATAGTTATAAGTCTAAAGCATATTTTAGTTTTACCGATATGATCTTTAAGTAGCTTCATATTTGTAAGCAAAAGAGGTCAAATATTATGAAAAAAAAATCAATTCATGCCACCAATTTTAGAAAAGTTCTCGAACTCTTCCGAGATGACCGCAGTGAAGAAGCAATAAATCTTTTGAAAATTATTCAAGAAGATTATCTTGAATTATACAGCGAAAACAAAGATTTACGATCTCAGATAAAGGAAGTTGCGAATATTCTTGATCTTGCGGAATGCATGGAATTTGATGGTCAAAAATATTGGATTAAAGAGGATTCTGATACAACAGGTCCATATTGTCAGGTTTGTTATGATAAAGAAGGAATTTTAATCAGACTACAGGAAAGAGATAAACATTGGGAATGTTATTGCTGTAAAAATTTGTTCGCAAAAATTCCAAAGGGAGTTACTGATGTTAAAGAAGCTCCTGCAACAAAACTTAAGCCTCCTTTAAAGTTATTCAGTTCGAAATAGTTATCATTAAGTTTAATATCTGAGAGCCCTTGTGTATCACAAGAGGCTCTTTTTTTATATTATTTTTTTAGGTTCTAAATAAAATGAATCACAAATAAACATATTAAAGTAACACAATTGTAACAAAGTCAGTTTGTCTGTGATGTAAAGCATAAAATAATAATGATTACTTATTGTTATGGCAATCAATTTTTGAATAAATCCTATAAGAGTGCGTTGACAAAAAAAATATCTCTTGCAATGAGACTGAAGTTTGTCAGTCAATTATCTATTTAGTGTTTGCTACTTGCAAAATTCAACAAAATTATGATTAGGACGACTTAATTACCCTAATTAGGGAGGTTGTTTATATGGTCTTAAATGAACGTCATTTGCAGTTGTTAAAACATATCAAAAGTTATTCTTGCATAAAGCGTTATCATGGTTTGCTTCCTCAAAGAGAAGCAGCTTTTTATGATGATACTCTTATAAGCGAACTGCAGAAACTTGGCTTGGTTGAAGAAGGGCGGATTTGTAGTTCCTGCGGAAATAGTCTTGTTGGATATAAGGTGTCTAAAAAAGCTGAAGAAGAGCTTGAAAACGTTTATCTAGATATAAAAGATAACGACTGGGACAGTTTTTGTGTCTTAGATGTTGATGTACATGACTGTCTGGACAAAGAGCATATTAGGGCCTTAATGGATATTTATCATTTGTCCAAGGTTACTCAGTTTTGCGGAATTGCACCTAAAAGGCTTTTGTCTAACAGCTACGAATCCGATGTGATTAATGTTCTTTTGGATGTAGGATTTATAAATAAAATTTCGTTAAAAGGGTCCTCAGTTAAATACAGAAGCGGTTTTGTTTTATCCACTAAGGCATCACGATTGTTGCAGCAACTGGGTTATATGCGTTGAGTTATTAATAGTATATATGAATGTTTTTTTATTAGCACCTGTCATTAATGGATGGCAGGTGCTTTTTTATTAAAAAATAGAAAACAAATTGAAACGATTTTCAGTGTTAAATTTATTGCCTTAAAAATTGAATATGCTAAGATCTAAGCTTAAGGCTAATAAGCACATATTAATTTAATTATAGTGCTATTTAAATTAGATAAAAATTAAATAATAAAAGTGAGGTTCGAAATGTCTGGAAAATTTTTGTGCATTCATGGGCATTTTTATCAGCCGCCTCGTGAAGATCCTTGGCTTGATATGATCTTTCCTGAAGGTAGTGCGGCTCCTTTCAGGCATTGGAATGAGAGAATATGTCACGAAAGTTATGGCCCTCTAGCATGGTCCAGGCGAATGGGGGATCAAGGTATTTTTAACATAACTAATTGCTATGAATGGATGAGTTTTAATGTGGGGCCGACCCTTTTCAGCTGGATCGAACGTGCGGAACCAGAGCTTTATGAAAAAATCATAGAAGCTGATGCAAAAAGTCTTAAACGCTGGGGACATGGAAATGCTATTGCTCAAATTTATCATCATGTGATCATGCCTCTTGCTTCAGAACTAGATAAAGAAGCAGAAGTTGCATGGGCTATAGCTGACTTTGAGTCTAGGTTTAAGCGTAAACCTGAAGGTATGTGGCTTTCAGAAACGGCCTGTAATACAGCCTCTCTTGAGGCTCTAGCAAAACAGGGGATAGTCTACACTTTACTTGCTCCGCGTCAGGCAGAAGCTGTTTCAGAGTTGAATTCTGATAATTGGGTTCAGGTTGATGAAGGGTCATTAAACATTAAGGAACCATATTTGGTAGAACTCCCATCGGGCAAAACTATATCTGTATTTTTCTATGATGGCGGACTGTCGCAAGCTGTCGCATTTGAAGGGCTTCTCAAAAATGGTGACGGGTTTTGGAATAAGCTTTCCGGTGCGGCCGATGAAGGCTTACTTTCAATTGGCACAGACGGGGAAACTTACGGTCACCATTTTGAATTCGGAGAAATGGCTCTCGCTTATGTTTTATCTCAAGGAGTTACAGGTAAAGACGATATCAACTTAACTAACTACGGGGCCTATCTTGAAAAGAATCCACCCACGCGAAAAGTGAAAGTCCGTGAAGATTCATCATGGAGCTGCTATCACGGAATCGAAAGATGGCGTTCAGACTGCGGCTGTTGCACAGGCGGGCATAACGGATGGAATCAGCAGTGGAGAAAGCCTCTTAGAGATGGATTGGACGAAATAAAAACTCTGATGGATAAGCATTTTTTTGCTGCTGGTGAAAAAGTTTTTAATGCCCCGCGCACAGCATTAGTTGAGTATGGGAAAGTGCTTAGTGGAACTTTGAGCCAAGAAGAGTTCTTCAAGCTTTACTTTAAGTGTAACAAAGATTCTTCTCAAGCCAATTTAGGGTGGAAGCTTTTATCTATGCAAAAATGGGCTTTATCCTCATTTGCCAGCTGTGGATGGTTCTTTGATGACCTCGCCAGACTTGAACCTTTAAATGATATGTCGTTTGCGCTTAGGGCTATTGAGATCGCCGAAAGTACGGGGTTGATCGGTCTTGAAGAAAAATTTCTACAAATAATTGAAAGAGCAAAATCTAATGAAGAAAGATACGGCTCCGGTGCAGATCTTTGGAAGAGTAAAATTAAATTACAAAGCGAGACTCCGGGGAGTTTGATCGCTCAAGGACTTGTAAGGCTCTCTGCAGAAGGTGCTTTCCCTATTCTTGGTGAAGAAGGGCGCGTAGATTGGCCGGGGTCTTCTGTAACAATAAGGCTCGAAAGTAATGAAGAGTCATACTTGCAAGGGCGGGCTGAAATACAATGGAACCTTGAATCTGCTGTAACTGCTTATAAATGGGAATGGACCAAGCAGTCCAGCTTAATGTCCGGTGATGTTAAAATTGAAGGAATAAAGACCGAATATACAGAAACATTTAAGTTTGATCAATTATCATGGAAAAAAAGGCAATCTCTTTCAATGGCTTGGGTAAAAAGAGTTTCTGATAACAGTTGGGATCGAAAGTTGTTACCTGTTGTTGAGTACGGACCGGACATTTTTGTTGAATTTGAAGATTATCAAACGACTCAAATATGGTCTCAAAAATGGAAAGAACTTTGGGCACCGCTTGTATGGACATATTTATTTACGGATGTTTCAGCATGTGATGATTTTGTAGCTTTTATTAAAGAAACAGGCCGTGATCATCCTGATATTGATGCTCTGATTGATCGAATATCAACTACTCTTTGTGATATGCTAAATGAGAATGTGCTTCTGAGTGCAAAAATTGCCAAGGTGTTAGTTAAGTCTAAACATATTGAACTTTCGCTTAATACATGGAAATTACAAAATTGCTATTGGGATAAAGTGCAAAATGGTTTTTCTTCTAAAGAGTTAAGCGATTTGTTAGGGTTTGATCTGTAAGTTTTAATATTCAGTTCTTTAATTGAAAAAAGCTCCTTGGAAATTATTTTTCCAAGGAGCTTTTTTAGTAAAAACAAATAATATAGCGATCAGAATGAATTATTAAAACTCAAAGACAGCTCCTGATCCCATTGGCAAAACATCGCATGAAAGTCTATCTTTCAAGAATTCATACCCCTTATCACCGGTGCAATGACCAGCAGCAATCATCTTAGGATTAAACTCTTCAATTACTTTGGCTGTGCTTTCAAATTCATTAACATCAGCTTCAAAAAGATGAAGCCCACCGATAATAGCATGCAGAGATTTAAGACCAGTCAGATCGCGCAGGTGATATAAACTATTTGCAAGCCCGCTGTGACAGCATCCTAAAACAACAACCGGTCCGGATTTAGTCATCATAAGTAAAAAAGAATCATCCGGAACATGATCTGTAATGGTCATTTCTGGATCAATAAAAAGACCACCAGTTGCTTCAAAGAGTCCTTCAATGCGCGGTATTTCAGTGATCATGAACAACCCAGTATCCAGTTCTGTATGATCACGTACGATTATTGTGCCGGGATATTCACACGGGAATGAAGCCTCTTTAACCTTATCGTTTTCCCAGAGAGCGTAACGTTTGGCCGAAAAATTAGGATGAGCATAAACAGGCCCGGTAAAACCTGACTCCATAAGAGCGTCCATGCCTGCGGTATGGTCCCAATGTCCATGGCTGATAGCAATCCCTTTAGCCTTATTTGTGTCAATTTTCATTTCTTTTGCATTTTGCAGAAAAAGTGAGCTTGCACCGCAGTCCCATAACCAAAGATCTCCCTGAGGCATGTCTAGAGCCATAGAAAGACCCCATTCTTTTCCTAAAGAATCCTTTATAGCATGGTTATCGCATAAGATTGATATCTTTGCTGTCCCCTCAGTAATCGCGTCGTCTACATTGAGCTTGGCCATTTTTGTGGATCATCCTTAAATAATTTATAGTTAATGGAATCAACGAGCGCCTGCCAGCTAGCTTCAATAATGTTGTTGCTGACTCCCATTGTTGTCCACTGGCTTTTGCCGTCAGTAGATTCGATGAGAAGGCGGACATTTGAGCTTGTTCCGCTTGTATCTCTGATTGCACCATTCAAAACTCTAACTTTAAAATCCATAAGGCGAACATGTTTGAGGCTTGGGTAAAACGGTTCAAGAGCTTTACGTAAAGCCTTATCAAGTGCATTTACAGGACCATCTCCTGAAGCTGCTGTATGATTTTCTTGTCCATGAACTTTAACAATAACAGTTGCTTCTGAAAAAGGTTCTGTGTCTTCTTTGCGTTTAGCGTCAACTACAAAGAAGTTAATAAATTCAAAATACCGTTTGGACCAGCCCATAGCTTTAAAGAACAATAGTTCAAAAGAAGCTTCCGCTGCGGAATATTCAAATCCGATACTTTCGCGTTCTTTGATATCTGCGAGAATCGTTTTAACCGCAGGGTCATCTTTTTCAAGATTATATCCAAACTGATGAGCTTTATAAAGAATGTTGCTCTTACCTGAAAGGTCTGAAAGTAAAACCCGTCTATCATTACCAACAAGTATAGGATCAATATGTTCGTAGCTTTTAGAATCTTTCATAACCGCACTGACGTGAATACCGCCTTTGTGAGCAAAAGCAGCCGCACCAACGTAAGGCTGTCTAAGAAACGGACGAAGATTGGCTATTTCGGTAATGTAATTTGAAATACTTTTCAGCATACTCAAATTTTCTTTACCGATAGTATTATAGCCCATTTTAAGTTCAAGGTTAGGTATGATAGAGCAAAGGTTGGCATTTCCGCACCGTTCACCATATCCGTTCATTGTACCTTGAATTTGCACTGCACCGTTTTTAACTGCCGCTAGTGAATTGGCTACCGCCAGTTCACAGTCATTATGAGTATGAATTCCGATTTTGCAACCAGGAATTCTTGAAAGAACTGTTTTACAGGCTTCTGCAACTTCTTCTGGTAAACTTCCGCCGTTAGTGTCGCATAAAATAAGAACATCAGCTCCGGCATCATGAGCAGCTTTTAAACATGCCAATGAAAAATCAGGATTAGCTTTAAACCCATCAAAAAAATGTTCAGCATCAAAGAACAGCTCTTCAACATGCTTACGCATGAAGCTGATGCTGTTGCTGATCAGTTCAAGATTTCGATCTAAGCTGACACCTAAGGCATCAGTAGCGTGAAAATCCCAAGTCTTTCCGAAAAGAGTTACAACTTTAGCCCCACACTCAGTAAGAGCAGTTAAATTCGGATCATTTTCCGGTTTAAGCCGTGTATTATGAGTTGATCCAAAAGCTGAAACTTTGGTATTTTCTAAATGATAATTCTTAATCTCTTCAAAAAAATCTTTATCCGTGGAATTTGATCCAGGCCATCCGCCTTCGACATAATGTACGCCAAGCTCATCAAGCTTTTTCGTAATGCGTATTTTATCTTGCACGGATAAGTTTATTTCTTCACTTTGAGTTCCATCGCGCAGAGTTGTATCGTATATTTTTATTGTTTTCATAATTACAGCATATTTTCTTCGGACCTGCTTTTATCAAGCCCGAACGTGTTATGGAGCGTTCTGATAGCTAGTTCACTATATTTTTCTTCAATGAGGCAAGTAATTTTAATTTCAGAAGTGCTGATCATCATAATATTAATATTTTCATCACGAAGCGCTTGAAATGCTTTAGAAGCAACACCGGAGTGATTACGCATTCCAACGCCGATAACTGAAACTTTGCAAACATTCTGATCATAAAGAATTTCCTGAGCACCCATTTCTTCTTTGATGCGATCTAGAATTTCAAGTGTGATTTCAAGATCGGCTCTCGGTATTGTGAAAGTCATATCAGTACGTCCGTCACGACTGGGGTTCTGAACAATCATATCAACGAGAACCCCGTTCTCAGCTAGAGGAGTAAACAGAATTGCGGAAATACCTGGCTTATCGAGAACTTTTGCGAGAGTAACGCGTGCCTGATCTTTATCATATGCAATGCCGGAAACCATAACCGATTCCATATCTTTATCCTCCTGAGTAACAAATGTCCCAATTTCATCGCTGAAAGTTGAGCGAACATGGACTTTTACATTATATTTTTTTGCAAATTCAACTGAACGTATCTGTAGAACTTTTGCTCCCATACTGGCCATTTCCAGCATCTCATCATAGGAAACCGTATCCAGTTTGCGCGCTTGACTACAGATGTTGGGATCGGTTGTAAAAACTCCGGGAACATCCGTGTAAATTTCACAAACATCAGCGTTAACAGCTGCAGCCATAGCAACTGCGGATGTATCTGAACCGCCGCGTCCTAAGGTCGTAATACGTTTTTCTTCAGTACATCCCTGAAATCCGGCGACAACTAAAATATCATACTTATCTAAAAGATTTAAAATCTCATCGCTGCCCATGTCTAAAATTCGAGCGCGTGAGTGGGCAGTATTAGTTGTAATAGGCATTTGAAAACCTAAAAGAGAGCGAGCCTTAATCCCTTTATCTTTAAGGAGCATTGTAAACAAAGCTGTTGAAACTTGTTCTCCGGTTGAAACGAGGGAATCCATTTCAGCTAGATCTGGAGTGTTTGACCATTCTTTTGCAAGAGCAATCAATCTATTGGTTTCGCCGGACATTGCGGATAATACTACAATGACTTTGTTGCCTTGCTCGTAAGGTACCATTACTTTTTCGAGTACCTGCTTCATACATTCGAGGTTCCTAACTGAGGTTCCTCCGAATTTCTGTACTACTATGTTCATTTGAACATTATCTCCTTACCACATTTATTTAACGTAAGTTGTTAAAAAGACTCTAGAAGTGTGGCAATCTCTTCGAAGAGGGGGGTCGCAAAGCCATGAAAGGTCAATTCGATTTTTCTACCCGTAGAGGTAGTTTTCCAAGTGAAGAGTAGTGCGTTATCAGGCCAAAATTCAATATTGAGATACTGAATCCACTCTACAACTGTCAAAGTTTTTTTGTTGTTCAATAAATCAAAAAATTCGTCATCAGGGCATTGGCCTTCAAGTCTATAGAGGTCAAAATGCTCAATCTGCGGTTTTGTGGGGTAAATATTAAGAATATTGAAGCTTGGGCTACTAACTTCTGCGTTTTCCGCACCGGGAAGCGATTCCACAAACGCTCGAACAAATGTTGTTTTTCCTGCTCCAAGATCACCATTAAGAAAAATTGGAAGGAATTCTTGCTTTTTTTGGAAGAAATCTGCCAAAGTGGAGCCGAGTCTTAACGTTGCCTCCACGTCCGGCAGGTTTATTATCAGCTTTTTCTTTGTCATTATGATTTAATCAGCACCTTTAGCACATCTTCTTTGCCGATAACACCTATGAGCTTTCCGTTTTCTACAACAGGTAAAGTGTAAAGTTTTTTCTCAACCATCAAGTCGGCAATTTTTTCAATGCTTGTTTCAGAGGTTATGGTTACAGGGTTAGGAGTCATGGCTTGCTCAACCTTAGTAGCTGAAATTTTAGTTATTTCTTTTTCAAAATCATCACTTGATGACAGAGAAATAAAACCGTCAAGAATAGTGAAGAATGAAGGAACTGAAATACTTTTTTGCTGTGCCACCAAATCACTTTGACAGATTACACCCACAAGAGTGCCTTCTGAGTCAACAACAGGAACACCATTCAGATGTTTTTCAAGTAACAATTTTGCAGCGACGGAGACCTCGGAATCCGGTGAAAGTGTAAGAGCGCCAGATGTCATAATGTCTTTAGCAGTTAGCATAATTCCTCCTTAAGTACTTGGGGAAGTGAGTTGGCAATTTCAGAAGCAATATTTCCTCTGTATGGAAAATTTCTATTTATATAAAGTCCGCATTTACCGTGCAAGTATACCCCGAGACAGGCACTTTGCATAGCCGGGACGCCCCTGGCAAGTAATGCCCCTGTAAAGCCCGATAGAATGTCTCCTGACCCTGCGGCGGCAAGATTAGGAGCGGAAATAGGAGAGATTATTGTTTTTCCGTCAGGGCAACCTATAATTGTTCCAGCACCTTTAAGAACAAGTATCACTTTTTTTGAAACTGCATATTTACGGGCTGTCTCAATTCGTGAGGATTCAATTTCGGCGATACTTTTATTAATCAAACGCCCCATTTCTCCGGGGTGAGGAGTAAAAATAGAATTTTCTGCAATTGAAATCAATAGATGAGACCTGCGTGACAGGGCATAAAGTGCATCTGCATCAAAAACGGCAGGAGGGTGCCCAGCAGAGATCATTGCTTCAACTATATTCATAGCTCCTTCTGTTCTTCCTAATCCCGGGCCGATGGCTATGGCATCGTAATTTTTGAGTAACGGAATGAGGTCTTTAACAGCCTGATCATCCCAGTGATCACTGCAACCAAGCCCTATAGTCATAAGTTCCGGCATGTACGCTTTGACTTGAGAAGCAAGGCCGGCAGGACATGCCAGAGTCGCTAAGCCTACGCCAGCTCTTAATGCAGCTAGCCCAGCAAGTTGCAGGGCTCCAGTAAGTCCGATAGACCCTCCGATTATAAGAACATGCCCCGAAGTTCCTTTATGCATGGTCGGAGTAAGTGAGGGGAGTTGTTCATAAATACTGTCATTAATTAAATAATGGGATACCGGATGGTCATTTTTTACTTTATTAGGAATACCGATTTTTTTAACGATTAATTTCCCTGTGAATTGTTTAGCTTCTGGAAGAATAAGTCCTACTTTTGCGGCTTCGAATGTCACGGTAGTGTGTGCAAGGATGGCTATCGGCTGAGCTTTTCCAGTGAGAGCGTTGAGTCCTGAAGGAACATCAATTGCAAAAATAAATGAACGATTTCTTACTTTGTTGACAGCTTTAACAATTCCTTTTGTAAAAGGACGTAATTCATTATTAAAACCAGTTCCAAGAAGGCCATCGATAATAATATCTGACTCAGGAAGATCAATTTTATCGACAGCGCGAAAATACTTGAATTGAACACCTGATTTTATGGCCAGTTTAAGGTGATATGAAGCTTCACCTTTATACTTATTTTTGGGGGCAGTATGCAAAATGAGCACGTTTGCTCCGAGGTCCGTCAATTGTCTACCTATAACAAAACCATCCCCGCCATTGTTTCCGGCCCCTGATATAATGAGGATTGTCTTGTTTTTAACCGAACCGTATTCGCATAGAAGGGTAGAAACAGCTTCACGAGCGGCATTCTCCATCAGAATTTCACCACGGATACCTGTATCATTAATTGCGGCTTTATCCCATCCAGACATTTCCATAGGTGTAGGAAGATGAGAAAACATAATGCCCCCCAAATGTTACTTCTCAAGGATTACAACAGCAGCAGCAGTATCCCGTCCATGAGTTATTGATATGAGTATACTTTTTACACCTAATTCAAGGGAACGTTCAAGCCCCTTGCCATTAAATTTCAATTCAGGAGCACCTGATTTAAGATTAAATATCTCTATGCTTTTGAAGGTAACCCCTTCAGCAAATCCCGTTCCAAGGGCTTTTACGGCGGCTTCCTTTGCTGCAAACCGCGCAGAAAGGTGTTGAACATTGTTTACTTTTGGAACTAATTTTATTTCTTCTTCCGTAAGAAATGTATTCATAAAACGCTCGCCGAATTTTTCCAGTGAACTTTTTATGCGATCAAGTTCTGTGATATCAATACCTAAACCTACTATCATATTAATTCACAAATGTTCTGATAATTTCAACCATATCTTTTACTGCCCGATCTATTCCAAGGAAAATTGCACGGGCCATAATTGAATGCCCGATTGAGTATTCACAAATCCCGGGAACATCCGCAAAATCCAAAATATTGGTATAATTAAGGCCATGACCGAGGTTAACTTTCAACCCCAGATCCTGACTTCTTTTAATACCATCTATTATTTTTTTTAGTTCATTTTTTTGTTCAGGCCTTTTCTTAGCATCAGCAAAATGACCGGTGTGAATTTCAACATATTCTGCACCGATTTTGTGCGCAGCTTTAATCTGAGCAGGATCTGCATCAATAAATAAGCTCGATCTGATTCCGGATTCATGGATCGGAGCAAGATATTTTTTAAGTTTCTCTTCATGTCCTACGCAATTAAGACCACCTTCAGTTGTTAGCTCGGCTCTTTTTTCCGGAACAAGGCACACTGTTGCAGGGGTAATTTTAAGAGCGAAGGCTTGCATTTCTTCCGTTGCCGCCATCTCAAAATTAAATTTTGTCTGAATAGTCTGCGCAATAAGATTAATATCTCTATCCTGGATGTGTCGTCTATCTTCACGTAAATGCATAATTATTCCAGTAGCTCCGGCTTGCTCACACATTGCCGCAGCAACTATCGGATCTGGCTCTATTCCTAATCTGGCTTGTCTAATTGTTGCAACATGATCAACATTGACGCATAAAAGTGGCATGTTCATATCCTCCTAGAAATATACTTTTCGTATTGAATTAATTTATCTTTGCATATTTTTTATATATATCTTTCTTGTGAAATGACAATATAGCCATTGATGATTGAAGGCAACTGTCATATCTTTGTAACTATCTGATAGTTGACAGTAAAAATATAATAGCGTTATCCGCTGTATACCTTTTTATAGTAGGCGTGCTTAATTTGACTTTTCTGGGCGGCCTGTTAGTGAAGTTTTTTTTAACGTAAAGAATAGCATTGAGAGAATAAATAATGAACATATGTATAGTAGGAACTGGATACGTAGGGCTTGTCAGCGCAGCCTGTTTTGCAGAAATGGGAAATCATGTCTGGTGTGTTGATGTAAATCCAGACGTTATCGAGACACTTAAAGAAGGCAAAATTCATATTTTTGAACCAGGTCTCGAAGGTCTTGTTAAAAGGAATTATGCAGATAAAAGACTTTTTTTCACTACTAGCATGAAAGAAGGGCTTGATAAAGCTCGTTTTGTTTTTATTACTGTCGGAACTCCCTGCGGTTCAGATGGAAGTTGCGACTTAAGTTTTGTAGAAAATGTTGCTCGTGAAATAGGGCAATCCATGAATGATTCTAAAATTATTGTCGATAAATCAACTGTTCCAGTGGGAACTGCTGATAAAGTCCGTTCAATAGTTAAAGCAGAACTTGAAAAAAGAGGTTTAGATCTTGATTTTGATGTTGCTTCAAATCCAGAATTTCTAAAAGAAGGTGATGCTGTCAGTGACTTTATGAAACCGGATAGAGTTGTTGTTGGTACTGAAAAGAAAGAAACTTGTAAGGAATTCGAAACCTTATATGCTCCATACGCCCGTAGTAGAGAAAAACTTATCTTTATGGGAACAAGAAGCGCGGAAATGACTAAGTATGCCGCTAACTGCATGCTTGCCACAAAAATTTCTTTTATTAACGAAATGTCCGGTATTTGTGAGCAAGTCGGTGCAGATGTGCGTGAAGTCAGGCTTGGAATAGGTTCTGATCATCGCATTGGATATTACTTTATTTATCCAGGTGTAGGCTACGGTGGATCCTGCTTTCCTAAAGATGTGAAAGCCCTGATCAACACAGCAAAGGAAGTTGGAGCGAAAGCCGAGCTTATTGAAGCTGTTGATTCTGTTAACGACAGACAGAAAAAAATGCTTTCGCACAAGATCCTTGACTATTTTGAACCCCAAGGTGGAGTTAAAGGTAAAACTCTTGCTATATGGGGACTTGCATTTAAAGCTAATACCGATGACATGAGAGAATCATCTGCTTTAGCCATAATTTCTGAGCTGACTGCGGCAGGAATGAAAATTAAAGCTTTTGATCCGGTAGCTCACACTAAAGCAAAAGAAATTTTGTGTGATAATGATCTGGTGGAAATCGTAGATAGTCAATACGACGTTCTTGAAGGAGCAAATGCAGTTGCAGTTGTTACCGACTGGAATCAGTTTAGAAACCCTGATTTTGATAAAGTAAAAAAAGCTTTACTTGCTCCTGTTATTTTTGATGGTAGAAATCTTTATGATCCATCTTATCTGGGAAGCAATGGCTTCGCGTACTTCAGCGTCGGCCGTAAGCCTGCGGGTGAATCTGTTTAATTATAATTTAAAGGCCCACATTGAGCGGGCCTTTAAATTAATCTAAGGTGCAAGAGTTTTCATGCAGGACCTGAGTTGCAGCTCCTGCAAAATTAATCTTTCATATTCTGGGTTGTATGGAATTTCTTCTTGGTTTTCTTGATTTAACATCTTTGCAAGAAACTGGGTTTCTTCCCAGAAGTCGAGCAGTTCATCATTTGCTAAGGATTTAATCTGATCTTCCAGAGTAACATTATCCGTTGGGGAAAACTGAGCCATGCGAGTTCATACCCTCCTGAGTCTTCGCCTTATTGCTGTTTTTTTGCTAATCCGATTTACAAGTAGTCATTTCTTGGACAGTAGTCAATTTTCTATAACTAAAAAAAAGAATAAATTGTTTTATAAATTTATGAATAGCTTGCAAATATTTCAGATGAATAATAATATACAATATAAATATGTGTATTTTGTTTAATTTTAAATTTTACACGGTTAAAATATTTTGACCGTGCACTGCAATAGCAACTAACAGGGGGCATGAATGGAAGAAGATAAGAAAAGGCAAGATGCCGAACTTATCCAGCTAGTCACCTTCAGCATTGCCGAAGAAGAGTTCGGAGTTGATATCCTTAAGGTTCAGGAAATTATCCGGACCATGGAAATTACAAAAGTGCCCCGGGCTCCTGTATTTGTTGAGGGCGTGATAAACCTTCGTGGCAAGGTTATTCCAATTATCGACTTAAGAAGTAAGTTTGGTCTTGAAATTAGAGAACATGATCAGAATACTCGTATCATTGTCATTGAAATAAGTGATATGATAGTAGGTTTTGTGGTTGATTCAGTTTCCGAGGTTCTCAGAATCCCGGCCAATACTGTTGAACCACCTCCACCGGTTGTGTCCGGATTAGAATCTGAATATATCAGCGGTGTAGGCAAACTTGAAGACAGATTGCTTATTCTGCTAGATCTTAACAGATTGCTTTCAGGTGAAGAGCAGGAATTGTTGGCACAGGTTTAATCAAAATATTTAATGCTGCTGTATTCTGTTTAAGGAATATTGATGACTCTGTAGTTATTGCAGATTGCTTATTATTTGATTTATTTGTTATTAACATCTATTTACTGGACAACAGAGCATTTTCTTTGCAAAAAAAAGCCGTCCCCTGATTTTTCTGGAGGGCGGCTTTTACTTTTCATAATAATTTTGGAGCAAAATTGTCTTTACCTTCCCAACTTACCACTTTCGCTGCCGGAAAAGGAAGCACTGCACGAATATTCAAGAGTGGCCCAGGAACGCAGGCCTTTACAGCCCACAGCTTACACTCCAGGGGCCAATCTGTAGTCATGATTGCCCCAGGTGCGCGTGAATATGCTGAATTAAAAGCGTTAATAACTTTGCTAAGCCGTAATAATTTTATTGAAAATAATAAAATAATTCCAGCATGGGAAAGAGATTGGGTTTTTCTTCCACCTTACCTTTGCAAAACTCCGGTTGCTTCTGAATGGGCTGAACGATGGACAGCATTGCATGCTTTGACTCGCGGTAGCAAACAGTCTGTACTGATGACGGTTGACAATCTTCTGCCCAAATGGCCCCTGCCTTCTGTTTTGGAAAATAATTATATTAATCTTTCCAAAGGCGAAGAAATGGAGCCTGAACTCCTCATTGAGCAATTAATTTCATGGGGATATTCCAGAACAAAGCTGGTGTCGGAGTATGGAGAAATGTCAATGCGCGGGGATATCCTTGATGTTTACGCTCCGGGGTATGACTTACCTGTCAGGTTAGAATTTTTTGGTGATATTCTTGAAGAAATTCGTGTTTTCGAACCTTCATCCCAACGTTCTAAAGCCGATTTAGATGATATAACTTTGCTTCCGGTAGCTCCGGCAATGTTGACTGGAAATACCATTGATGATGCCGCAAAACTTTGGGAAAAGTTAAAAACAACGGGAGAAATTTCATCACAAGGGTACACAAAACTTATCGAAAAAGTAGGCAATGATGATGGAATGATCTGGCCTGGTCTTTTTTATTCAGAATGTACAGATCTTAAATCTTTTTTATCTAAAAAAGCTATTTATATCCTTTCATCTGCCTCCAATTTAAGGTTGCGGCTTCAAGATCATGAGTACAACTGGAAAACTTTTCTTCATGACAAAAATGCTCATTCCGGTTGTAAATGGCCTGTTAATACTATTTGTTGGAATGAGGAAAAAGCCAGATCGACATGGAGAGATGAAAGACAGATTGTATATGAAGATCTCGTTATAGGCAGAGAAAAAAACGGTATTGATCTTTCAGAAAGATCAATAACCGCATTCACGGATATATTCTGGAAACCAGAACAGATGAAAAGACCTTGGGCTGCACTTGTTACAGGGCTTAAGGAATGGAGTTCTGAAAGATTCCAAACAGTGCTCAGCTTCAAAACGGATAGATCCAGGAAAAAATTTCTATCACTCATAGAATCAGAACAACTTACTATTTCAACTGAATATTCGCCACTGAATAGAGGTATTTATGCTCTTATTTCTCCCTTAAAAACAGGAATGGAGCTTGAGTGGAATCAAACACTTATTTTAGGTGAAGATGTACTTCAGCCTGAATCCGCCAAGGGAACAAGAGTCAGAGACAAAGCCTTTGAAGGAATGACTAGTTATGAAGACTTGCTTCCTGAAGATTTACTTGTCCATAGAGATTATGGTTTATCAAGATTCGGTGGATTGCACCATTTTAAAGTTGGAGATGTTTCTAATGATTATCTTCTACTTTTTTTTGACGGTGATGATAAATTATATGTCCCTGTAGATCGGCTAAACCTTGTTCAAAAGTACAAAGGGCCAGAAGGAACATGTTCTGCGCTGGACAAGCTGGGGGGAAGCCGTTGGTCCAAAACACGCGAAAAAGCTCGTAAGGCAATTGAAAAAATAGCCGGAGAACTTGTTGAAATGTACGCGTACAGGAAAGTAGCTAAAGGATATGCCTATGGTCCTTTAAATGATATGTACTGGGAATTTGAAAGTTCTTTCGGATTCGAAGAAACACCGGATCAGGAAAAGGCTATTCAAGATGTCTTCAGAGATATGGAAAGCCCTGAGCCTATGGACAGACTCGTCTGCGGTGATGTCGGTTTCGGTAAAACAGAAGTTGCATTACGAGCTGCATTCAGGGCAGTACTTGATGGTAAGCAAGTTATTTTGCTTTGTCCTACTACGGTTCTGGCAGAACAGCATTATCAAACCTTTATGCAACGAATGGAAGGTTTTCCTGTAACAGTCGGAATGCTTAGCAGGTTTGTGACCAAAACAAGTCAGAAAAGAGTTCTGGAACAGGTTTCTTCAGGACAACTGGATATTCTTATAGGTACTCATAGAGTTTTATCTAAAGATGTAGAAGCTCCGAATTTAGGTTTGCTCATTCTTGACGAAGAACAACGTTTCGGAGTGAGACATAAAGAACGCATCAAAGAAATGCGTAAAAATATCGATGCCTTGACTTTGACGGCAACCCCTATTCCAAGAACTTTACAGCTGTCACTATCCGGTGTGCGAAGTCTGAGCACCATTGAAACACCTCCAGTGGACCGTAAACCTGTTGAAACTGCCTTAATTGAACGAGACGAAGCTATGCTTGCGTCTGTTGTTAAACGCGAGATGGAACGAGGCGGGCAAATTTTCTGGGTTCACAACAGAGTTCAGGGGCTTGAACGAGTTGCGGAATTTGTCAAAAAGCTTGCTCCTGATGCCAAAATTGGCATGGCACACGGTCAAATGTCGGAAAAGAATCTGGAAGAAACTATTCATAAATTTTGGCATAAAGAATTAGATATTCTAATTGCAACTGCTATCATTGAATCAGGGCTAGATTTTCCCAATGCAAACACCTTAATTGTAGACCAGGCTCAAATGTTCGGGCTTGGACAACTTTATCAGTTGCGAGGAAGAGTAGGGCGCAGCACCAGACAGGCTTATGCCTATTTCGTCGTTTCATCACTTGATTCTTTGTCTGAAAAAGCTAAGCGACGTATGCAGATAATCCTTCAACTTGATTACCTCGGCGCAGGTTTTAAAGTTGCTATGGAAGATTTAAGACTGCGCGGAGCAGGTAATATCCTTGGCGAAGTTCAGTCTGGACAAATGGCAAAGGTTGGGCTTGACCTGTTTCTGGAAATGCTTGACGAAGAAGTACGCAGAATTAAAGGTGATGACAGTACTGTAGCCACTGATCCTGAAATGAATTTTGTTTTCAAAGCGCATCTTCCTGAAGATTTTGTTCCGGATGCTAGAGAGCGGCTTAGATACTACAGAGCGCTTTCTTCAGCGGGCACAGAAGCTAGAATCGAAGAGCTTGCCGCAGAAATAAAAGATAGATTCGGACAATTCCCGGAAGAAGTTGAAAATTTTATAACAGTGCTTTATTTGAAACGAAATTTAGCACATCTCGGGGTTACGCGAGCAGATCTATTCCCTGCCAGAGTTGTTTTAACATGGGAAGATAGTCGCAATCCAGTAGATCCTACTAGATTGATGGAGTGGATTGCTAATGATAAACACTCGGCACGGCTCAAACCACCAGCAAGCATTGAAATTCGGTTTGAAAAAGATATTAAAATAGCCGCTGGCCTAACCCAAATATGTAAAGGTTTAGAAATTTTAGTTGAAAAAACAAGTTAAAATAATAGCATACGGAAATTAAATATGAAAAAAACAACTATGATTTTAATGCTGACATTTATTTTTATATTTGGATGTCAAAATAAAAAAGACGAACCTGGAATTATTGCTAAAGTAAATGGTAAACCTATTCATCTTTCACAATTGAACTATAAATATGATTTAACTCATGACGGAAGTGCAGGTTTTGTTCCTTCTGTCGGCCAGGTCAGAAGCGAATACGGCCAAATTTTAGGTGATATTATAGTGCAGGAACTTGTCTCACAAGAACTTGTTGTGCGTGATATTCCTGTAACAGATAAGGAATTAAAAGAAGCTGAAGATCAAGTTCGTTCTGATTACCCAGGAAATGCATTTGAGCAGATTTTGATAGAAGAATATATTGATCTTAATTCATGGCGTAGACAGCTACGGTATCAGTTGGCAATGGATAAATTTTTCAGTCAAGTGCTACGTCCTGAAATAAAAATTGATTACAAAGAAGCAGAAGAATACTATCGCACGCATCTGTCTGATTTTTATATACAGGCAGGTTGCAAGTTTGAGATGATAAAAGGAAGTAGTCGCGATTTAGTTACTAAGGCGGTTGAACAATTCGGAAAAGGGCTTACTCCTGCAGAAATATCAAGTAATTTTAAAGAGGTTACTGTCAGAGAAATATGGGTTAGAAATGGGCAGTTACCAGCAGCTTGGGAGCCTGTAGTTCAAAAACTGCAAATAGGAAAATCAAGTCCTATAATTACTCAGGAAAAAGAATTTATCTGTTTAATTTTAAAAGAAAAAAAAGACGCTACTTTACTAACCCCTCTTCAGGCTTATCCAACAATTGAAAAAGTGCTTCTCGAACAGAAGCTGGATGATAAATTTGAATTATGGCTCAAGGATAAAATTGCGAAATCTGATATTAAAATAAGCAAAAAATTATTACCTCAAAAAGAAGCTGAAGAACCAGTTTCTACGGAAGATGCGAGTCTAAAGATTGAATAGATATTAGTTTTTTTACTAATCTTGCATACTTCTGTGAAAGAGTTTAGTTAGTCAAAGGAATTACTGATCTTGCGAAGGAATAAATCTGATAGCTTGATTAAATTAAAACAGGATAAGAAGCATTCCTGCTCTGTATATTTTATGGGAGATTTTGCGTTGAAACGTGTAATTATTGTTTTTTTTATTATATTGACCAGTTTGTGTGGCTCCACTTCCAATGCTGCAGAAAAAATTGTTGATGGCATTGTAGCAGTCGTCAACGGTGATATTATTACAATGTATGAAATGAACGAAAAAATGGCTCCAATTATGAAGCAGTTCGGAAAATCCATTTCCGCTGCAGATGAACAACAGATCAAAAATATAAGAAGCCAAATACTTGATCGTATGATTAATGAAATGATTATCGATCAGGAAGCAAAAAAACTTAAAGTCACAGTTTCAGAGCAAGATGTTGATGGTGAAATTAACCGAATTAAAGAATCAAGCAAGCTTTCTGACGAAGACTTTCTACGTCAACTTGCATTACAAAAAACAAATTTAGAAGATTTTAAAGAAAATTTGCGCAAGGATATTCGTAAACATAGATTGGTTTCGTACAAAGTTAAAAATAAAGTCGTAGTGACAGAAAATGAAATTGAAAATGTATGGAACAGTACTCAAACCGAGGAAGATAACGTTAAACAGAGTGTTCACTTAAAATTAATCTTTTTCCCTCAAGATGTATCAGCTGAGAGCATCAGAGAAGAGATTATCTCTGGGAAAATTACTTTTGAAGAGGCTGCAGATAAATATACGGCTGGCCCTGGCGCTGGCAGTGGTGGAGATTTAGGAGTTCTGGAGTGGGACGATTTAGCGCAAACATGGCATGACGCATTAGCTGGTCTTAAGGTTGGAGAGATAAGCCAAATATTTAAAGTTCAACAGTCATCAGCCTTGCTTAAGCTCGACTCTTTTGAAAAAAATAAGACTAAATCATTTGCTGACAGCAAAGATGAGATTTACGAACGGCTTTATAGAGAAAAACAAGATGCCGTTTTCAATGACTTTATAAATAAGCTGAGAGAAAAAGCTGTTATCGAAAAAAAATAACATATTGGAAAAGTGTTGTTGAATGGCAAAAGCAATAATCAAAATTTATTTTAATAAAATAGTCTGACTATCATTAATGAGGGGCTTATGGATTTAAAAGAACTTGGTTCCCGATTAAAAGCGGAAAGAGAACAGCAAGGACTTACCGTTGAACAAATGATGGAGCTTACCAAATTAAGCCGCGTGAATGTGCATGCGATTGAAGAGGGCAATAAGGATGATTTTCCACACCCTGTCTATGCTAAGGGTTTTATAAAGAATTACGCAAAAGCACTCGGCCTTGATTCAGAAGAAATTGGAAATGAATTTTCAAAATTTTACTCTGTTGATAAACCAGGTGACGAGGAAAAAGATATTAATTCTTGTGTTGATGAGCGTTTATCTCAAAATGATTACTCTGACGTATCCGCTAGTTCATCTAAATCATCAATTTTTATAATTTTTCTTTTAGTGGTTGTTCTTGCAAGTCTTGTTTACTATCTCAACAACAGTTCTTTTTTAAATTTTGGAGAATCACAAAAAAAAGAAGTTCTTGTGACTGACGATGCTATAAAACCTGTTAAAACGGATGCTCACAATATAGAATCTCTTTCAGAAAAAAATGAAGATATTTCAAAAGTAGCTCCGGCAGAAGTTTCAACTGAAACTCCTGTCGCAGATTTTAATAATAAGACTACTGCTGTTGAAGATGTAAAAATTGCTCCTGAAAGTTCATCGAAAACTAAAGCTCAACCAGTAGTTAAAAATATTGTTGTAATTACTACTAAGCCAGGTGAGGCTTGTTGGTTAGAAGCTACAAGTGACGGAATATCTCAGGAATATGTTTTGCAGGAAAATGAAACAGTTTCTTTATCGTACAAAAAGGATCTTAAGATTAGATTCGGTAATGCCGGCGGAGTAAATATTCTTTCTGATGGCAATCCAATATCTCTTAATGCCGCAAAGGGAAAAGTTAAAACTCTTGAGTTTCCAATTTCTGAATAGAAAATTCAGCATTTAGTATATGGAAACAACAGATAAAGTTTTAATTCTTAAGACAGGAAAATTTAAAGAAAACGATCTTTGGGTTAAATTTTTGTCTGCTTCACATGGAATTCAAACAGCTTTTGCATTCGGTGGAAGCAGAAGTAGAAAAAGGTTTGGTGGATGCTTAGAGGTTTTTTCACAAGTTTTATTCAAAATCGAAAGCAATAAAACTGGAGTATATCAGGTTCTTAAAGAGGGAAGTCTCATGAAGAGTTACCCAGAAATAAGAACCAATCTTCGTAAAACTGGACTTGCTGCAAATTGTTTGAAATTTATCGAATCAGCCGGAACAGAAAAAGAAAGCAGTCGCAGAGTTTTTAACCTGTTATCTGAAACTTTGGATGTTATTGAAAATTCTGAACCAGATGATTTTTTTCCTTTATTTTTTAGAGCGAAGGTTGCATTTGAACAAGGATACAATCCTGACTTTACAATTTGCTCAGGATGCGGCAAACCTCTTTTCAGCGCGAAGCCTGTTGTTTTTGATATTGAAAGAGGTGTTATCATCTGCTCAGAATGCGACAAAGGGAGAATTGGAGAATCAGTTGGAGCCGGAACCATTCGAACTTTAGCATGGATTCAGGATACAGGACCTTCTAGCTGGATAACTCTCAGCTTGCCGCATGGAGTAAGACAAGAATGTTTTTCTGTAATGGATAAATTTATGGCTTATCATATGGGGCTGGTTTGGGAAGAGAGTGGCTACCGGAAAATTTAGTGAAACTTAATGTTTATTAAGGTTATACGCAACTTTAACCATTAAGTTTAATTTTGAGACTTATTTTCAAGTAAAAACTCTTGAAATTGTCTAAAATATCTCTGTTATAAATCGTTTAGAAGTCGGACATTTTTTATATTATTTTTATAGTCTGTATATAAAAAATGACTCTATACAAAGTTTGGTTTTTTTCTAGATGTGAGGAATTTAATGAATTTTCAGAATGTTATACTTACGTTGCAAAATTTTTGGTCTGATTACGGCTGTTGCTTGCTCCAACCACTTGATATTGAAGTAGGAGCAGGCACATTCAACCCTTCAACTTTTTTCAGAGTTATCGGACCTGAACCTTGGAATACTGCATATGTTGAACCTTCACGCCGACCAACAGATGGCCGGTATGGGGAAAATCCAAACAGGCTTCAGCATTACTTTCAATTTCAGGTTATCTTAAAACCTTCTCCTGACAATGTGCAGGATCTTTACCTAAAGAGTCTCGAAGCTCTCGGTTTAGATGCTGCTGCACATGACATCAGGTTTGTAGAGGATGACTGGGAATCTCCTACTCTTGGAGCTTGGGGACTCGGCTGGGAAGTTTGGCTTAACGGCATGGAAGTAACTCAGTTTACCTATTTTCAGCAGGTTGGAGGACTAGATTTGAGTCCTGTTTCTGTTGAACTTACCTACGGTCTAGAAAGACTGTGTATGTATTTGCAGGGTAAAGAATCTGTGTATGACCTGATGTGGAATGACAAAGTCACCTATGGTCAGATCTTCCACCAAAACGAAGTAGAGAATTCAAAATATAATTTTGAACTCAGCGACGCCGATATGCTTCTTGACCTATTTAATAAATATGAAGCAGAAAGTTTGAGACTATGCGAAGAAAAACTTCCTCGTCCTGCATACGACTACTGCCTGAAGTGCTCTCATACTTTTAATTTACTTGATGCTCGCGGGGCAATTTCTATTACCGAACGGGCAACCTATATAGGCAGAGTGCGTAATCTCGCTTCAGCAGCAGCTAGACTTTATTCGGAACAGCGTGCTGAGTTGAATTACCCCATGCTTGAAAACGATTAAAAAAAACGGAATTAGATATGGCCGATTTTATTCTCGAAATAGGTATTGAAGAAATGCCCGCCCGTTTTGTTCCACGTCTGGGCGAGGATATCAAAACTATATTCAATAATTTGCTAAATCAGCATCTTATTGATTTTTCAAAAATTTCTGCTTTTGCCACTCCACGCAGACTCAGTGTTTTTGTAGCGGATATAGCACTTGATCAACGAAAAGTTGAAGAGGAAGTTTCAGGTCCTCCAGCCAGAATCGCATACGATGCAGATGGAAAACCAACTAAAGCCTGTCAAGGTTTTGCTAAATCTCAGGGCATCACTCTAGAAGATATTTATATTATCAAAACGGACAAAGGTGATTATCTCGGAGCTAAAAAATCAATAGGTGGATCTGCAACTGTTGCAATTCTTCCTGAGATATGTGTCACAGCAATTAAAAAACTTTCATTTCCCAAAAAGATGAAGTGGGGCAGCCTTGACTTTGCTTTTGCAAGACCGCTTCGCTGGCTTTTATGTCTTTGCGGTGAACAGGTTATTGATTTTGAACTGGCAGGACTGACTGCAGGTCGTCAAACCTACGGGCATCGTGTTATGGGCGCAGGTCCATGGAATATTTCCTCTGCTTCTGACTACTTTAATGTTATTGAGCAGAATTGTTCCGTAAATATTTCCCCTGAAGAACGTGGAAAACTTGTTCGTTCAGAAGGTAATAAACTTGCGGCTGAATTAAGCGGTGCTGTTGTTTGGAAAGAAAGTCTGCTTGAAGAAGTAAGCAATCTCGTTGAATTACCGATGCCAATTATAGGAAATTTTGATAAATCTTTCCTAGAACTTCCTAAAGAAGTTTTACTGACCAGCATGGAAAGTCATCAAAAATGTTTTGGTATTGAAAAGTCTGACGGAAACTTACTCCCTCACTTTCTATGCACTTTAAATTTGATTCCCAAGGATATGGATTTAGTGCGTAAAGGATGGGAAAAAGTTCTTAAAGCAAGACTTGAAGACGCTCGTTTCTTCTGGGCTAAAGATCTAGGGACCGAACTTAATTTCTGGCTGGAAAAACTTGAACATGTTGTATTTCTTGGACCTTTAGGGACTATGGGAGATAAATCTCGTAGACTTGAAAGTCTAGCGGCATTAATTGCCGGTAAAGTTGACCCTGATTTACAGACAGAAATGGCTCGTGCCGGAAGACTTGCCAAGGCTGATTTAGTTTCTGAAATGGTTAACGAATTTGATAAATTGCAAGGTTTGATGGGCGGAATTTATGCTTTGAAAAAAGGTGAAGAGGACGTTGTCTGCAAAGCTATCAGCGAGCAATATTTACCTGCAGGTCCAGAAAGTCCTGTACCTTCTACTATTGGTGGATCTATTCTATCCATTACCGATAAAGCCGATACTCTAGTCGGGTGCTTCGGATTAAATAAAATACCTACCGGTGCTAACGATGCCTACGCTCTCAGGCGCGCAGCCCTTGGTATTATTCGGATGATCCTTGAATTCAAATTAAGTGTCGACATCCTCGAAATCTTCGACATGGCTTATGACGGTTATTCAAAGGATATTAAATGGAAACTTGATAAAGCAGAAATTCTTGAGAAACTCGGAGAATTTGTTTCAAACAGACTCCGTGCCTACTTTACTGGAGTTGGTTACGAAACAAGAGTTGTAGACGCTGCTTTAGGTGCAGGTATCAGAGATGTGAATGCTCTAAAAGCTAGAGTTGAAGCTTTATCTGAATTTGCTAAAAAAGAAGAATTTGAGCAGTCGGTGCTTACTTTTAAACGAGCATCAAACATTATTAGAAAGCAAGGCAGTGAAGCAGGAATAACTTTAACAGGAGGTTATGAAGTTGAAAAACTGATCGAACCTCAGGAAAAAGCTCTTGCCACAAAGCTTGATGATACTGCTGCCAGATTCGAAGAACTGTGGGAAAATGATGATTTCACAAAGCTCATTGGAATTATTGACGAATTGCGACCTTTTGTGGATGACTTTTTTGATAATGTAATGGTCATTAGTGATGATGAATCATTAAAAATTAATCGCCTGAATTTACTTAAAGCGCTGGTAGACAGACTAAGTAGACTGGCTGATTTTAGTGCTCTTCAAGTTTAAGATGAGTCTAAATAAAATTGTTATTTGAGATAGTTTTATTATATTTTTGATCCAAAAACATATTAATGCTTGACAATAACGGTCTATTTTAGTTAGACACCCATTTTGTTTGAATGTAACTCCGGCTGTCCGGAGAAAGAAATACAAATTTAAGATACAGGAGAAATACCTTGGCTAATCATAAGTCCGCACTCAAAAGACACCGTCAGAGCCTCGTTCGTAACTCACGCAACAACATGGTACGTACTCGTATCAAAAACGTTGTAAAAGAAGTGCGATCAGCCGTTGACGCAAATGATACAGAACTTGCAGCAACAGCTCTTCGTAAAGCTACATCCGTTCTTGATGCTGCTGCCACTAAAAAAGTTATTCATGCACGCGCAGCATCACGTAGAATTTCTCGCCTTCATGCTGCTGTGAATAAAATGGCATAAGTTTTACAAAAAAACTGTTTTGTATTGAAATATTAAGTCCGTCGCAATATGCGACGGACTTTTTTTTTAACTCAAATCTGTTTACTTTTTATGTAAAAAGTCGATAGTAATATTAGTATTTTTACGTTATCAAAACAAAAACAAATATAAATTACAGTTATTAGCAGTATTTTTTTATTTTAAGCTGTTTTGATTTATCATAAGGAGTTACTTTTGAGGGTTATAATCGTTGGAGCCGGAGAAGTTGGATTCAATGTAGCAAGACGCCTTTCTGGCGAAAGTAAGGAAGTTGTTGTTATTGATAAAGACTCTAATGCCTTAAGCAAAGTTTCTGACACCTTAGATGTTCAAACAATACTTGGATCAGGTTCAAACCCTGAAATATTAGAAAGGGCTGGAGTCCTTGATGCTGATATTTTTCTAGCTGTGACAGATAAAGATGAGATTAATTTAATTTCAACTTTTATGGCTAATCGAATATCACCTAAAATTATCAAACTCGCACGTATCAGGAATGAAGATTATACAAAATATCCTGAAATGTTCACTGAAGGCGACCTACGAATAGACACTCTGATTAATCCAGACGAAGAAGTTGTTGAATCTATACTTAAAATTATGAGTGTCCCCGGGGCTGTGGAAATTAACGATTTTGTTGGCGGAAAAGTTCGGCTGATCGGAGTAAAGCTTCCAAACGCAAGTCCTCTTATCGGAGTGACCCTTATGAATATTAAAGAGCATCTTATAGGCCTTGATGTTGTTATTGCTGCATTAGTCCGTAAAGACAGACTCATAATTCCAGGGGGATTGGACACTATCCAGGAAGGGGATATTGTTTACTTTGTTTCCATTCGTGATCAACAAGAAGCGCTACTCAGGCAGGCTGGAATTCTTTCAGACCCGATTAGAAAAGTTCTTATTGTAGGAGGAGGAAATGTTGGCTTTCTGTTAGCCCAAGCTCTTGATAATAAAAAACATCATACTCGCCTTCTAGACAAAGACACTGATCGCTGCGCAGAACTATCTGAAAAGCTTGACCGAGTTATAGTCTTGCATGGTGATGGAACTGATCAGGAATTACTTAAAGAAGAAAATGTCGGAGAACTGGATATGGTTATTTCAGTTACTGGCGATGAAGAAATGAATATCCTGTCCTGTTTACTTGCTAAAAATTTAGGAGCGCATAAGACAATTACTCGCATTAATAATTTTGCATATATTCCTTTAATTCAGCCTATCGGGATTGATCACCTTGTCTGCCCCAGACTTTCTGCAATTAATTCTATTTTGCATTTTGTTAGACAAGGAAAAGTTATTTCTGCGGCTTCAATCAAAGGTGAAGAGGCTGAAGCTCTCGAAGCGATCGCGCAAGAGAATTCTAGAATAGTCGGTAAACCGATTAAGGATCTGGACTTACCTAAAGGGGCACTGATTTTATGTTTCCAACGCGGGGAGGATGTAATAATTCCCACAGGTCTGACCGTAATAGAGCCGAATGACCGACTCCTAATTATTTCAACACGCAAAAACATACCTGAAATAGAAAATACGCTGACTACTAAGCTGGAGTTTTATTAATGCGCTGGAAAGTAGTTTTGCATATTATTGGTGCATTAATTTTATGTGTTGGTATCACAATGCTGATGCCACTCGCTTTTTCATTGTATTATCAGGATTCAGCTATAGTGCCACTGATTCAATCTATGGCTATTTCTTGTCTTTGCGGTTTAGGTTTATTTTTTGCTTTTCGAAGCCGCAATGAAAATCAGGGATTAAGCCATAGAGAAGGAATGGCAATTGTTGCTTTGGGGTGGATTGCTGCTGGATTCTTTGGAAGCCTTCCTTTTTATTTGGGAGATGTCTTTCCAAATCATGTTGATTGTTTTTTTGAATCCCTGTCCGGTTTTACCACAACTGGATCTTCGGTAATGACTGATATTGAAAGTGTTGCAAAAGGAATTCTGTTTTGGCGAAGTCTTACCCATTGGCTTGGCGGGATGGGGATAATTGTTCTTTCGCTTGCAATTTTACCATTTCTCGGAGTCGGAGGAATGCAACTTTATAAGGCAGAAGTTCCCGGGCCTGTTCCAGATAAGCTTAAGCCACGGATTAAAGATACTGCAATGGTTCTTTGGAAGGTTTATCTACTTTTTTCCGCCATTGAAGCGATCCTTTTAATGTTCGGAGGGATGGATTTTTTTGATTCTCTCTGTCATACATTCGGCACACTTGCCACTGGAGGGTTTTCAACTAAAAACAGTTCCGTTGCATATTTCAATAGTGCTTACATAGACTACGTTATTACTTTTTTCATGATTGTCGCTGGAATAAATTTTAGCCTTCATTATCAAATGCTGAAAGGGCGACCGTTGCTTTTATGGCGCGATCCTGAATTTAAATTTTTTGCAATAGTAACGTTGCTAATAACAATTTTAGTTACGATTTCAGTATATTCTTCTCACACTTATGAAACTTTCACTGATACAATCAGGTATACGTCATTCCAGGTTGCATCTATTATGAGCACCACAGGGTTTGCTACAGCAGATTATGAATTATGGCCCGCACTTGCTCAAGGATTACTTCTGTTTTGTATGTTCTTAGGAGGGTGCGCAGGTTCTACCAGTGGCGGTATGAAACACTTACGCATAATGCTTCTTTTGAAACAGTCCTACCAGGAAGTTTTCAGAATTATTCATCCCCGTTCAGTAAACAGAGTAAAACTTGGAAAAACTGTTGTTAAGCCGGAAACGATGAATGATATTCTCGGATTTGCCGTTCTTTGGATAGGGCTTTTTGTGATTTGTGGACTTGTTGTCGCAGCTACTGGAGTGGACGTTGTTTCATCATTCGCAGCATCGCTTGCATGTCTGGGAAATATCGGTCCAGGAATTGGAACTGTCGGTCCTGCTAATAATTTTGCACATATACCAGATGTTGGTAAGTGGGCTTTGATCTTTAATATGTTGCTTGGAAGGTTAGAAATTTATACGGTTATTGTTCTTTGTGTTCCTGAATTTTGGAGAAAGTAAATAACAGAAAGTACTATGTCATTGAATAATTTTCGAACAAGTCTCTAGATGATACTTTCGAAATGCTGCATATAAAACTTGAACGGATTAAACTGAAATTTTAATTATCACTAGATCAAAGAATAACCCCGCTAAAAGCATTATATTTTAACGGGGTTTATTTATAAATTTAACATTAAAATTTAAAAATGCTTTGAAACTAAAAAGGAAACGAAACTTCTTTTCCTACTCCAGTCTTAGCTAGTTTTGTTTCAATTGCACTTAGCCTTGCTTTTGCAGCTTCCTTTTGAGCCGGTCGATCAGCTTTTTTAATCACACTGTTTAAGAATTTTTTAGCTGTCTCAAACTGGCCTTTATGTTCATAAATCATTGAAATTCTATACATGGCCGTCACTGCCCATATATTTTGTTTTGGAAACTTAAAAGCCAGTTCTAAATAACTTTTTAAAGCCTTCTTTTTATCTCCCATTGCCTGATCTCCTTCAGCAATCCAAAAAAGGAGTTCAGCTTTAAGTTCGTCATTTAAATTGTCGCTTCGGCTCCAGATTCTTTCAAGTATAGCTTGAGCTTTTTTTAAATCACCTTTTTGTTGTATTAAAAGAGCAAGTTTTAATTCTTTCTCAGAAGGAAGTCCCCCTCCAGATTCTAATATTTTATTATAAGCGTTAAGAGCTTTACCTTCATTCCCAACAGCTAGATCATACTCAACAGCTGCTATAAGCCATTTGAGATGCATATCAGATCCGAATTTTTCGGGATCAACCCTTTTTAAATAAAAGGCGGAAAGTTTGAAATCTCTATTGGATGCAGCTTTATCAGCTAAGTAAATATAACTTTTAGCACCTAATTCTGAACTTGGAAAAAGAAATGCGCATCTACGAGCAATATTGCCATCCATCTTCTTAACACTGTTGCCTAATAGTTCTGAAAATAAAAGTAATCTATCTAATGGCTTAGAGTTAACCTGTGAATTGAATTTCTTCCCTGAAAGCGGCTGCCAAAAAGGAGCATTAAGATCATTAAAATATTCAACTTCGGCAGCATCACAAAGCCCTGAAATTATGAATAAGTTTGAATTTTGACCTGCATCTGAACTACTGACTATTTTTGATAAATCAGGTTTAAATGCAATACCTGCAGCAATACGGAGACTTAGTGGTAGCGCATTGTGATCGAGTTGCCCCCAAATTTTCTTTGTTAATTTCATATCTCCGGTTAAGAATGCAAAAGCTAATCTATAATTTTGTAAGGCGCTGACCAAATCCTCTGAAAGAAGCAGCGATCCTGTTTCGCGATCAATGGTATCAAGAGCTTCCTGAGGAGACATAGACATAAGTTTGCTTCTAAATGTATTCCACGCAGGGGAGGCTGGTGCTGCCATTTTCCAAAGGGTAGGGGAGTCATATGCCGGCTCCAGTACCCCAGCTTTGAAAAAAGACCATGCACTAACAAAGTTTTGCTCTTTAAAGATTTTAGCCTCTTCAGTTGGGTTTTTACCCGTTTCTAAATAACTATTTACAGAGCTCCAAAAAGTCTTAACCGTTGAGTTGCTGATATTTTCAAGAATAGAACTAGACTTATTCCAGTCACCAAGACTTGATGCCGCAATGGACATTGATATCAATTCACGATCCTTATCATTAATGATAGTAGAATTAAGTACAGTCGGTTTAAACTCAAAACCTTTTGCAAAAGTCTTCTTAAAAATAGGTTCGGTATTAATTATGAAGTAAGTAGTCGGCCAAACTTTCTTAGCTTGGTCAAAAGACTGGCTCAAAATCATATCCTGCGCTTCGCGAGCTGAACCGGAAGTAACAAGAATAGACCAATATAACGATCTCCAAACATCAAACCAAACTGTTTTCAAATTTGGTTCAGCTTTAAATTGTTCAATCATTGAATTTTGATCCATGAAACGGGCAGCCTGACTAAACCAAATAACTGACTTAATAGGATTACCTAAAGCACGCTGAGCTTGTCCACCAAGCCAAAGTCTTGATATTTCGACCGACTTATCATCAAAAGCAGGGGTTCCTTGTAAAATATTCATACAAGCTGAATATCTACCTAGATTATAAGCTGTTTGAGCTCTTTTAATAATTAATTCAGGGGTATCGCCACTACCGGAATAATTTTCTTCTAAAATGTCCCATGCTCCATATTTTTCAAGCCACAAATTGAAAGGATCAGCTTTTTGTGACTCAACAGCTTTAGAAGCAGTTGCGGTTAACAGAATAATAAACAGGGCGATTAGTAACGGCCGATATTTATAAATACATAAGCTTGAAATCATGAAGTCCTCATTAATTCAAAATTGATTTGTTAAAATAACTGTCTCAGAAACAAATAATGAAAAGCTTTAGAAGAGGCAAACTCTTGAAGCTATTTAAATGAAAGTTTAAAACTTATATATATTTTTTTAAACAAAATAGCTGTAAATCCATTTTAAAACTATCAAGGTTGAATGAATCAGATGTTATACAAGATAGATAATTTATAAGTATCTATTTTTTAATATTAAAATTAGTTATAAGTTATCGATCATAAACAAGGTGTTTGTAAATTTCAGCGGGAACTATTCAACTTCACTCTGAAAGTTTACATAATTTACATTATGAGACACATATAAAAACATCATTATTACAACTATTTATAACTAAGCATCGGAAATTAATTCCGTAAAAGTGAATTAGACGTCGTTCTAAATACAACTCGGCAAATTCATTCTATTTAAATTCAATTCTAAGATTTTTTAAGAAATAGCTTGGACCTTTTTATCATTAAACTAATTAAACGGCTTCACAGCGTAAATTTATTATTTTTGTAAAAATTACTATAAGTTTTATGGAATACTGAATGTGTTACTTATATAGTTTAATTTTAAACGAGGTTAATGAGAACTTCATATGAAACTGAAATTATACCTATACCGGCCTTAATCGCTTCGTTAACTTGGCTTAGCTTGGTAAATCCAGATATCATCAATGTCGATTCAAAATTATACTTTTTATAAATTGAAACAAGCTCTCCGACACCTTCTTCTTGGCTGTCACCCGATAATTCCAAGTTAACAAATTCTCCTCCTACTCGTCCCGACATAATAACTTTTGTTGTTGGTATCTTTATAACCGCGTTAAGGCCAAGTCCTACAACCTGCTTAGCTTCGCCGAGAATGCCCTGTGAATTCTTTTCGGATGTATTTACCATACACGGACCGTGAATCATTTTAAAAGTCTCTGACAGATGTTTTTTGTGATCCATCTCTTTAAAAACAGGTAAATCAAGGTTAAAGTCAACGCCGTCAATCAGTTTAAAATCTAGTGCATTCTTAATTTCTTCGAGAGAGCTAGACTCAAGAAAAATTTTCATAAACAACTACCCTTTTTAATTATATAAAAACAAACACCCTTTCAACGTTGTAGCTAAAAGGGTGTAAAAAATAAAAAATGATGTTTTTAAATAATGTTAATCATTATTGCCTGATTCAATACGTTTAATGTATTTGTCCCGGCATTCATATGAGCAAAAGCATTCAATTTTTTCACCATTTTTAACTCGTATCTCACTATTTTTTTTAACATAAGTTCCGCAAATAGGATCTTTAACCATCTCTCCGGCTTTAATCTTTTTTTCTGTCTGCTTGTTATCTTGATTTTGCTTATGTTGTTTTTCTCCAGTGAATAATTTCCACATAACAAAAGCAGCCACAGCAATCACAACAAACTTAAGCATATAAGATTCCGCCTTAATTTTAACCGTGATAATAATTTAACACGTAGTTCCCCACTAAGCTGTAATACTTATTGGGATAGAAATTTAAAGGTCATGCTCGAAAAAAACGAGCATGACCTAGTATTTAATTTTGATAAATCTTTTTATCTTCAATTCGATAATCTATTTTAGACAATAAATCAGCAATGTTGCTGCCATCAGGGAAAACAAGTTTAGGGTCAATTTCGGCGAGTGGGCAAAGAACAAATGCGCGGTCTTTTGCTCGTGAATGAGGAACAGTAAGATAGTCACCACCGTCTACAACTTCATCACCAAATAAGATTAAATCAAGATCTATAATTCGAGGGCCGTTAATCTCTTTTTTAACTCTCTGCATCTGCCCTTCTACCGCTTGAAGCGTTGAAAGGAATCCCTGTGGAGACCATAGTTCTGGATCAACAGCAAATCGAACAATCTGGTTAGTAAACCAAGCTTGATCTTTTAGTCCCTGTGGTTCGGTAAGATATGTTTCTGACCAAAGTTCAGGGTCAATGCCTTCATATTTTTCCAGTCGTGCGACAGCTTCGTTTAAATTCTCATCGGTATCACCGATGTTAGAACCAAGACTGACGTAGACCTTTATAGTTGGGAAATCCGTGATACTGCCTCCTTGAGTCTTTCTGTGTCTACTGTCAAAGATATACGGAAGTATCCTTCACCAGCAGGCCCAAATCCATTTCCGGGTGTAACAACGACGCCTGTTTCCTTGAGTAATTTAGATACGAATTCAGCTGAAGTATATCCTTCAGGAGTTTTTGCCCATACAAAGATGGATGCATCAGGAATTCTACAAGAAATATTAATTTTCCTGAGAGCTTCAACAACTACATCACGACGTTCTTTATAAATTGCACGAAACTCTTTGACATATGGTTCGCCATGCTTGAGAGCAGCTATTCCTGCCTCTTGAACAGCCTGAAACATACCTGAATCTACGTTTTCTTTAACCTTACCAAGTCCTGCAACCAAAGTTGCATTTCCGACAGCCATTCCGCAACGCCAGCCGGTCATATTATATGTCTTGGACAGGGAATGAAATTCGATAGCGACTTCTTTCGCGCCAGGAGTTTCAAGAATAGATTTAGGTTTTTTATTTTCATCGTAATAAACTTCAGAATACGCTGCATCTTGCACAATTATTACATTATGTTTACGTGCTATTTCAACAATTTTTTCAAAAAAATCAGATGTAGCAGTAGCGGCAGTAGGATTGTTAGGATAGTTAAGGAAAATAATTTTTGCTTTATCCCATGTTGCAGCATCAATAGCATCAAGGTCAGGCAAAAAATCATTTTCATCTAAAAGAGGGATCAGTTTAACTTCGCCGCCTGCAAAATTACTTGCAACAGGGTAAACAGGGTAATTAGGAGATGCAACAAGAACAAGATCTCCAGGATTAACAAAAGCTAACGGGAAATGTGCAATTCCTTCTTTTGATCCGATAAGACTGATAACTTCTTTTTCAGGATCAAGATCAACATTGAATCTTTCTTTGTACCATGTTGCAACAGCTGAACGAAAGGTCAGAAGGCCAACATATGAAGGATATTGATGATTTTCCGGACGTTTCGCAGCTTCATAGAGAGCATCTATGATGAACTGTGGCGTTGGAAGGTCAGGATCTCCAATGCCGAGACTGATTATATCCACGCCTTGTGCGGCTACTTCAGATTTTAATCTGTCAATCTCCGCAAAAAGATAAGGCGGAAGCGTTGCAATCCGGTCGGCAAATTTAAATTCTGGCATTAGTAATATACTCCTTCAATTTTTTGTAACATTATTACTGAAACTGTTTAATTGGGCTTGTTTGCTCTGTCAATCAACTTGAGCAGATGGTTGCATAAGTGTAGTGATTATTTTGTATGACTGAGAATAAAAACAACATTTCCTGTAAACACCAATGGGTTGACCGTTATCTGGAGCATCTTTTAATTGAAAGAGGCCTTGCAGAGAATAGTCTGGATGGATATTTGCGAGATCTGGAATCATTTCAAGTATTTCTAGACAGCAAATCTTCAACTATCGAAAAAACAACAAGTCAAACTTTACTACTTTACCTTACATATTTAAGGTCAAAATCTCTTAAAAGCAGATCACTTGCAAGACATCTTTCATCGCTGAGAGGTTTTTTTGCATTTTGTGCCTCACGTGGTTTTTTAAAAGAAAATCCTGCAATTTTACTTGAAAACCCCAAATTACCTAAAAAAATTCCTGAATTCCTTTCAATAGATGAAATACACCTTGTTTTAGAGCGCCCTGCCCTGAATACAAAACTTGGATTCAGAGATAAGGTGATGCTAGAACTTTTATACGCTGCGGGAATGCGAGTTTCTGAATTAATCGAATTAAAGATCGAAGATTTTGATCCACAAACAGGATTACTCATCATTCTCGGCAAAGGTTCAAAAGAAAGAATTGTGCCTATTCATTACACCGCTCAACATTTCTTAAACCAATACATTAAAGATTGGCGCCCTGCTTTTAAACCTAATGTCAAAAATATTTTCCTCAATCGAAGTGGCAACGGTTTGACGAGACAAGGCGTCTGGAAATTAATAAAAAAATATACGTTTGAAGCAGGTATAAGAAGGTCAATATCTCCACACACTTTTAGGCATTCTTTTGCGACCCATCTATTGGATGGAGGGGCAGATTTGCGAACTGTTCAGTTGCTTTTAGGACATGCTGACATCAGTGCTACCGAGATCTACACCCATATTCAAGCTGGACGACTGGTCCAACTTCACAAACGCTTTCACCCTCGTTCATTAATGTGAGATTGTAAATATGTCAAAAACTGAAGAACTGATAAAAGCAGAAACAATTATAACAGGGCATGTAAATGCCGATTTTGATTGCCTTGCAGCTATTGTTGCAGCTGGTAAAATCTACCCTGGAGCAACGCTTATTTTTCCCGGAAGTCAGGAAAAGAATCTCCGTAATTTTTATATGGAGAGTGCAACTTATTTCTTTAATTTCAAACAATTAAGAGAAATCGACAACAATTCAGTCAAATTACTTGTAGTCGTTGATACTTCACGTAAAGTAAGAATTTCGCACATTAAGCCCATTCTTGAAAATCCGGATCTTAAAATTCATGTTTACGACCATCATATGCAATCAGAATGTGATTTAGATCCCGAATTTATTATAAAAAAACCTTGGGGTTCAAGTGTTGCTATCTTGACTCATGAAATCCGCAAAAAAAATATTACCTTGCACCAAGAAGAAGCGACAATTCTTGGACTAGGACTTTATGAAGACACAGGCTCTTTTATGTTTAACTCCACTACAGAATATGATTTTGAAGCTGGAAAATGGTTGCTTACATGTGGTATGGAGCTTGATGTCATAACAGATCTGCTTAATCGAGAAATGACTTCACAGCAAATATCACTTCTTAGCAACCTTCTTAAAGGGGCTGCAACCTATACAATAAATGACCTAGATATTGTCATTTCAGAAATAAGCACACCTGAATATGTTGGGGATTTTTCAGTACTTGTTCATAAATTTATGGATATGGAAAACGTTCAAATTTTATTCGCTTTAGGAAGAATGAATGACAGAATACACCTAGTAGCAAGGTCGCGTACCAAAGATGTAAATGTTGGAGATATTTGCACTGCTTTTGGAGGTGGCGGACATGCTTACGCAGCTTCTGCCACAATTAAAGACCGTACACTTGCCGAAGTCAGGGATGAACTATTCTCGCTACTTTATTCCAAAGTCGCACCTAAATTAAATATTGAACACCTAATGTCAAAACCGGCTGTAGCAATCCCACGCAATATGACTATCTCTCAAGCTGTTGAACGTATGATTCAGTTCAGCTTAAAAGGAGTTCCTGTCGTTGATAATATGGAAAATATGAGATGTGTAGGTATTCTTGAGCACAAAATTGCTGACAAAGCCCTTGCCCATCAGCTTGGCAATGTCGATGTCGAAATATATATGCAACATCCTTTTTCTACAATTAAAACTGATTGCGGACTGCATAGCGTAATGGAGATTATTTTAAATCAAAAGCAACGGCTTGTACCGGTTGTTGAAAATGATAAAGTTATCGCAGTTATTACACGTACAGATCTTATTAATCTTCTTGTTCAAGACCCTGCGCGAATTCCTGAATCTCTTTTTCCTGAAAATAAACAAGAACGCAATATACGCAATATTATGCGTAACCGTCTTCCTAATAAAATTCTTAATATCCTTGAAGTTGCAGGACAAATGGCAGAGGAATTCGGGACAGAGGCCTATGTTGTAGGTGGATTTGTCAGAGACCTTTTACTTACAAGAAATAATTTAGACATAGATTTGGTTGTTGAATCTGACGGAATAACCTTTGCTAAAAAACTGGCAAAAAAAATGTCCGGCCGCGTTAGATATCATCGTAAATTTAAAACTGCGGTTGTCATTCTCCCGGATGGTCAAAGGATTGATGTGGCAACTGCTCGTCTTGAATATTATGAATACCCTGCCGCTTTGCCTACAGTGGAACTTTCATCTATAAAAATGGACTTATATCGCCGCGATTTTACAGTGAATGCGTTAGCTGTTCACATTAATCCATCCAGTTTTGGAACATTGGTAGATTTTTTCGGTTCCCAGCGAGATTTGAAAGACAAAACAATTCGTGTTCTGCATGCTCTAAGCTTTGTCGAAGACCCGACTCGTATAATGCGTGCAATAAGGTTTGAGCAAAGATTTAATTTTAAAATAGGCGGACAAACTTTAAGTCTAGTAAAAAATGCTCTCAAGCTAAATCTTTTCAGCAAGTTATCAGGATACAGAATTGTCCATGAATTAAAACTTATTTTCACCGAAGCAGAAGTGTTAGGGAGCATTAAGCGAATGAATGAACTTGGAGCGCTTGAAGCAATTCATCCGCTTTTAGTACTTAATACATCCCGTGAACAAGTAATTGCAGAACTTGAACGAGTTATTAGTTGGTACAACTTACTATACCTTGAACCTGAAATTTCGATTTGGAAGATATATTTACTAGGTATTTGTATGGGAATTTCAAAACCTAAAATGGAGCAGATTTATAATCGGTTCAGTTTTTCCCAGACAGAGAGAAGAGAATTCGTGCATTTACGTGAAACTATTTTTTTGGCAGCCGGAAATATTTTGAACATAAGAGGTGAACTAAAACCCAGTGAAATATACAAAATTTTAAGTCCTGTACCTCTCGAAGGAGTTCTTTTCATAATGGCCAGAACTAGCCGGGATATTGTTAAAAAATATATTTCGCAATATCTGACAAGTCTAAGACTGCAAACTTTAGATATTACTGGTGATGATTTAAAAGCATTAGGATTAATCCCCGGACCTCAATACACCAAATTACTTTACGAAACTAAATTGGCCTGCCTTGATTCAATTATTAAAGGAAAGGATGAACAATTGGAATTTATTAAAAAAAAGATCAAAATTTTATCCAATTTTTAAAGACTGCATCGTCCTGATAAGAAACGGAGTTTTTCTTGCCCTTGAACTATAACCCGTGTAGAACATGCACACTTTTGATTCATTATATTTTCTTATTTGTTAGTGATAATGACGGTATCACTTAAAAAATGTAAAAAGATTATTAGATTAGTATAAGTTGTTGATAGTTAAAGTGAGATTATATAATTAATAAGTAATAATACTTTAAGATTATAAAATATGACATGCTACTACGATTAATGATCGATAGTCACTCTCTTGACTTTTAATCCTGAAAATAAGGGATTGCTTTGTATGGATGTTTTATGGGCCCCTTGGCGAATGGATTACATATTAGGGCCTAAGCCCGATGAATGTGTGTTCTGTATTCCTGAAAATACAGATGAAGACAAAGAAAGATTTATACTTTTCAGAGCTAAACATTGCTTTGTTCTGCTTAATAAGTTTCCTTACAATAATGGTCACATTATGGTCACACCATATAAACATGTAAGTAAACTTACTGATCTTACTGAAGAAGAAAATTCAGAGATCATGAAGTACATAACAAGAAGCTGTGCTGTTTTGGAGAAGGCATTTAAACCACATGGAATAAATGTAGGACTTAATATCGGGGAAGCAGCTGGAGCTGGTATTGCAGCCCATCTCCATTTTCAATTAGTTCCACGGTGGAACGGAGATGCTTCATTTATGGCGGTGTTCGGAGAAACTACGGTAATCCCGCAACACTTGTCTTCAACTTATAGTAGACTCAAGCCGTTATTCGACAGTTATGTCGAGTCGTAACACTAAGGAGGGTTTCATGCGTTACTTGAAGGTATTGGCTCTGGTTATCTTATTTTTCGTTTCTATGGTGTTCTTTATTCAGAATACCGCTGAACTTTCCAAAGAAATCACTCTTTCAATGGAACTGTTTAATTTTACATTTACAAGTCAGCCTATTCATTATTATCTTTTGATTTTAATTTCATTTTGTATTGGTGCATTTCTTTGTTTGGTATATTTTATGGCTGACAAGCTTCGCCTTTCCGGACAGTTACGCACCTGCCGTACTAGAATGTCTAATCTCGAGCAGGAAGTTAATTCACTTCGCAATTTGCCACTTGAAGAACAGAATTATCCCTCCGCAGATGAAAATTCTGACAATAACTAACAACTTGTTATTACAAGGTTAAAGTGTCTTTACTTAGCTTATTCAAAAAGAAAAAAACGACGGCGTCCGAAAATCGGGCGCCGTCTCATTCGTCTGTTTTAACTAAAACGAAAACAGGCCTTGCTGATACTCGTGCAGCTATTGATGAACTAAGTAAAGCTGTAAAGGATACTCCAGAAGCCGTTGAAATTTATCTTGCACTCGGCAACCTTTACAGATCTCAAGGCGAGATTGAAAGAGCTGCGCAAATCCGAAACAGTCTGATAGTACGCCCGGGACTCGCCCCTTCAACCAAAGCACGTGCTCTTTATGAACTTGGAAGAGATTTCAGTCGTGGCGGTTTTTTAGACCGTGCGGTTAGCGCCTTTGAGAAGGCTCAGGAAATCGAAGGAGAATCTCCTGAAATTTTAACAGAACTGGCAATCATTGCTGCTGGAAGCAGAGAATTTGAAAAAGCTGCTTTTTACTATTCTAAACTCAACCAACCACTTCAGGAAGCTCATTATTTAGCTAGGTGCGCAGAGGCTGAGTTTAGCTACAACGATGAAAATATTGCACTTAACACTCTTAACAAAGCACTGCGAATTTATCCAAGCTCAACGGAGTCATGGTTATTAATCCTAGCAAGACTAAAAAAAAAAGGTTCACTTGATAAATTCAGAAAAAAATTTCGTGAAGCACTTCAAAGCATTCCCAGACACCTACGCTTTGTTCTTGTTGAAGGACTTCTGAGTGAATCAACAATTTTCGGAGATACTCCAACTAGTATTTCAATCTCAGACTCTGTTAAAAATTATTCTTTTTATGAATTGATGGGGCAAGAAATCGAAGCGTCCGACCCTGATGTCAGCATGCATTATTATGGAGCTAAACTTCTCCAGCTTTGCAAAAAAAGCGAAGAAGCCAGTCTTTGGCTTGAAAAAACGCTAATTCTTAATCAAAATTTCTGGTTAGCCAGACTTGAACTTTTTAATCTTGCTCAAGATCAACAAAAGTTAACTCCATCGTTTAAAAATCAGCTGGATTTTTTTGTTAACATTGCCCACAACATTAAGCGATTCGCCTGTTCAAGTTGCGGTTTCAAGCGTGATCAAATTTTCTTTGTCTGTCCCAGGTGCCGCAGTTGGCATTCAATAACGTTTCGCAAAGAATTGAACCAATAACCCCTAGTGATAATATTGTGAGCACACCTAAACTCACCCCGATGTTCGAGCAGTACCTCCAGATTAAGGAGGATCATCCCGACTCACTCCTTTTTTATAGGATGGGCGACTTTTACGAACTTTTTTTTGAAGATGCTGAAATAGCTGCGCGTGAGCTACAAATTTCGCTTACATGTAGAAATCCTAATTCAGAAATAAAAACTCCAATGTGTGGTGTCCCACATCACGCTGTCGAAACGTATCTCTCACGTCTTCTTGAAAAAGGGTATAAAATTGCGCTTTGCGATCAAATTGAAGATCCTAAACAGGCAAAAGGATTGGTTAAAAGAGCTGTAACAAGAATTTTCACTCCAGGAACAGTTGTTGAAGACTCAACGCTTAGTGCTAAAGCAAACAATTTTCTTGCAGCACTTATATGGGACGAAGCCAAGTCTGCCGGAGGTCTTGGCTGGATAGATTTTTCGACAGGACAATGGAGTGGTGTTCTAAGTAAAAATGAAGCAAATTTATGGCAGTGGGCTATAAAAGTTGACCCGAAAGAACTTATTCTTCAGCAAGGCAAAGTCGTTCCTACCCAGTATGGAGAGATAAGTGCACGCATAACCCCTGCTCCGTCTGCCGGATTTTTTAATCTGAAAACAGCTCGTGATAATATTTTAGAAGTTCAAAATGTTGCTGATCTGGGAGCACTTGACCTTGAAGATAAGCCGCAACTGACTCAGGCTTGCGGAGCACTGATAGCCTACCTTCGCCAGACACAAATGCAAGAGCTTAGTCACTTAGGAGAATTTAGGCCTCTAAGCCTATCTAAGTATATGATACTAGATGAGGTCACTGAGAGAAATCTTGAACTGTTCAGACGTCTTGACGGAAAAACAGGAAAAGGTACACTTTTAAATGTTTTAGATAAAACAATGACTCCGATGGGAGGAAGACTTCTTTCAACCCGCTTAAAACAGCCTTGGCGAGATTTAGCACCGATTGAACATAATCAAAAAGCGGTAACTTTTTTTTATGAGAATGACTCTATACGCACTACGATTCGTAGACTTTTAGACACTATTTATGACCTGGAACGTCTTTCTACACGTGTTGTTCTCGGTAGAGCCACCCCTAAAGATTTTATAAATCTCAGAGAAAGTCTTAAGAATTTGCCACCGATGCAGTATGAACTTCAAACAGCAATTACAGCTGTTGAAGAAGCTAATACTATCGCAGTTGCACAAGTTATTAGAACTATTGTCGCCAAATGGGATCCGATGGCTGACGTTACGGATCTTTTAGAAAAAGCAATGGTAGACTCTCCTCCTCCTGTAATTACAGAGGGAGGTCTTTTTAAACTCGGTTACAATGCTGAGCTTGACGAATTTATTGAGCTGACTGAGCATGGCGAAGCAAAACTTGCGGAACTTCTTGAGCATGAAAAAGTAAGTTGTGATCTGCCGAAGTTAAAAATCGGGTATAATAAAGTTTTCGGATATTATTTTGAAATTTCCAAAGCATTCAAAGGTCAGGTTCCTGATTATTTTGAACGTCGTCAGACTCTTGTAAATTGTGAAAGATATATTTCTCCTCAGCTAAAAGAACTGGAAGAGAAACTTATTTCAGCATCTGAACAGCGTAAAAAACTGGAATATAATCTTTTCCAAGCCATACGAGATGAAGTTGCTAAAAATCGCAGTCGTTTTATGTTCATGGCTGATGCCATAGCTGCAATAGATTTTTGGCAAGGACTTGCTGAAGCTGCCCGCATAAATCGATGGGTGTGCCCGGAAGTACATGCCGGAATGGAAGTTATCATCACAGAAGGACGTCATCCCGTTGTTGAAGCGGTGCAAGGCTCAGCTAACTATATTCCTAATAGCCTGACAATTGATGAAAAACGACGAATTCTACTCATTACCGGTCCGAACATGGCTGGTAAATCAACTGTACTGCGGCAGATTGCGTTAATGGGAATAATGGCTCAAATGGGCTCCTATATTCCTGCTTCAACTGGACGAATAGGACTTATGGATCGTGTTTTTTCCAGGGTTGGCGCATCGGATAATCTCGCTCAAGGGCAGTCCACATTCATGGTTGAAATGATGGAAACAGCACGCATTTTAAGACAGGCCTCAAAACGCAGTCTTGTTATCCTTGATGAAATTGGACGCGGGACAAGTACTTTTGACGGCCTTGCTTTAGCATGGGCTGTTGTGGAAGAACTTTCAAAGAGAGCTCGCGGTGGTATTCGCACACTTTTTGCGACGCATTATCATGAGCTGACTTCTCTTGAAGGAGTTATTGACGGACTTAGGAATTTTAATATTGCTGTCAGGGAATGGAAAGGTGATATTCTTTTTTTAAGACGCCTTGTTCCGGGACCTGCTGACAAAAGTTATGGTATTGAAGTCGCTAAACTAGCTGGAGTTCCAAAACCTGTTGTTTCACGAGCTAGAGAGATTCTTGCGAATCTCGAAGAAAAATCACATGATAACAACTTGCACTCTGGCACTCAGGCTACTATTGTACAAAGTATACTTCCGGGACTGCTTGCTTCCGGCACAAATGACAAAAATGATACTCCACCTGAAGATCACGAAGTAATTAAAGAACTTCGCCATCTTGATATAAATGGATTATCACCGATTGAAGCTATTACTCTGCTGAATCAGTGGAAAAAATCACTGGGAGACAATTGATGGAAAGTTTTTCTTTTAAAAAAGGTTTTTTGCTGACTCTTTTAATGGTTACGTTACTTTCTGTAACTGGTTGCGGAGTAAAAATGTGGCCTTCTCCTCAAAAGAATGAGGATATCTTCAGTTTTGCTTCGATTACAGGTCGCAGAACAGGTGAATGCCTTAAAGTTGCCGTAAAGATTAACGGTGCTATTAAAAATGTTGACAATTTAAGTCTCCAGTTTCAGGCTGATGGAAACGGACCAGGAGAAGGTTGTCCTACCTGTCCTTTCTTCCCTGCTATTCGTAAACAATTCACACCTGGGTCAGAAGGTATCCAATCAGACGGTTCTACTTTCGTATTCAGTCAATGCGGACTTGATCCAGAGAAAAGCTATCGCTACAGAATTGTTGGGCGAAATATCTATGAAGCTCTTGGAGTCGTCATTTCTGACGTATATATAGTCACCCCCTAATTTAGAGAATGGAGTTCTTAGATCATGAATCATTTTGAATTTAAAAAGAATGAACTTTTCGCTGAAAATGTTAATATCGCAGAATTAGCCAAAGAGTACGGCACCCCACTCTATGTCTATTCTGCTGCAACCTTCCGTAGACATTTTAAAGCCTTTGATTCAGCTTTTAATGGTTTGGACCACCTTACATGTTTCTCTGTAAAAGCTAATTCCAACTTAAGCCTCCTTAAGCTTCTTGCTGAACAAGGTGCAGGGATGGATATTGTTTCTGGAGGAGAGTTATTCAGAGCGTTAAAAGCCGGTGTTCCAGCTAACCGTATAGTCTACTCCGGCGTAGGCAAAAAAGCGTATGAAATTGCTGAAGCTCTCAAATCCGACATCTTGATGTTCAACGTCGAGTCTGTTGCAGAGCTTCATAATATCAATGATGTTGCAATATCCATGAATAAAACTGCCAGAATCAGTTTTCGTATCAACCCTGACGTTGATCCAAAGACTCATCCGTACATTTCAACCGGAATGAAAAAGAATAAATTCGGTCTCGATATGGAGACAGCTCTTACCGCTTATACAACAGCTAAAGAATTATCTAATATCGAACCAATCGGAATGGATTGTCATATAGGTTCACAGCTGACAACCATTGAGCCTTTCCTCGAAGCTCTTGATAAGCTTCTGGCATTTAAAGATAAACTTTCTGACATAGGCATTGAAATTACTCACCTTGACCTTGGCGGAGGACTCGGAATCACTTATGATGATGAACAGCCTCCTCACCCTAAAGAGTTTGGTGAAGCATTAACAAAAGCACTTGAAGATCAAAACCTTAAAGTTATACTTGAACCTGGTAGAGTTATTTCCGGAAATGCAGGGATTTTAGTTACTGAGATAATTTATACTAAGAATACCCCTACTAAGAACTTCCTTATCGTTGATGCAGGAATGAATGATCTCATCCGCCCTTCTCTTTATCAGTCGTACCACAATATCTCTGAAGTTGTGAAACACGAACGTCCAAATGTAGAAGTTGATATAGTAGGCCCTATTTGTGAATCAGGTGATTTTCTTGCTCATGATCGCGAACTTCCTGAAATGAAACAAGGTGAACTTCTTGCAGTATATTCCGCTGGAGCTTACGGTTTTACCATGTCCTCCAACTATAATTCTCGCCTCAGAGCTGCTGAAATTATTGTTGATGAAGATGATATTATCGTTGCACGTAGAAGAGAGACATACGAGGATCTTCTTAATCTGGAATCTTAATTTTATGACGGGACGGAATTTTCCGGCCCGTCATTTTTTACAGGTTAACTAAAAACAATGGCCCGCCTAAATTCATTTTATATCTCACCGGAAAATTGGATTTCACCTTTTATACTTGAAGGTAGTGAAGCCCGACATATGTGCAAAGTTCTTCGCACCCGCGAAGGTGATTCTGTACGACTTTTTGACGGAATTGGCAGAGAAGGAATCTTTAACATTGAAAGCATTTCTAAAAGCCGTGTAATATTAAAGCTTGTAAATGAAAATATTCAAACGGATTCACGCGGACTTACTCTGGCTATCGGCTGGAATAAATCTAACAGAAGAAATTGGTTGCTAGAAAAAAGTGTAGAACTTCAAGCACGCGGACTTATATTTTTCCAAAGTGAATTTAGTCAGGGTAAAGTTCCCGAAATTCCTAAGGCGACATGGCATGAAAAGAATATTGCTGCGGCTAAACAATGTGGAAATGTTTGGCTTCCGGAAATTGAAACTTTACCTGGAAATATTGAAGCTCTGATTAAAAAATCTAAAGAGTTCTCTAATAAAATTATTTTATGGGAAAAAGCTGAAAAAGAAGCTGTACCAGACTATGGAGTTTTTGCACAAAAATCGACTTTGGCTGTAATTGGTCCAGAGGGTGGATTCAGTGCTTATGAAGCGGAGTTATTGCTAAATAACGAATTTAAAAAATGCAGTCTCGGGGACAGTATTTTACGGTGGGAAACTGCAGCTCTCTTATGTCTTGGATCAGCCTATCTTGAAAAACAAAAACAATCTTTATAAAATTAAATCCCTTACGGAGATTTTCCAGTGAAGCTTGAGCTAACTGACAACCAGCCCCTTGCCGATCGTATACGCCCTACGACTTTATCTCAATTTGTAGGGCAGGTGCACCTTCGTGAACGCATTGAAGCCTTTGAAAGATCTAAAAGATTACCAAGCTTGTTACTTTTCGGTCCTCCAGGATGTGGAAAATCAACACTGGCAATGCTTCTAGCTCAATCAACTGGGCGGCACTACATGCGAGTTAGTGCACCGGAAGCTGGGATTGCTTCACTTAGAAAGCAACTGGCAGGAATGGATATTCTCATTCTTGATGAACTTCATCGTTTTTCTAAAGCTCAACAGGATTTTTTCCTTCCGATTTTAGAATCCGGAGAAATCACTTTACTGGCTACAACGACTGAAAATCCTTCTTTCAGCGTCACAAAGCAACTTTTATCAAGACTTCATGTTTTAAGACTTCGTCCTCTGACTAAGCTGGACTTAGTAAATATTGCTAAAAGAGCAACGGATGAACTCGGCTTTGAATTAAATGATGAAAGTTTAAATCTTATTTCTTCCATGTCAGGAGGAGACGGTCGTACTCTTCTTAATCTGCTTGAATATACTTCGCAGCTTCCTGAAGAAAAAAGAGAACCTGAAAAACTTCGAACTGTTCTTCCTGAAACAATTATTCGAGGAGATCGTGATGGCGATTCTCACTATGAATTAGCTTCTGCCATGATTAAGTCTATTCGGGGAAGTGACCCGGATGCGGCTCTTTATTATTTGGGATGTTTGCTTGAAAGCGGTGAAGATCCAAAATTTATAACCCGCAGACTGATAATTTCAGCAGGTGAAGATGTTGGCCTTGCTGATCCTTCTGCGCTTACTCTAGCTGTTTCATGTCAGCAAGCTGTAGAATTTATTGGTATGCCGGAAGGATTTATACCTCTTTCAGAAACAGTAGTTTACCTTGCGCTTGCTCCTAAAAGCAATACAACTTATGCGGCTTATCACACAGTGAAGCAGGAAATAAGGCAAAATGGAATGCTTCCAGTCCCACTTCATCTCAGGAATGCGACATCTGCTATTCAAAAAGAATGGGGATATGGTCGCAATTATAAATATCCACATTCGTTTCCCAAGGCTTGGGTTGAGCAAAGTTATCTTCCTCCTGAACTTTCTGAACGATCTTTCTATCAGTCCAAAGATCAAGGAGAAGAACCTCGTCTTAACGCATGGATAAAAGGTCAGAAACGATCATACCCAAGAAGGGAACCTCAATCCCATCGAAATTCTAAAAAATAACTTACCTGTTTCTTTTATGTTATATATTGCTAGTCTTCGATATGGAGTGTATTATTACTAATAAAATCTATATTAGGAACGACTATGGCATCGTTAAAAAAAATAATTATTGAAAATATTCTTACCAGTCTAAACGCTGGATTAATGGTTATTTCAAATAAAGGAAAAATTATTTTTTTGAACAGATCCGCTTGTGAAATACTCGGACTTACACTTGAAGAGCATATTGGAAGCGGATGGGGTGAGCTGTTTATTACTGATGATGTTCATAATATAGAATTTAATCAAGTTATTATAGACGCTATTACTGAGCAGGAAGTTGGACGTAAGCATAATGTTTTTTTCAGTCTTGATAATAAAAAGCGTACTAAAAGATTATCAATAACCTCTTCTTTTCTTACAGAAGATGAAAATACATTAGGAATGGTTTTTCTTTTTGAAGACGTTACGGATATTTATCTTTCTGAAGAACGTGAAAAAAAGATGCTATCTAGAAATATTGAGTTGCAAAAAGAACGTGCCGCAGGGCTTGATAGTCTTGCACAAGCTATCGCTCATCAAGTTTTAAACCCCACAACAGTCATTGGAGGAATAGCAAATTTAATTTCCAGAAAACTTCCTGCAGATGATCCTTTAAATCGAGATGTTAGAGTTATTGCTGAAGAAGCAAAAAAATTAGAAGAATTGGTAAAGGCTGTAAGAAACTACTCCACTATTCCAAAAGTAAAAACTACAGAAGTAGAAAGTGATATTATTTTCAAAAACGCAGTTAAAGTTACAAATAAAATACTGTCAGAAACAGGTAAAGATATTACCATTAAACTAGAAGGTAATATTCCATTCTTAAAAGTAGATAAGGATTTGTTTACTTCCGCTATTATTGAACTCTTACTAAATTGCAGTAATTTTACATCGGAACGATCAACTGAGGTCAGGATTAAAATTTTCCAAATAAAAGACATTGTATCAATTAAAATAATTGATCACGGTATGGGAATTGAATCTCAATACCTACCTTATGTACTCGACCCCTTCTTCTCAACAAAAGCAAAAGGAATAGGTATGGGACTTTCGCTAGTTAAAAAAATTATTTTTGAACACCATGGGAAAATAAACATTGAAAGTGCCGGAGATGGTAAAGGTACGACCGTAATAATTTATCTACCATGCTCAAATGGTAATGGGAATTGTTGCTCATAGTTTTGTTATTTTCAGTTAAAAAAAGCTTGGAAAAGTTCTTCTATTTGAAGATCGTAATCTTCAACAATTTCAGACAAGCTTTCTGCATCAATTCCAAGTAATTCCCATGCTCCATCTTCAATCCCTGGGAGCACATACATTCCTCCATCAGAAATACCTATAGCATTTGCTAGATTGTCAGCAACTTGAAGAATTGTTGCTTGAATTTTATATTCCGATGTATGCGGTGAATGATGATTAGCAATAATTTCAGTTAGTTCAATAGGAAAATTCCATTTTCCTAGCATGTATTTTGCGACTTCAGTATGATTAAATCCTAAAGTCATATCCTCTGCTTCAACCAGTGGAATGAAATTCTCACGAGCAGAAAGCATTGCCTGAATGGAGCTGCATGGCATTTTTTTGAAAATAATAAGTTTACCAACATCATGAAGTAATCCAGCGGTAAACATGACTTCAGGAACAACTCCTTTCACCTTTTCAGCAATAATTTTAGCAAAAACTCCACAAGTTAAAGAATGCATCCAAAATGTGCGCATATCAATAAGTTCAGGCGGAATATCTTTAAAATAACTTATAGTTGAAAGTCCAAGAGCGAGTGTACAGAGCTCTCTGCTCCCTACAAGAGCAACTGCGCGGACAAGTGAGTTAACCTCGGAGGGGAATCCATAAAGAGGACTATTCACAAGTTTCAGCAACTGGGTGGAAATGCCTACATCAAGACCCACAACAGCTGCAATTTCTTGAGCAGAAGCGGTCGGATCATCAACGACTTTTTTTACTTTGAAAAAAATATCAGGAAAAGAAGCAATTTTAATCTCAGCATCAACAACATCTTCAACTTTACCTTCATCTCTAAAAAAAAGATCTCGCATATCATCAAGTTCTGAAACAGTTTGCTCTTCATATGTAGGAAGAGACCACCCTTCCATCAATTTTATTGCAGTTCTATAAACAGCAATATCAAACATTTTAATCATCGCAGGATGATCGTGATTTACAAACATAAAATAATCACGAACATAACCAAAAGATTTCTTTAGAATTTCTTCATCAGGTTCAGATATAGGGGAACTATAGACAGTTATCTTTTCGATACCCTGCCTTTGAAAAAAAGTTATATTACTACTTGTCACTACTGAACCGGACGGAAGCAACAATCTTCCTGACTGAAATAAGTCTCTAGCTAAAATCATGCCTGGTTCAAGATCATCAATGCCAACAGTATGCATCGCAACACCTCATAAATTAAGTTAAAGCCAGATTTATACCTTTCTGTAAGAAATAGCTCCCGCGTGATGTTTGGCTTTAAAGGTATTTGTTATCGTATGTAGAGACTCAGAGTGACCAACAAATAAATGTCCATTGTCTACTAAGTTATCATAAAAAGCTCTAAGTACTCTTTTTTTCATTTCTTTATCAAAATATATTATCACATTTCTGCAAAAAATAATATCAGATTTAGGCACTTTTTTTAGGGCGGTAAGATCATTTAGATTGATTTTATCGAATCGTACCAACCGTTTTATTTCTGGACAAATCTGATAAATTCCTGCTTCTTTTTCTGTAAAATATTTTTTTGCAATAGCAGCATCAGTCGTTTTCAAAGCATACTTCGCGTATTCACCTTTTTTAGCTTTCTCGATTACAGGAGAGGAAATATCACTGGCTGTAATTTGAATACGCCACTTAGGAAGTTCTGTTTTCAGCACTTCATGGAGGATTATGGATAATGTATAAGGTTCTTCACCTGATGAGCATCCCGCAGACCAAATCTTGAGTTCCAAACGACCTGCTTTACGTTTTTCGTCAAGAATTTCCATCAATGAATCATTTGTAAAAACTTTAAGCTGCGGGTTATCTCTAAAAAAACTTGTTTCATTTGTTGTTATGAGATCAGCAAGTTTATTTAACTCAACATTTCGATTTCTATCATATTTTATATACTCAATGTATTCTTTAAAACTTTTTAACCGTAGCTCAGTTATACGGGAGGAAAATCTATTTTCCATTAGATACTTTCTGTTATCGTTCAAAAAAATCCCAAATAATTCATAAATAATATCTCTCAACTGGGTAAACTCCAGCATAGAAATTTTAATTCCTCCGCTAAAGCCTTTATTTGAAAAAAGTGCCATAAATTTATCTCGCTAAAATTTAATTACAAACTAAGAGCATAAATTGAATAATTAGTATATATTTTATGAAAAGTAATATAATACTTATCTGTTGTATATTTTTTTCCACTCATCCATAAACAAAATTGCTGTATCAAGAGAATCTAATTCGCCCTGCTGCATCCGAACAGCACTGACAAGATCTTCAAAATTGACATTTAAAGGTAATCCTAACTTTTCTATTAATTGTATCACATTATTTTTTATATCTTCAGGAAAATCCTGACCGAAAAAAGTATCGGATTCTCTTTTTTTGGGCCATCTTAAATTTTTTTCACGAGCAAAATCAATCAATGTTTGCATTCTGATTACATACGTATGATCGGCAAGAACCCTTTTGCGCCCTTTTTCAGCATATGAACATCTTTCCTCTGGGTGATTCATGAAATAACTTATTTTATCATCAAGATCCTTAAGATTCTCAAAATAGGCAAGTTCTCCATCATCAAAAGCCTCAGACATAAGCTTTCGATGATCAACCAATTGAAAGGCTCCACAAGCGGCTAGCTCAAAAGTTCGTGGGTTAATAAAATCTCCCTTACTAACAATACTATCCACATTGATAGAGGAATGAAGATTTAAATTAATCTTTGTCGCATTAAATATTTTTACACATTCTTCTGATGAAACTCTGCGACCGCCAAGTTGAATATATTTATCAAGAACATGATCTCCATCCCATTCAGACCCCCAAATTTTAAGGCCATAATGAATAAGAGATCTGAATGCCATGCGTCTATTAGGATACCCAGCTCCCATAAACGAGACATCAGCTCCGTATTTACGGCTATCAATTGAATTAACATCAAGCGGCCTGTGAAATTCAGGGTGCGCAGCTAAAGGAAGATAAAGAGTCTTTTCTACTCCTATTTCCTTAAGTTTTTCAAAAAAAGGTTCTTTCTGAATCACTGCAAAAATATCATAGAGTGGCGCAAAACTTTGCCAATAAGTAAACAGTTCAAAATCTTCAACAAACCACATAGCAGTTAAGACGTTATCACGTCGAAGCCTTTTTAGAGCCTGATGTGTAAGCGGAGCCTGAGCCATAGAAAGCACCATATCCGGCTCAAATGTTTCAGTCTTGGCTAAAACTGCTTGCGACAATACTTGCAGAAAGCTGTTCTGCAGATATTGATGTCTGTCAGATGTGACTTTTAGGTTATCAAGAGCATTATAGGCATCGTAAAATTCAGGGGCTTCAAAAGTTTCAACGAGATGACCCATTTCTTTGAGCGCAGCAACACAAAACCTACCAACGGGCAAAGACCCACCGTAAAGCGGCAGCACAACCAATATTCTCAATATTTTTTGTGGATTCGTAATATTTTCTTTCAACTTACTAACCTCGCCCTGTTATCCAGTCTTTTTCTTTATAAAACTTTTTTGCCAGCTCAGGAAAAGGTCCATGCTCACCGAGATCAAGTATACCGAGGTGACAACCAATAAACTTACGTATTCTAGCACGACGTGCAGAATCACTGTCTTGCCCTGCTTTTAAAGCATAATTCGTTCCTAAAAAATCACAATTAGATTCAAAAACAGACAAACCGTGTGGTAAATGTTTTGCTTTACGTGTAGCAATAAATCTAGCCAAGTTTGGTTCATTAAATGGTTCAAGACATTTTAAATCATTATAGCATGGCTGAGATTCAACACATGGAGAGCAATCACAATCAGTTTGAATTATGGTATGCCCTTTTCCATACGGTCCAGTCTCACTGCACCATGCAGAGGAAAGAAAAAAACCAAGAACGGGGGTTCCTAAATGTGCGGCCAAATGCATGGTTCCGGTATCCGGTGTCATCAAAAAATCAAGATTCGAAACTAATTCAATAAGTTCTTTCCAATCTGTTTTGCCAACAAGATTAACTGTATCTTTAACTATAGATGTTGGAAATTTACTAAGAAGATTTTCGCTGATTTTTTTTTCAGAACTGCTTCCTAATAAAAATATCTTTCTGTTTTTGCTAACCGATTTTGCAGCTAAAATCAGCGGAGCAAAAACATTAAACGGAAGTGAGCGACGTGACTCCCGCCCAGCCATCACGACCCCTATACCACCGCCTTTTGATACAGCAACAGGATTAACGTCTGAAGCCGGAATCATTTCAGGACTTAATGCCGCCCAGTAATCTACAATATTTATATTATTGCGCCTTTCCTCTGCAAGACGAAAGGCCAGATCAAACCAAGGATCTTTGAGAGTTTGACCATTAACCATTTTATGCCCCACTACTTTTTGAGAATCAAAAAGAGAAGATAGTGCATAGTTCATCGATGAAAAATTTAAATTATAGATCTGATCAAAGTTAATATTTTTGAGATCCTGAAAAATTTTATAGTTAACAGTAAAAACTAAAGATATATCTTTAATACCAGTACCGTGCGCAATCAAAGAATGAACAATACAATCAGGATAAATAATTTCAGCCAAACTTTTAAGCGAACGGTCAACACAGAGGTGTACTTCAAATCCTCGTCCTGCCAGTGTCAGAATAAGCCGCTTAGTCTGGACAAGATCACCAAACCTTGTAAGTTGTACAACGAGTGCTCGTTTCATAAAAATTTCCATTTGTTTTCCGAAATATTCTGTCGAAAATATATATGTTTACCTGTACTTTGTCATTTTACAATGAGGGCTCCATTTTGCTATACTCAAACTCTATGACGTACTATCCTATTTTCCTTAAAGTGGAAAACCAAAAATGTCTGCTTATCGGTGCAGGAGAAGTCGGGCTTCGTAAGCTGAAATCTCTTTTACAGTGTAACCCAGATGAAATAAGAGTTGTTGACAATTGTGAGCTTTCTTCTGAAGTGCTCCGCATTGGAGAAGATCCTCGTGTTTTTATTGAAAAACGTGCATTTAATCCTTCTGATTTAAATAATAAGTTTATGGTATTTGCTTGCACCAACAATGCGGGTGTAAACAAGATGATTGCTGATCTTTGTCTGCAAAAAAAAATTCTCTGCAATATTGCAGACTACCCGGAAGGCAGTAATTTTATTGTTCCATCTGTAATAAGACAGGGAGATCTTACTCTTACTGTATCTACAGGAGGCAACAGCCCTGCATTCACAAAAAAAATACGCAATGATCTACAAGGTATTTTTGGTGATCACTACGCAAAATTTCTTACTTTAATGGGAAGATTACGACCTATGGTCCTTGACCTTGGCAAGGAAACAAGCCAAAACACGGCTTTGTTCAGACATCTTGTTGCGTCTCCGATTTTAGATGAACTGGAAGCAGGAAATTTAAACAGTGTTAATGAATTATTGGCTGAAATCCTGCCGAATGAACTTGTTTCACACATTCCGGAGTTAACTGATGACTTTATTTGAGTTTTTTCAATATTTAATAATCGCCTTATATTTGATGGGAATGATCTTCTTTATAGGTGGCACTCTTAAAAATAATAAAATCATGGGAAAGTTGGGTAACCTCTGCGCTATCGGAGGTTTTGCACTACATTCTGTTGACCTATTACTTGCAGTGACACTTTATAAATTTACTATTTTTACAGACGGTTTCTTTTATTTGAGTTTGCTTGGGTGGAGTTTTATTCTTGTTTATTTTGCCTTATGGTGGAAAGTCAGAAATACTTTTTTTGCCTTAACAGCTTCACCGCTAGCTCTTTTACTTTTTATCTCGTCCCTTGCGACGCAAAGTTTAAAAGTTCAACAGCTACCAGCTCATCTTGTAGGTCTTTTTATAGGTCTCCACATCGGAACCATCTTTTTGAGTATTGCTTTGATGGCAATGGCTGCCGGAGCAGGAGTTGCCTTCCTTTACTTAAATAATAAAATTAAAACGAAAGCTAATCTTTCCAGTTTAGGTAAAGAAATGCCTTCCCTTAATACCTTTGACAAAGTAAATCACTGGACCATCATGGTAGGATTCCCTCTGTATACATTGGGACTTGCCGCAGGATTTCTATGGGCCAGCAAAACCTTTAATAAAGCTTTTTCGTGGGACCCAAAGGAAGTTGTAACGATAGTGGTCTGGTTTTTATTTGCAATTCTCTTTCATCAGCGATTAGTTGCTGGGTGGAGAGGTAGAAAACCAGCAATTCTGGTGATCATAGTTTTCCTTATCACCATGATATCATTGTGGGGCATCAATTTTTTTGTTCCTACTCACCATAGCTTTAAAGTCTAATTTTTATGGACCAAAATATTTACCTTATAGGGCTTAACCACAAATCTGCGGGTGTTAATATCCGAGAACGCTATGCGCTAACAAATATCGATGAGTTTGAGAATGGACTCCTTGATATGGGAATTCGCGAGGTCATGGCGCTTTCCACCTGTAATAGGGTTGAAATTGTTGTCGTATGTTCAGATGAATTCACTGAAAATGAAATTCTCACATACTGGGCTGACAAATGTTGCGGTTCAAAAACAGACCTTGAACCAAACACATATTGTTATAAAAATTTAAAAGCAGTTAATCACCTCTTTAGAGTTGCCAGTAGTCTTGATTCAATGATCGTCGGTGAACCTCAAATTCTTGGACAGCTTAAGAAGTCATATCGAAAAGCTGTTGAAGCTGGAGCTGCAAGAGTTATCATCAATAGACTTCTGCATAAATCTTTTTTTGTTGCTAAAAGAGTACGTACAGAGACTTCAATAGCTTCAAGCGCAGTATCAATAAGCTACGCAGCAGTTGAACTTGCCAAGAAGATTTTCGGTGAACTCAAAGGACAAAAAGCCATGCTCATCGGAGCCGGTGAAATGGCAGAATTAGCGGCAATTCATCTGCTGAAAAGCGGTGTCGAAAAGATTCGCATCACGAATAGAACCTTTGCTAGAGCTGAAGAGCTAGCAGAAACTATGAACGGTGAAGCTGTGCCTTTTGAGAATCTTTACGACTGTCTAAGTGATACTGACATTATCATAAGCTCCACAGGAGCACCGCATGCTGTCATTAAAGCCAAGGACATGAAAGCGGTCATTAAAAAACGTAAGTCTAAGCCTATGTTCTTTATTGATATTGCCGTTCCACGTGACATAGACCCTGATGTTAACAGTCTCGACAACGTTTATCTTTATGACATTGATGATCTTAAAGATGTAGTTGAAGAAAATATGTCTCAACGTGAAGATGAAGCAGTCAAAGCAAGCTCTATTGTTGAGTCGGAAACTCTATCTTTCGGAAATTGGCTAAATTCTCTTGATCTACAACCCACTATCGTAGATTTGTTTAACCGTAGTGAAAGTGTCGCTAGAAAAGAATTAGCCAAAACGTTAAAAAGACTCGGAAATATAGATGACGAAACACGGAATGCTATTGAAACCATGGCGCTTTCAATAGGCAAAAAACTTGTTCATGAGCCTGTCATATTTTTAAAACGCAGAACAGAAGAAGAAGGCGCAGCTGAAAAATTTATTGATTTAGCAAGGCGCATGTTTAATCTTGATAATGACACAATTCCATCTGATGCGCATTGCAAGCGCAAAAAATCTAAAGATTAAATTTTAGGAAGATTACAAATGAGAAATTACCTGCTTGAAGATATATATGAAGAAGATCTTAAAAAAATAACTGAAGCTCTTAAAGAACTTGAATTTACAGGTGGACTGGATGGTATTTTCTATATTCCGGTACCTGACTGCCTTTTGCAAAATGAACAAAAAGAACATCTTGGAGAATGTGGCCCCTACTTCATGGCCTTAGAAGTACTCGAGAATGAACTTAAACTTGAACTTCTTGTCCGCGCACGCAATAAACTGCGGTGTTCCTGTGTCTGTTATGCAACCCCCGAGCAGCGTAACCATATGCTCGACTATCTTGACAACTTCATTAATGATCTCGAGATTTCTTTATAATTATGATCGCTTATCCGATCAAGGCAGACAATTTTTTATGAGTTCTTAATAATGACAAAACTACCTGTATCAATTCAAGAACTTGATTCAGTACATGCAAGATTATGCCTTGATATTGAAAAGTTTGGTAACCTTAAATCAAACACAAACTTTGCATCAAAAAAACTGCTTGTAGCTGTTTCAGGCGGAATAGACTCTACTGCTCTTCTTATTATTTCAACCCTGTTAGCCCAAAAATGTGGTGGCAGGGTTTTTTGCGCGCATGTTGATCATAATCTTCGTGATGAATCTCATGAAGATAAAGAGTTTGTCGAAACTTTATGCTCAGATATTGGCGTTTCATGTGTATGTAAATCTGAGAATGTAAGTGGCTACGCTACCCAAAATTCAATAGGTCTCGAAGAGGCCGGCAGAATTCTGCGATACGATTTCTTCAACCAATGCATGAAGAAATTTGACACATCATTATTACTTCTAGCGCATCATCTCGGGGATCTTGGAGAAGACGTTATAATGCGCCTTATCCGAGGTGCAGGCTGGCCTGCTCTCGGCGGAATGGATGCCTATGACCCAGATCGAAAACTCCTTAGGCCTCTGCTTACGACCGAGAAACAGCAACTCAAAGATCTGCTGGAAAGCATTAACTGCACGTGGCGGGAAGATAAGAGCAATTCTTCAAACGAATGGACCAGAAACCGCGTCCGTAACCGAATTATTCCATTACTGAGGGAAGAAAATCCTAATTTCGGAACCACTGTTTCACGGCTGAAGAATCAAGCTGATCAGGATCAGGATTACTGGAAACTTGAAATAGAAAAATGCTTAAATAAACTGGAAAAATTTGAATCAGGTGAAATATTAGCTCCCAGCTCGTTACTTAATAAAAGCCACTCCGCCTTAAGGTGTAGACTTTTTAAAAAAATTATAGAAATGCTCGGCAAAGGACATGCCCTTGCCGACACCATAAATCTTCTTGAGAATGCATACTCCGCTCGAAAAACAGGAACAGTATTCCAATTCCCCGCTGAAAAAACTGCAACGGTTACAAAAGAAGGCATACTGTTCAAAATTTCTCAGAGATATTGACAGTGTAAGCGGCAGGGTTTAAACCTTGTGAAATTTGTTACTAATTCATTAGGAGGACTACAATGAATATTCTTATTTTTGGACCTAACGGTAGTGGTAAAGGAACTCAGGGTGCGCTTGCTAAGAAAAAATTTAACCTTGACCATATCGAATCCGGAGCTATCTTCCGTAAACATATCGGTGGCGGAACAGAACTTGGAATGAAAGCTAAGGCATTCATTGAAAAGGGTGAGCTCGTACCTGATGATATCACTATTCCTATGGTTCTTGACGTTCTTCAGTCTTCTGATGAAAACGGCTGGCTGCTTGACGGCTTCCCCCGTTCTATCGTGCAGGCTCAAAAACTTTGGGAAGCTCTGGAAAAAGACGGCGTAAAACTTGATTACGTTATCGAAATTCTTCTTCCCCGCGAAGTTGCTAAAAACCGCATCATGGGTCGCCGCCTTTGTGCAAATGATCCAAACCATCCTAACAACAAATTCATCGACGCTATCAAGCCTGATGGAGACAAATGTCGCGTATGTGGCGGTGCTCTTACCGAGCGCGCTGATGATCAGGATGCTGAAGCAATCAATAAACGTCATGACATCTACTACGATGAAAAGACCGGTACTATTGCAGCTGCATACTTCTACAAAGACCTCGCACCTAAAGCTGGATTCAAATACATTGAACTCAACGGCGAAGGTTCTATTGATTCTATTAAAGAAACACTTATGGCTCAGCTCGTATAATCCCGTTTATACCGGATTAAATTTTAAAGCCCCTCTTCCATCAGGTAGAGGGGCTTTCTATTTAGCATAGTAATAAAATCTGAATGTTTTTAGAGTAAAAAGATACCGGCTAGACCTAGTAATGAAAAAAAACCTAAACTGTCTGTAATCGTTGTAAGAAATATCGAAGATGCCTGCGCAGGGTCTCGGCCGAATTCTTTAAGAATAATAGGAATCGCCCCGCCTACTACCGCCCCTATTATCATATCAAGAAACAATGCCCCAGACATGACCAATGCAAGCGGTAAATTTTTAGTAAACATATAAACGGCAAAAAGAACCAGTAAAGCAACACATAAACCATTAGCAAGGCCAATTTTAAGTTCACGAAAAACTGCGGTCCATGATTTTACACGATCAAATTTTTCAGTTGCAAACTGTCTGATCATAACAGCAAGAGCCTGCTGCCCTGTATTACCTGCCTGATTTGCTACAATAGGCATTAGAACAGCCAAAATAGCCATTTGGGTTATATTCGCTTCGAAAAGATGAACGACCCAAGCAGAAATCGCTGAGTTTGCAACGTTTAAAACAAGCCAAGGAAGTCGTTTCTTAACCGAATAAGTCCATGGTGAATCAATAGTTTCATCGGTACCAGCACCAACCATTGACTGCATATCCTCACTTGCTTCTTCATTGAGAATATCAATAACATCATCAACGGTAACAACACCCAGTAATCTATGGTCAAAATCTGTAACAGGCATTGCAAGAAAATTATAATGACCTATAAGTCTGGCAACTTCTTCTTTATCGACTTCGTAAGTAACAGAAATCAAATGCTGATTATGAATTAATTCTTTAATTATTTTGCCAGGACGGGCAACAAGGAGATCTCGTAAAGAAACAGCTCCAGTAAGGTGATTTCTGCGGTCAACAAGATATGCGTAATAAGGAATACTTTTATCTTCAACTTCTGCCCTGATTGATGTAATCGCCTGATCAACAGTTAAATCTTCACGGAGAATTGCCACTTCAGTGTTCATAACACCACCAGCGGTCTCAGGGTCAAAAGTGAGCAAAGTGGAAATTTCTTCTCTGTCTTCTGCTTTTATTTGACGCAGCAAACTTTCACGTAAATCATCGTCAAGTTCTTCAAGAATATCCGCTGCATCATCTGGAGACATATACTCCAAAATACGCGCAGACATACCTAAGTTAAGCCTTTCGATTAATTCACGCTGATCATATCTTTCCATCTCAGCAATTGAGTCAGCTGCATCGCGAATTGGAAGCTGTTTTATGAACTTAACCTGTTCTTCCAGCCCTAATTCTTCGATATGGTCAGCGGCATCAGCAGGATGCATTGCATCGATAACCCGTTGGTCTACTTGACCTTCGAATCCTTTGCCATGCTCTTGCCATCTTCTGAGTGGTTCAGGTATTCCTTTTTCCTTTCGCATTGCGCTCCAACTATCTTAAATATACCCAAAGGTCAAAATATCTAAGTATGTACTTTTAAAATAATAGATTGTGAAAAACTTCTCATCTCTTGTGCCTATTAACAAAAAGAGATACCAAAAAATTGCTAATAGTTCTTAAACTTTATGCTATAAATCTTAACAGGTAAAATATGACTGATAATAATACATTTGAAACTTTTTTTCAGGCTGAAGCAAAACTCTTTCTTTTAGCAACAATTAGAATAGCACTCAGTGAAGATGGGCCAGACCTAACTTCACAGGGATTATTTGAACCGGAAGATCTCGCTAATGCTCAGATCATTGCTAAAGAAGAAACAATTATTGCCGGATTGCCTCTCATTCCGCTCATTCTTGAATTCACAGACAAAGAAAAAGTCTGCAAAGTTCATTTGAATGTAGATGAAGGTGATAGAGTCTCTGCCGGAACAATGATTGCTGCTATTCAGGGTCCTGCCGCTCTACTCCTCAAAGCCGAAAGAGTCATTCTTAATTTTATCTCCCACCTATCCGGGATTGCGACTCTTACCAATAAATATGTTCAGGCGCTTGACCATTGTGAAACAATTTTGCTGGACACAAGAAAAACTATTCCTGGGCTTCGCTATCCTGAAAAGTATGCAGTTATGGTTGGCGGCGCAAAAAATCACCGTTTAAACCTTGTTGAAATGCTAATGTTGAAGGACAATCATATAGATAGAGCAGGTTCTATCGCACTTGCAGTTGAGAAACTACGGAGTAAATATGAACCATGCCCTCCTATTGAAGTTGAATGCCGTACACAACAGGAAGTTGATGAAGCTGTATCTTGCAATGTTGAGCGTATCATGCTCGATAATATGAAGTTTGAAGAAGCAAAAGTGGCCATAGAAACTATTCCTGATTCTATTGAGACTGAAATAAGCGGAAATGTAACTCTGGAAACAATTGCGCATTTGGCGGAAGCTGGACCGAATTATATTTCTGTTGGAAGAATCACTCACTCTACAAAATGTTCAGACATGAGCATGCAAATATATTCAATCTAAGGTTTAACTAATGTACTCCAAAATTATTAGTGATTTAAAGGCAAAGTTAGGGAAAAACCTTGCAATTCTAGGGCACCATTATCAGGCTGACGAAATAATCAGGCACACTGATTTAAAAGGTGATTCGCTTGAACTGGCTAGACAGATTGAAAGACTTGATGCCGAATATATTGTTTTTTGCGGCGTTCATTTTATGGCTGAATCTGCAGCCATCGTCCGTAAAGATAATCAAAAGATTTATATACCAGACTCTTCTGCGGGATGTGTCATGGCGAATATGGCCCCTGCTGAGTTGGTTGATACAATCGTATCTAAAATACTTAACGAAACTGGCCGAAAGATTATTCCACTTGCTTACGTTAACACCCCCGCAGCAGTAAAAGCCGTTTGCGGAAAACATGACGGATCAGTCTGCACCTCAGCAAATGCTGAAAAGATGTTAAAATGGGCGCTTGGAAGAGGTGATGGTGTTCTTTTTCTCCCTGATAAAAATCTTGCGCTGAACACAGCTGATAAGCTTGGTATTCCAGAAGAAAAAAGATTAATTTTAGACATTCGGAACAAAGGCGCAAATTTAGATACTAAAGCAACTACGGATAAACAGCTTCTAATCTGGCCCGGCCTTTGTGCAATTCACCAAAGATTTAAACTTTCTCAAATTGAAAAACTACGTAAGGAACATCCTGACGCAAAAGTTATTGTGCATCCTGAATGTCCTCCTGAACTGGTTAAAGCGGCCGACGGTAACGGTTCGACCTCCTATCTCATAAAGTTTGTAGCCGAAGCTCCACTCGGTTCGACTATAATTATCGGGACTGAAACCAATTTGGTAAACAGATTGGCTAAACAGTTTCCTGACAAACACATCGTTCCTTTAAGTGTTAGTTTTTGCAGTAACATGGCCAAAGTTACTGAACAAAAACTTGCCGAACTTCTCAAGAATATTGAGACTGCAAAATTTGAAGACGTTTCAGATGATATCAGAGTTCCTGCCAAAGTTGCCCTTGAAAGGATGCTTGAGGTTTGTGCGTGATTCAAATTAATTAACCTTTAGCCGGAAACCATCATGGCAACCGTCAATCGAGATAAATCGAATGCAAGATAAACGTATGAAAACTGATGTTTTAATTATCGGAGCAGGAATATCCGGTTGCATATCAGCTTTAACTTTAGCGGAAAAAGGTATCGAAGTTACCCTGCTAACTCAAGGTGAGGATCTTTTCACCGGTAACACCAGGTTAGCTCAAGGCGGTATTGTTTATACCGGCCCAGGCGATTCTCCTAAAATTCTTGAAAAAGATATCCTAACAGCAGGATGGAACTATAATAATATCAAAGCAATCCGAACTTTGACAAAAAATGCTCCGGAAGCTTTGAAGCATCTGCTTATGGATAAATACCCTGTGCCATTTGCCCACAGTGAGGGAGAATATTGCCTGACCCGCGAAGGCGGTCACGCTGTTCCGCGCATACTCTACTGTGCTGATCATACTGGATATTCTATAATGGAAGTCCTTGCAAAAGCGGTAGAAAACACTCCTAATATTACTATTTGTACTCAACGAACCGCTGTTGACCTTTTGACCAACCATCATCATGCCAGACAAACAGATTTTAAATATTGCCTGAGCAATAAATGCCTTGGGGCGTATGTTTATAATGAATCTATAGATGCAGTAGAAACAATACTGGCCGATTATACTATATTAGCAACAGGCGGACTTGGTCAGATCTTTTTGCATACTACAAACTCTACAGGATCAATCGGATCCGGTGTAGCAATGGCTAGCCGTGCAAAAGTTAGAATTATAAACTCAGAAATGATTCAATTCCACCCTACAGCCTTTTATCAAGGCACACGCTCAAGAGCTAGCCGTAGATTTTTAATCTCCGAAGCAGTTCGCGGCGAAGGGGCTAAGCTGGTAAACTGTTATGGTGAAGCATTTATGCCACGCTATGATCCAAGAGCAGACCTTGCTCCTCGCGACATCGTAACACGCTCTATTCAAGAAGAACTCCTTAGAACTGGAGAAGAATGCGTTTATCTTGATGCTGCGAACTTTGTTAAACATAACTTAAAAGAAAGATTTCCAACTATTTATGGAACTTGTACTGAAGCTGGTACTGATATCACTAAGTCACCAATTCCAGTTGTTCCTGCTGCCCACTACTTCTGCGGAGGTGTTCTTGTAGATGAAAAAGGAAGAACAACTTTAGACAAGTTATACGCAGTCGGTGAATGTTCATGCACAGGACTGCATGGTGGAAACAGGCTGGCATCCACCTCACTACTTGAAGGAATGTTCTGGGGATTTGAGGCTGGTAAAGATATCGGAAGAAAAATTTCAAGTAAGACATCAATCAGTAAAAAGTTAATGAATGCAATCCCTGACTGGGAAAATTCCGGTACAAATGAAAATGAAGATCCGGCTTTAATTGCCCAGGACTGGATGCTAATCCGCAGTATTATGTGGAATTATGTAGGGATAACAAGATCAACAGCGCGTCTAAGCCGCGCAATGTACGATTTGCAAAATCTCAACAGAGATTTAAAATCTTTTTACAAAAGAACTCCTGTCAGTCGTCCAATTGTTGATTTATTCCACGGATGTCAGGCAGCAATTGCAGTTACAGCTGCGGCAATAAAAAATAAAGAAAGTCTAGGCTGTCACTATAGAATAGATTAATATAAAAAAGTGTTGATAAAATTAAAAGGCTGTGATGTTACCATTACAGCCTTTTTTATAAACAAAAATATACTTTTAATATAATATTTATTTCAATACCTTAGTAAGATATTAATTACTTATGTGAATCTAATAATTTTAAAGCTGTCGCGGTCATTGTTGTAACAGCAGCAGTAATACTTTCTTCCGGTGGCGGAAGAAATTTATTGTTATGAAGATTAGGTGGATCAATTGATTCAGTTTCGAACAATTCCATATCTGAATGACTGGTTGCGCCAGTAAAAAATAGACAACTAGGAATTTCAATCCCATCTGAATTTCTGTAAAGCGCGAAATCTTCACTGCCCATAACCATACATGACTCAACGAAATGATTTTCACCTAAATTCTCTACAACCGCATCCTTTACCACTGTGTATAAATTAAGATCATTATCAGTTGCAGGGAGTTCATCACCCTCTTCCAAAATAATAATAGGCAAAAGATTTTCTGGAACATCCATAGCTAAAGCTTCATTACGACAGATACGCTTAATTGCATGCAGAATGTGATCGCGGCTTTCAGAATCAAAAAACCTTGAGGTCAACTCCATAACAACTTCTTCGGGAATAATGTTGGCACGAGTCCCTCCATGGATAGAACCAACTGTAACTACAGCCGGACTAAGAGGACTCAATTCTCTGCTAACTATTGTTTGGAGAGAGGAAATAATACGTGCAGCAAGCATTACAGGATCACGAGTTTCGTGGGGAAATGCTCCATGCCCACCAATACCGCGAACTATTATTTTAAGCTGAAAAACTCCGGCCATAATAGGTCCTGGTTTAACCGCAATAGAGCCGGCATGAACTTTAGGACAAACGTGTGTTGCAAGACAATAATCCGGACGACAAAATTTTTTAAATAAGCCATCTGCAATCATAGCTCTAGCTCCGAACATTGGTTCTTCAGCAGGCTGACCAACAAATAGAATCTTACCACTCCAAGTATCTTTCAAGCTAGATAAGATTTTTGCAACTCCTACAAGAGAAGTCATATGCAAATCATGCCCGCACGCATGCATAACTCCTACAGAATTACCGGAGCTATCTTGAGCATTAACAGAGCTAGCATAATCCGCACCCGAATTTTCAGTAATTGGCAGTGCATCCATATCAGCACGAATCATAATTGTCGGGCCATCGCCATTTTCAAGAGTCCCTACAATCCCTAAACCACCGATATTGCGGACAACTTTTATTCCGCAAGTCTCAAGCTGATTACCAAGCACATGTGAAGTATTAATTTCCTGTCCAGAAAGTTCTGGATTAGAGTGAAAGTGTTTATACAACTCTATCAAAGGTGGAAGCTGTGATAAAACAAGATTTTTTAAGTCCATTTCCGGAAAATCCTTTAAAATAATAAATGTTAATCGTTATCTTTATTTAAACTTCTTGCCGCAACTTCAGTGTGAGCACGTCTTTTAGCGTCTTCAAGAAGCGGGTGCAGAAGGCCAACAATATTACGAACATTAAGATTTTCTGCTTCCTTGGAACAAAGCAGGATATCAAGCGCATCAAGTCCATGAAAGATGTAATCTACACTTTTTTTAGCATCACTCATTCTTGTCTCCTTAGATAAAATTATATACAGGCAAGCGTCAAAATTGTATTAGTACGCTCAGCTGATGTCTATGAATAATTGTTCTTTTTCCATAAATAAATACTTTTACATGCGAGGTTTGCTGTGAATTATAAAGTTGTTTTTCACATTGATTGGGATGACGGTCAGGTTTTGAATATGGCTCTTGGAAATATGGAAAACTTATTGAAAGATCCTTCAGTTGATTCTTCAGAAATTATGCTAGTAGCGAACGGTGACTCAGTACGACTTTTCAGAACTGAATTTTGTGGTAATTTCCTTCCTCGAATGAGAGATCTACATTCAAACGGCGTTAAATTTTGTATCTGCAATAATTCTCTTAATAAGCTCAAATATAAACCGGAAAATATGGTAGATGTTTGCGAAATAGTTCCAGCAGGCGTGGTTGAGCTGTGTAAACGACAAGCTGAAGGATTCGCTTACATTAAGCCTTAGATTCTTTTTTCGTTTTTTTAACACCCCTCCCAATCAGGTTTAATCTAAATTTATTTCCAAAATTTCATTAAAAGGTCTGTTTGGGAGGAGTACGCTCTTAACCTTTCTGGAAATTACATTAAAAACTATGAAAACAAGCTTATACTCATGGATCTTGGCCGTTCGTCCCAAGACGCTTCCCGCAGCAGTATGTCCGGTTCTAGTTGCCAGCGCATTGGCATTTCAAGCAGACAGTTTTCAGTGGGTACCTGCTTTACTCTGCCTGCTATTTGCCCTGCTTATTCAGATAGGAACCAATTTCGCAAATGACTATTTCGATTTTATAAAAGGTGCTGATACGGAAGAACGTCAGGGGCCTAAGCGAATGACAGCTTCCGGCGTAATTTCTTTATCGAAAATGAAGTTCATGACAGCCGTGATCTTTTTTCTGGCTTTCATAGTTGGAGTCGGACTTCTACCATTTGGCGGTTGGTGGTTGCTGGCGGTCGGTATTCTTTCGATTTTTCTAGGGTACGGCTATACTGGAGGTCCCTTCCCTCTGGCTTATCTTGGACTGGGCGAGATTTTTGTGATGATCTTTTTCGGATGGGTTGCAGTAGGATGCACCTATATGGTGCAAGCCGGAGGAATCAATTACATAGTCCTTTTGGCGGCTACAGCTATAGGAGCATTGAGCACGAATCTGCTGGTGGTGAACAACCATCGAGATGTTGAAACAGACATCAAAGCAAATAAACGTACTCTTGCCGTTCGTTTCGGGCGGAAATTTTCCGCATTTGAATACCGGATCTGGTTTGGTCTCGCCTTGCTCTGCACTCTAATAATAGCCTGTATTTTGAAATCTTTCTGGATGCTTCTGCCTTTTGCGGTTTTACCACTAGGTATAAAGCTCTGCGTGATGATAGGACTGCCGCAAACAGGTGCTGTCTACATACGTATGCTTGGCAAAACCGCCGCAGTATTGGTTCTGTATTCTCTTTTGATGAGTATTGGTTTGCTATTAAGTTAGAGAGGTATAAGTAACTTCTATTACTCTTAAAACACAAAATACTTATTAATTTTACTATAAATTTTAAGCCGTAGTTCTTAAGGACTATGGCTTTTTTTGTTGCTCAAGAAAACTAGCAGGACAACCTCAAGGCTATGCGAAAGTTACAGTGGACAAAAAAATAGAATAAATGAAATGAAATAATTGATATTTAAACAAAGATAAGATGTTAATTGAAAATAGGTCAGTGCTCAGAAGTGTTCTAAGAAAACTAGTAGTGCAAGGAACTTTAACGACTCACATTAGTGAAAAAGAAAATACTCTGTATAGAATTAAAGATTAAGAAAAGTATTTATTTCAAAAAACTCTACAAAACAAAAAAGCCGCAACTTTTATAAGTTGCGGCTTTATGCACTTCGTGGTGCCGAGGGGGGGACTCGAACCCCCACGGAATTTCTTCCACTAGCCCCTCAAGCTAGCGTGTCTACCAATTCCACCACCTCGGCTAGAGGTGAATTTTCAAAGAGCGATTCGACTTAGAGGGATGCAATGTCTGCAACCGCTTCGGTAAAAGAGGGTTTACCGAATTTTGAATTTATATGCAAGATGTTTTTGCAAATAATTGTCCAGAATATTTAGACTTATTAGTCTAAATATAATTTTTCAGATGGTGCCGAGGGGGGGACTCGAACCCCCACGGAATTTCTTCCACTAGCCCCTCAAGCTAGCGTGTCTACCAATTCCACCACCTCGGCTCTGAAAAAAACTGAACCTATATTATCAAAGATCTTTTAACTGACTATTTTGTTTCTTCAGTCTTGGCTGCTTCTGTTTTAACAGCGTCAGTCTTAGCTGACTCTGTCTTTTCAAAAGTAACCACTGGCTTGTCAACTTCTGGCATCGGGGTAACAACTCCGTCACCTTGAAGCATGATAGAATCATCTGACATTCTGTTACCGGCAAGGTAGTTATAACTGAGCGATGTAATCAAAAAAATCGCTGCGAGAAAAGAGGTTACTTTAACTAAAACCCCTCCTGCTCCGGTACTACCGAAAACAGAGCCACTTCCTCCGCCGAAGATTACCCCCATGTCTTCCTTACCACTCTGTAAAAGAACAAAGATGATCAGAAACACGCAGGCGATAATGTGTACTGTAATTACGAGCGTTTGCAAAGCTTTTTTTTCCTTTTTTTTTAACTCGGATTAAGGCGTATTTTTATGCCAGAGCAATCTGACTGAAACTTTCACCGTCCAAGCTCGCGCCTCCTACCAATACTCCGTCCACATTGTCAAGCGATATTATCTGGGCGCAGTTTGCAGGCTTGACACTTCCTCCATATAAGATCCTAATTTCATTAGCTTTTTTAGGAAAAATATTTTTCAACTTATTTCTAACAAAACTATGAGCTTCGACAATTTCTTCCGGGCCAGCAACCTCTCCGGTTCCAATCGCCCACACTGGCTCATAAGCAATTACAATTGATTCAGGAGAAAAATCAGCAGGAATTTCAGCTAATCCAACTTCGAGTTGTTCATCAATAACCTTTTGAACTTCTCCAGCTTTTCTTTCTTCGATGGTTTCACCGATACAAAGAATCATCGAAAGCCCTGCTTTCAACCCGAATGCAACTTTTTCGCCTACAAATTTGCTAGACTCGCCTAACACATGTCTGCGCTCAGAATGTCCTGCAAGAGCAAATCCGCAGCCAACGTCTTTGAGCATATCCGGTGATATTTCACCGGTAAAGGCCCCTTCCTTGGCTGGATACATATTTTCCGCACAAAGATGGCAGTTAGCTTTGCCAGCTAGCACAGAACCGACGCTTTCAAGAGCCGTAAACGGTGCTGCAATTAAAACTTCCCTATCACTGGGCAGTTTTCCATCAATTCGTGAATAAAAATCCTCAGCAGTAGCCTTGGCTTCTGCGCGGGTTTTATACATTTTCCAGTTAGCGGCCATTAATTTTTTCATTTATCCAAGTTCTCCTTCAAGGCTTTGAAGGCGGGAAGTTCTTTTCCTTCTAGAAATTCAAGGAACGAACCGCCTCCTGTAGATATGAAAGTGAAGTCGTCTTGCAGTCCAGCCTTGTGAACAACTGCATCGGTATCTCCCCCTCCAACGATGGTAGTACCATCAGATTCGGCCATAGCTTTACAGACTTTCAAAGAACCTTCTGCAAAAGCAGGTTTTTCAAAAAGTCCCATAGGGCCGTTCCAGACTATTGTCTTGGCTTCTGAAATAACGTCACAAAATTTTTGAGTACTTACGGGGCCGATATCCAAAAGCATTCCATCCGATGGAACATGGTCGGCATCACATATCCCGGCAGCTTCTTCGATATTTTTACCCCAGACAAAATCTTCTGGAAGGTGAAGATTTGTTCCGGAAGCTGCTGCCTTAGTAAGAATATCTCGAGCGATATCAACAAGCCCTTCTTCGACAAGAGATTTCCCCACATTCTTTCCTTGTGCGAGAAGGAATGTGTTGGCCATGGCTCCACCGATAATAAAATGATCAACTTTACCAATCAAGTTATTGAGAATGCCAAGTTTTGTAGAAACTTTTGCACCGCCAGAAATAGCAATATACGGTTTTTCAGGATTCTTAAGAGCTTCGCCAAGATTTTCCCATTCAAGCTTCAGTAAAAAGCCTGCACAGCATTTTTTTGCATGATAAGGGACATCAACAACTGAGGAGTTAGGCCTGTGAGCAACACCGAATGCATCATTTACATATATATCTGCAAGTGCAGCCAATTTTGCACCGAAATCTCCTCTATCGTCAGGAGTTTTTCCTTGTTCTTCAGGATGAAAACGTAAGTTTTCAAGCATTAAAACATGTCCCGGCTTAAGCGCTGCAGCCATTTTCTCAACTTCAGTCCCGATACAATCCGGCGCAAGAGGAACATCTATTCCGAGATATTCAGCCAAACGTTTGGCAGCAGGCTTAAGGCTAAATTCTGCGACTTTTTTACCTTTCGGCTTACCAAGATGAGCCATTACGATTACAGCAGCTCCGTTATCCAACGCATATTTAATAGTTGGAATTGCAGCTTTAATGCGGTTATCATCAGTAATGATTTCACCATCGAGAGGGACATTAAAGTCCACTCTTAAAAGTAACTTTTTACCCGAAATGTCGAGTTCGTCAATGAAGCGCATACTCACTCCGTATTTTATGGTGTTATATTAAATAGTTAAATAATTTACATTTCCAGATCATAAAGAATAGCATCTTCATTAGTATCTGGATAATATTTTTTGCGAACTCCAACCTGCTTAAAGCCTAAGCTTTCATAAAGAGATATAGCAGGAATATTTGACTTTTTGACATCAAGCAAACCTTTCACAATATCTGCATCGCGGCATTGCTTTAACAAGGCCAACATCAGCTCTCTGGCAATTCCATGTTTCCTGTAGTCTGGATGCACTCCTAAATTAAGTACTTCCATTTCATCAAGAACCATTGAGTACGCAAGATATCCGACCAGCAGACCTTCTAGTACATATCCAAGAATATAGAAGGCTCTCCGTTCAAGTCCAAGCTTAAATTGCTCTTCTGTCCAGTGATAGTCAAAACACACACTTTCAAGCTTTCGAACCTCATCAATTGATTCCAGCCCGACTTCGATTATCATTTGGTCACGAGTAGTGACTTCTATGCTTTTCATATTGTAAACTATCTGTCAGTAAAACAGAACTAGAAGGTTAAATTTGTAAATAACACGAATTTCATTCCTTTACACGTAATTAAGGTGAATTGGAAGAACACGCAATCTATTAAAAAACAGTAATTTAAAAAAATGAAAAATAAACTCAATTCTGTCGAAGTTGTCGATATTAAAAATTATCCTTTTGCTAGAATGAACCTTACTGAAGTTCACAGGCAGTCATTGAGACACAGATCAGTGATCGTTCTAGTATATGATAGCAATGGAAAACTCTATCTACAAAAAAGAAATGCAGAAAAAAGATATTATCCAGGAAGATGGGATCTTTCTGCCAGTGGTCATGTATATTTTAAAGAATCATTTGAAGATGCGGCTTTAAGAGTCTTAAAAACAAAACTGGGGATAGAATACGCGAATATCAAAGAACTTACAGAACTAAATGCTTCATCTGAAACTGGATACGAATTTATCAAACTCTTTGTTCTGGATAAACCAAATATAGTTCCAGCACCTAATCCAGATGAAGTGGAATCAGGATTTTTCTATTCTATGAATGAACTGGAATGGCTTCTTAAGGAATGTCGTGAACTTCTTGCTCCAAAACTTGTGTATTTAAACGAAATAAAAATGTTATACAAAATGAAATAGCTATCACGTTAAAATGCACTAAGCAGCGATATATGTGAAAGCTATAAGCAAGATTTTAAGATTTTACCAAGTGGCTCATGAAGTTTAGAATTGGTAGCTAGAATAGAGGGTGAGAACAAGTTAAAATCTTTATTATTATAATCTGAAACAGTTCCCCCTGCTTCTTCAACAAGCAACCATCCAGATGCTGTATCCCATGGTTTCAGGGCATTTTCATAATAACCATCATATCTACCACATGCGAGGTAAGCCAAGTCAAGGGCGGCTGCGCCCGGCCTACGCACACCCTGAGTACTCAAAAGGACTTTATTCAGTGCTTTGGTGATGAAATCAACATGGTCCTCAATAGCATATGGAAAACCTGTTGCGATAAGCGAATCCTCCATACTCCGGCAATCCGAAACATGAATTGATTCCGCATTCATAAACGCCCCTTGGCCTTTCACTGCGGTGAAAAGTTCATTCAAAATGGGCAGATTAATTATTCCTAGCGCAACGGCCCCATCAACCCATAAAGCAACAGAAGTCGCGATCATCGGCAGGCCGTGAGCAAAGTTAGTTGTCCCATCAATAGGATCAATTATCCACGTTCGGTCAACAAGATCTGCATTTCCAGCGGTTTCTTCTGCTAAAAAGGAAGCTCCAGGAAGTATTTTTGAAAGTTCTTCTTTAAGAAAAAGTTCAACGGCTAAATCGGTCTCAGTAACAAGGTCAATACGACCTTTATGCTTAATACTTTTAGGCTTTACCCATCCTTCCTTAATAATATTTCCAGCCTCAAGAACAACCGATGATGCTTTTTTAAGAATCGAATTCATTGAATTATAACCGAATGATAAAAATTAATTTATGTAAACTTTTTCAAAACCTTTGTCTTTTTGTAGACTTAGGCCCGTACCGCGGACAACAGTTGTCAGAGGATCGTTATCAATAATAACTTTAAGCGTTGTTTCACGATTTATCAAAATATCAAGCCCATTTAAAAGGGCCCCACCGCCCGCTAGAAGAAGACCATTTGTAGCAATATCGCTAACGAGTTCAGGTTGAGTATTTTCAAGAGCAATCTTAACTGATGTGACAATAGCAGCAACAGGATCAGAAATGGCTTCTCTTATATGCGCATCAGTAATTTCAATAGCTTTTGGTTTACCATCAATTAAATTTCTTCCAGAAATTGTCATATTAAGAGCTTCAGGGAGTTCAATGGCTGAGCCGATAGCTATTTTAGCCCGTTCTGCTGTATTTTCACCGATCAGTAATTTAAATTCATCCTGAACGTAGCGCATAATAGCTAAATTCATTTCGTCACCGGCAACTCGCACTGATTGGCTATGAGCAACCGAGGAAAGAGTAATGACGGCAACTTCAGTCGTTCCTCCGCCGATATCAACAACCATGTTGCCTTCCGGTTCATGAATGTTAAGTCCGGCACCTATCGCAGCGGCCATAGGTTCTTCAATGAGTCGGACTTCACGCGCCCCTGCCTGTTGCCCTGATTCTATAACTGCACGTTTTTCTACCTGTGTAATTCCTGTTGGAACACAGATAATAATCTTAGGTTTAATAAGATTACGTTTATTGATAACTTTCTGAATGAAGAAAGATATCATTTTTTTTGTCACCTCAAAATCAGCAATAACTCCATCTTTCATTGGACGGATAGCTCTGATTTTATCAGGAGTTCTTCCAAGATACTCTTTTGCTTCCTTGCCTACCGCAATAACGGAGTCATCACGTGCATCAAGTGCAACAACAGACGGTTCATTTAAAACAATACCATCTTTAGGTGTATAAAGAAGTGTATTGGCAGTACCCAGGTCCATAGCAAGATCTTTGCCTAAAAAGCTTATGAATCTAGCCCATAGCATATATTATAGCCTCTTCTTTGAAGGGATTAATTATCATTAATCAAAATTGCGTTATTCTTTGCAGGGGTTACCTTCTGCAAAGCTGTCCGAGCTTCAGCGAGTTTACTTTTTAAAAAAAGATTCTCGAGAAATTGCGTTAAATATTCAGAAACCATAAATAAAAAGTCTTTAAGATCTTCAGAAATTTTTAATGGATTTTTATTTGCCAAAACTAAAACACCTCTTGTTTTTTTCTGAAAAACAAGAGGTAGACAAATTACACTTAAAAATTCCTTAGTAGCAGCACTGGCTCCAAGCAATCTTGAGCTTGCTTGCCCCTGACTGTTTTCATCAATGAAAATAGATTCTTGATTCTTATACACCCAACCAACAAGGCCACTTCCTACTGGAAATGCAATTGATTTAGAGTCTTCTTTATGGAGTATAGGTTTGTTCTCACCTTCTACATAAAACGAAGTTCCTCTCTGATCAATAACTGTTAAAAAAGCATGAGAATAATTACTAGCGGCAACCGTCATATCTAAAAGATTACTCAAAAAGGCATCCCATTTGGGCTGTCGTTTCCGAAGGTCATGCAGCAATTTTAATGTCAGAAAATATTCATTCTTCTTCCCTTCCGCATCGGCAGAACTGATACACGTCAGTATTGACGTAATCATTTTCCCGAATTGAGAAAGAATTTTTAAATCCTTAGTACTGAAAGAATATGTGCGTTTACTATCTAAACAAATAACTCCTAGCGCGTTATCAAGTGGAGTTCCCATGAATGCTTTGATTTTCCCATCTTCCTTTGTACCATAATAACCGAGAGGGGTTGCTCCCTTTTTATCCATATTATTGATAAAAAGAGGCTCTTTTTTGTTAAGAACTATTCCAGATAAACTCTTGATCTGCAACGGGCTACCAATTGGATTTACATCATCTCCAAGGCTAAAAAAAGTTGAAAGTCCGTAACCGTGTTGCCCGTCAGGCAGATACAACACAACGGTATGCGCTTCAAATACATTGCAGACAATGCTGAGAATGTTTATCAAAATTTCATTTCTAGGCATCGTCTATTTATCCCTACACTCAATAAAAAAGTCTATATTTCTATTATGTTTTTTTTCTTGCTCGGCAGTGAAATAACACGCGGGTAATTGATCTTTCTTCCGATGATAATGCATGCATTCGCAACAAAGGCCATGTCTTGGGCAACCTGCGTATGTGCATGGACACTCAAAATCATTCTTTTTTTGGTTATTACATTTCTCAAAACTCACAGCGATTAATCCTTAATATTAATATTCTAATACATTATTCCATTTTTAAATCAAATTCTTACTAGTCTTATTTGAAAGACTCATTGCGGTCAATAAGCTAAGCTTTTCCTATGCGAAATTTCTATACAAAATCTAGAAAAAATTCATTGTAATTCTTTACGGTTCGATATATTCATTAATTTATATAATAATTATTAATTTAGTTCCATTTTTAACAAATAAATTCCATTTTAAAATAAAATTGATTATTTTTTCAAACCTTCAGTATTTGTAGGGTTTATTTATGTGGCAGAAAGCTTTTTCCAAATTTGTGGGAGTGAATCCCGAAGGAACAGCTGTTAACAGTGATGAACTTTATAATTTAAAATCCCTTGATGGGATTAGACTCCACCTTGATCATGTTCACATAAAAAATTGTCTTCTGCGCCCGTATTTTGAACAAAGAGATGCTTACCCTCTTGTTGATGCTCGTGAACTACTCCCCTCATTTGAAGTAGATTTATACGAATATAAGAAATTGCCGGGATTCAGCATGGTAGTGCTTGAACGTCCACTTAATTATTTTCACGAAATTTTTCAATTTGACATACTGCACAATCCTGTTTCTAAGGACGACTCTAAAGAGTCAAGTTCATGCCCGCTTTTTAATTCTATTAAAAAAATCAACATTGAAACTTTTGAAAGCAGACTTCCTAAAAGATCACATAAAGATTTTTCGAATGAGTTCGGTTCTTCCGACATTTCAGCTATTGAAAATTATGGCGAACTACTTCCGTACCTGCTGGAAATTGAACGTGCTCATGTTATGGCACAAGATGATACCGGTAAATTTTACCTTTCCGGTATTTTTGGATCGCTACCCTCTGATTTGGACACAGAACTTAAAAGATTTGGAATCAAAATCAGGAAATTTAAACCCGGAAGTAATACTTCATATGAATTAAACAGACTTTTTGTTTACACTTTTCTTATGGAGCTTCATGGATTTCCAATTGTTTCTGAGCGAAGAACATCATCAGCTCTTTTTGCCCGCCGCCTTTTCAGAATGGGTGAAAGGTTCATGGTCAGGGTTCTTGGACAATCTGATAGAACCATAACATCTTTATTCTCACATCCGAAGGCGAAGCATTATCCGCGTGTTGAAAAAATTGCTTTAGTGCAAGTAAGTCCTGAAAATAAAGAAACATTGACTGAATTGAAAAAAGGCGGATTTTTTGTTGATGCTAAAAAACGTGTTATTATTCTAAAAGTTAGATACCGCCAGCATAAATTTAACTTGGAAAACGTACGTGAGGATCGTGCATTATCTGTTTACAAACAGGAAGTAATTCACCCTTTAACTGGTGAATGCTCTACAAAGTTCAATATTATTAAAGATGCCAGTAGTATGACTCTGCTTTTAAACGATATTGTACGCGGTGAATATGCAGGCAATATTGTTTATAAACGAAATGAACTGATTCAGGATACAGAAACACACGAACGACGTTTAAAATTTCTTTTTGCATGGCTTTCCAAACATCAGCGCAGAATTGTCGGTTATTCCGAAGAATTCTATTCCGGCGTTGTAAAAGTTCTGGACAGTTACCTACTTACACCAGATAATTATGACAAGTTCAACGATCATTCAGATTTATATCAAGAAGTATGGTCTAAATACAGCTACATCCAGCAAGCAAGAAAACTAAAAATTTTGGAAGATCTTAAAGACAGAGTCTTCCGTGGTAAAAAAATTACCTACTTAGAAATGCTTCAAGAAATGACTGGAATTATGAATGACCTTAAATTTGAAATAGTAAACTATTTCGATAAGCTTGTAGCGACAACTTTAAGTATTGGGGACAGAGTTCTAAATGACCCTTACCTCAGGCGTACATATATAACATGTTCTGAAGACAGCCTTACTGAGTATGGTCTTAAAATTAAAAAATATTATGGACGCTTAGTCGTTCTATTAGATGAATTTAAATCAATTCGAAAAAGTCGTACTAAATACGAAGACGGAACAGTTGTAAGCGGAATGTTTTAATTTCAACCCAAGAGAATAGGCTACTTCAAGCCTAAATAAACTATCAGTTTTGAACTGGAGGATAATTTGTCATCTTTACGCACTACCCCCCTTACTGAATGGCATCGTGAAAATGGAGCAAAACTGGTTCCTTTCGCTGGATTTGAAATGCCTGTTCAATATAAAGGTATTATCATAGAGCACAAACATACCCGTGAAAAAGCAGGTATCTTTGATATCAGCCATATGGGTGAATTTTTAGTCTCAGGTAACGGAGCAAAAAATGCTCTCAATAAACTTGTCACGCAAAACCTTGACACACTCGCCTCCGGTAAATGCCGTTATGGCTTTTTGCCAAATGATAAAGGTGGTGTTCTAGATGACCTTATTATCTACTGCCTAGCTGAAGATTCTTACATGCTCGTTGTTAACGGCGCCTGTGAAAATGGTGATTTTAACTGGATAGATAGTCATCTTCCTGATGGAATTAATTTCGAAAATATTTCTTATGAAACAGCTAAAATTGATTTACAAGGTCCACTTTCTTTAGATGTACTTGAAAAAGTATTTGGTAGAGAATTTAAGCATCTTAAATATTTTAACTTTGAACAGACTGAATTTGACGGTTATAAGCTCATTATTAGCCGCACAGGTTATACTGGCGAACTTGGATATGAATTCTATCTTCCTGCTGACAAGGCTATTTCTCTTTGGGAAAAACTCGTTGCAGTCCAAGATGTTGAACCGATAGGACTCGGCGCACGAGATACTTTACGTCTTGAACTGGGTTATCCTCTTTACGGTCAGGATTTGGATACAGAGCATAATCCGCGTGAAGGTGGCTACTCCTTTGTACTTTCTGACGATGCGTTCACAGAAGTTAAAGAAATGTTGATTCCTTTAACTATTGAAGGCCGTCGCTCCGCAAGACATGGAGACAAGGTATTCCTTGATGATAAAGAAGTCGGAGTTGTCACCAGCGGTTCTTTCTCTCCTACTCTTGGATTTTCAATTGCTCTTGCATATGTGAAAGCGGATTCTGCGGATTCTGCTGAATATGTAGTTAAAGGAGCACGAACGGACCTGAAAGCAATTAAAAGTGAATTGCCATTCTATAAAGATGGAACTGCTCGCAAAAAATTTGATTAATCAACATAACAAAGATTTTAATTAATTGTACTTGCTAACTCCCGCATTCATTTAAAAGGATTGCGGGAGTTTTTATTATGTCTCAAATGAAATAATAAACTTCAACCAATCATTAAAACATAATTAACTAATTAATTTAATATATTACAGAATAAAAACTCTATTAAATTCTTTACCACATAGCCTTTTAAGTTTTGGAGAGTTTAACTCCTCAAACATCTTTTTCTAACATATATCATTATATAACAACAACTTATCACAATAGACCTCTAGGTTTAATTAATCACTAAAACTTGCAATTGTGTCAGTCGCACAACAAGCAAGTTTTTTTTTAATCTTTTTAATTATGTGTATAGTTTTAATTTAAGAGAATAGAATTTTTATATTTTATTGACTATTTTTATCTGTTTTCAATTGCCTTTTAATGGTTTTGGCATTTCGCTGGAAAATTACGCTGCCGCAACGGACAAAATGGGAAAAAGCTTAGGGCATTTTTAGCAACCATAATTATGTCAGTTTATCCAGTTACGATTTGCAAGTCACTTTAGGGCAAGAAATTTGTGGAAGATAACCAAAACAAAATTTAAGGAGCGATGATGAGAATTAATCGTAGAGATTTTGTGAAACTCACGACGGTTGCAGCCGCCGGACTTGCCGCAGTTCCAGCCTTTGGTGGACTCAGTAAAGCTTTTGCTGCTCCGGCAGTTGATCGGGCTAAAAACCTTGATCCTAAGTGGACCAAGCAAACCACTTCTGTCTGTGCTTTCTGCTCTGTAGGTTGCGGTCTTTTAGTAAATACCTCCCTTGAAACCAAACGTGCTGTAAACGTTGAAGGTGACCCTGATCACCCTATTAATGAAGGCTCGCTTTGTGCTAAGGGCGCAAGCTCAATTCAGATGACAGAAAACCCGGAACGTCCCGGCAAGTTTATGTACCGCGCACCTTACGGTGAAGAGTTTGTAGAAAAAGATTGGGATTTTTGCAAAAAACGTATTGCCCGCCTTATAAAAGATTCTCGTGACAAGTCTTTTCAAAAAAAGAACGATAAAGGTCAGGTTGTTAACCGTACCATGGGAATCGCTTCTCTTGGTTCCGCTGCGCTGGATAATGAAGAATGTCTAGCGATGCACAGCTTCATGCGTTCTTTAGGCCTGGTCTATGTTGAACATCAGGCAAGGATCTGACACAGCGCAACAGTTGCGGCTCTGGTAGAGTCGTTCGGACGCGGCGCGATGACAAATCACTGGAACGACTTACAAAACAGTGATTGTATTTTGATAATGGGCAGTAACGCTGCCGAAAATCACCCAATTTCCTTTAAATGGGCAGTAAAAGCTCAGCAGCGCGGCGGCAAAATCATACATGTCGACCCACGCTTCACTCGTACATCAGCCAGATCTGATGCTTATATTGCTTTACGCTCAGGTACTGATATCGCTGTCCTTGGCGGTATGATCAACTATATCATCAAAAACAAAAAGTACTTCCTTGAATACATGGTCAACTATACCAATGCATCTTTTATAGTTGGCAAAGATTACGGTTTTAAAGACGGCTTATTCAGCGGATTCAACCACACAACCAATTCATATGACCAATCAAAATGGGCTTTTGAGCTTGATGAAAAAGGTGTTCCGAAGCAAGATAAAAGCCTTAAAAATCCTCGGTGTGTTTTCCAGATTCTTAAAAATCATTACTCACGATATACACCTGAAAAAGTTTCATCTATTTCCGGTGTTTCAACTAATGATCTAGAATTACTCTACAAGACATACACAGCTACCGGAGTAAAAGATAAAGCCGGAACTATCATGTACGCAATGGGCTGGACGCAGCATTCAGTCGGTGTTCAGAATATTCGCGCCATGGCAATGATTCAGCTTATGCTCGGTAACATAGGTGTTGCCGGCGGAGGTGTTAACGCACTTCGTGGTGAATGTAACGTTCAGGGTTCAACTGACTATGCCCTCCTTTATCATATTCTTCCCGGATATCTTAAGACTCCGCTTGCAGGTCAAGATACTCTGGAACAATACAACAAGACTTACACTCCTACCAGCAAAGACCCGGAAAGTGCAAATTGGTGGCAACATTATCCTAAGTACTCTGCCAGTCTTATAAAGGCTATGTATTCTGAAAACACACCGGAAGAAGGTTATCAATATCTTCCTCGGTTGGATTCACACAAAGCCAGTGTCTATTCATGGATTCCATTGATCGACAGAATGTATGAAGGCGGATTTAGCGGCGGTCTTGTCTGGGGAATGAATCCTGCGTGCTCAAGCTCTGACTCATTTAAAACCCGTAAGGCTCTCAGCAAACTTGACTGGATGGTTAACGTTAACCTCTTCCGTTGTGAAACAAGTGACTTCTGGAAAGGTCCGGACATGGATCCAAAGAAAGTTAAGACTGAAACATTCTTTATCCCATGTGCTTCGTCTATTGAAAAAGAAGGATCAGTTTCCAACTCAGGTCGCTGGATGCAATGGCGTTACAAGGGACCTGACAACTTTGGGGATGTAAAGACTGATGGTCATTATTTCCACGAAATATGGGAAGAACTTGTTCACCTTTATGAAACTGAAGGCGGTGCATACCCTGAACCTATCACACATTTAAGTTTCAATAATATGTGTGAAAAGAATGAAGAAGGTAAATACGAGTTCAGTGCTCAGCAGACAGCTAAACTTGCTAACGGATGGTTCACCCGAGATACTGTCATAAAGGGTAAATCCTTTAAAAAAGGACAACAAGTTCCAAGCTTTGCTTACTTACAGGCTGACGGTTCAACTACTTCCGGTAACTGGCTGTATTGTAACTCCGTAACCGATGAAGGCAATAAAGCTGAAAGGCATGATGCTTCTCAGACTAAAGAGCAGGCAAAAATCGGCTTGTTCCCGAACTGGACATGGTGCTGGCCTGTTAACCGTCGTATTTTATATAACCGTGCATCTGTTGACTCCAAAGGAAATCCTTGGAATCCCAAAAAAGCTGTTATTGAATGGAACGGCACAAAATGGGTCGGCGATGTTCCTGATGGCGGATGGAAACCAGGAACTAAACATCCATTCATCATGCGTAAAAATGGCTTTGGACAACTGTTTGGGCCAGGTCGCGCTGATGGACCACTTCCTGAATACTATGAACCGCTCGAATGTCCGGTTGCAAAACATCCATTCTCTAAGCATCTTCACAACCCAACAGCTGTGCAGATTCTAAGTGAGAAAAAAGCTGTTTGTAATCCGCGCTATCCATTTGTCGGAACAACTTATCGTGTCACCGAACATTGGCAGACAGGTTCAATGACCCGCTGGCAATCATGGCTCGTTGAAGCTGAACCGCAGATGTTTGTAGAGATCAGCCCGGAACTTGCTAAACTTCGCGGGATAGAAAATGGTGATAAAGTCACAATTGAAAGTATTCGCGGATCGCTATGGGCTATTGCAATAGTTACCGAACGAATCAGTCCTTACTTAATTCAAGGTGAACAGATTCATATGGTCGGTATGCCATGGCATTTCGGCTGGGTAACGCCTATCAACGGTGGAGACTCAGCTAATATCGTTACACCGAACGTCGGTGATCCAAATACCGGTATTCCTGAATATAAAGCCTTTATGGTGAATCTACGCAAGTGGAAGGAGGGTGACAGGTAATGAACGGTAAATCCTTTTTCGTAGACCTAACTCTCTGTACCGCCTGCCGTGGTTGTCAGGTAGCCTGCAAGCAGTGGAAGAAAATGCCTGCAGAACATACCCGTAATGTTGGTTCACATCAGAATCCTCAGGACTTGTCTTCCAAAACTATTCGCCTTGTACGCTTTAATGAAGTGCATGACGATAAGGATAAGTTAAAATGGTTGTTCTTTCCTGAACAGTGCAGGCATTGTATTGAGCCTCCATGTAAATACATGATCAACATGTATGCTCCCGGAGGAGTTACTCAAGACCCAGACACCGGCGCTGTTGTAATGACTGATAAAGCCGTTATCAAACTCGGGAAAATTGAAAGCTGGGAAGTCTGTCCCTACAATGTACCACGTCAGGATCCGAAAACAGGTCTGTGGAACAAATGTGATATGTGTATCGACAGAGTTGAAATGGGCATGCTCCCTTCATGTGTAAAGAGCTGTCCGACCGGAACCATGAACTTCGGTGATCGTGATGATATACTTGCACTGGCAAATAAGCGTCTGGCAGAGGTTCAAAAAACCAATCCGAAAGCTTTCCTTGCCGACCCTGAAGATGTCCGAGTTATTTACCTATGCGAATCTGCACCAGAAAATTATCATGATCATCTTCTGGCTTCTGCAGAACAGCGTAATACTCTAATGGCTCATGCCCCCGCTTCTACAAAGCAATCACGTCGCGGTTTTTTAAAAGCGGCTGTCGGTAAAAACAATAAAGCATAAACAGGCACACAAAGAGGAAATAAAATGAAAAACTTATTTATCGTGTGCCTGCTCTGTCTAGGCATAACGGTTTTAACTATCGCAGCAAATGCAGGTGACAAGAAAGCTTTTGAAGCTCCTGAAGGTGAGATTATGATCAACTTCATCAAGGGTAACAGCAAAAACAATATCGGAGTTAAATTCGATCACGCAGCTCACGAAAGTTTTGAATGCGTTGATTGCCATCATGCTCTGAAAAAAACCAAGGTTCCTACAAGTTGTGCGACCTGTCACACAAACTTTGAACCTGTCCCTGTCAAAGGTTATAAGTCTTACTTCAAGGCAATGCATATTAAACGTAACAACACAAAGCGTAATTCATGCTTATCGTGTCACGTTAAAGAATTCGGAAATGATCCTAAAATGACGGGATGCACAGCCTCCGTATGTCATCCTAAAGGAATCAAGTAACTGAAGTTACAGTCTAAATGCAACTAACCAGAAGGATAGTAGCACTCCACATGAAAGCCCGTTTACACTAAGCGTGAACGGGCTTTCAGTTATTCAATGTAAAGTTTAGTGAACAGATGCAGCCTGTGTGACTAAATAATCAAATACAGCTGAAGTCTGTAAACTGTCATATGTGTACTGCGGATGATATTGAAATCCCAACAAGGTCTTAAACTTATAAAGGTCAACAATTACCCCCCTGCGCAACGCCTTATTAAACTCTTCACGATTAGCGTCTTTGACTTGCGGATATCCCGGGACATTACCTTTGATCTCGTATTTATCAACCTCCCCTTTCTTCAAACTAAGCGGGTGATACGAAATAACTTCGAAATCATCGATTGCCGGTACAGGTTCTGTCATTCCTAGAGTATGATTCAAATCCTTATTCACGTATGCTTGCCCACTAACTCCTCCTTTACCAAACATTTTAGGCAAGGGATACTTGATTAAGGCATATTCAGTACGATCATTTTGATCACGCGCATTCAGCATTTTATCTATTGCCCAAATTTCAATAGGTGCTCCGTAAGGATTTTTGCGTGCATACAACGGTTTAATTTTCCACTCTTTTACAGGAGGGAAAAGCCTGATCAATCCGCCGCCTGCATATAAATAGCCTAACTGTGCTCCATGGCAAGTCCCAAAAACAGGTTTCCCCTGCGCAAAAGCAGCATCAAGAAAAAAAAGACCATATAGAGTATCATTTACATCGTCACTTGTTGCGTATCCAACCTCCAGCTCTTTAACTTCAGGATTATAAAAAATTGGATGCAAGACCGTAATCCCTGTCGACTCAATTACGAGCAAACAATAGCCTTTCATGATTTCAGCAATTGCTGAACGAGCCTTTGCAAGTGGTGAATTTGGATTGGCTTTAATGTCAGCCATAATTACATCAAAAAGTCTTTCACCATCTTTCAAGATCTTTTTCTTCTGAACGACTAAATCTCTTCCGGCTTCTAGGTACTTAAGAACTTCTTTCTGTTTACCGGAAGGTTCATTGGTTAGGTACGGATTAAAAACTGTAAATTTCATATCTAGATTTTTTTCAACTTTAGAACGATGAGCAGATGTTTTAAATGAGTAAAAAATTTCAGGTTGCATATGAGATTGAATTCTATCAGGAACGACAATTGTTTTTAATGTTCTCGGGAAAGCAGATGTTGGGCGTAGAAAACCTGCAAAAATCATTAACATTAAAATTATAAAAATTGATTTAAGAAAAAAATTACTGCGTGTGCAAACTTTCGTCATACCAACCTCCATGAACAAGTTAAAACTTGATTGTGATTAGTTTTGGCAAGAAAAATATTCATAACGCTTGAGCAATATAGATTCTATTTAGTTATCATTATTTTATCATTTTGCGGAAGTTTTTTTTGCAACCATTGTCAAAACCTAAAAAGGCCCCCGCAACTAATTTAAAATTACGGGGGCCTTCTTCTTTAATATATTAAAAGAATCTATTTTTTCATCCGTGGAAATCCGGTGATGATACTAATTATTGCAACAAACGCCAGTATATAACAGTAATACATGTTCCCAATAATTTCTAAAGGGGATATTTGTGATATTGAACCTGCAAGCAAAATTTGTGCACCATAAGGAATTACTCCCTGAATAACACAGGAAAAAATATCCAAAAGACTGGCACTGCGGCGAGGATCGACATTATGACTTTTTGCAATTTCTTTTGCCATTCCTCCAGTCAAAATGATTGCTACAGTATTATTTGCAGTACACAGGTCAGATAAAACTGACAGAGCACTGATACTAAATTCTCCGGCACGAGTCGACTTAGTACCGCGAGTCAACTTACCTATAAAACTGATGATATATGTAATTCCGCCATGATATTTAATCAATTCTCCAAGTCCGCCAATCATCAGTGACAAGACTAAAATTTCCTGCATTCCCGTAAAGCCGGAATAAATATCTTGTGAAAATTTAAGGACACTAAAATCAGCAACAGCGAATAAGCCAACAATTCCAGTAAAAACAATCCCTGCGCCAAGGACAATAAATACATTAATTCCTACAACGGCCATTACGAGAATGATAATATATGGCAAAACTTTAAGCAGGCTATATGTTCCCTGCTGCAAAACCTGCCCACCTTCACCGAGCATATATAAAATAACTATCGTCATAACCGCTGCGGGAATAGCAATCATAAAGTTCATTTTAAACTTATCGCCCATCTCACAACCCTGTGTACGAGTTGCTGCAATAGTCGTATCAGAAATCATGGACAAGTTATCTCCGAACATGGCGCCGCCGACAACCGCCCCCATAAGTAAAGCTGAAGTGATATCTGTTTTACCAGCTACACCGACCGCAATTGGGGCAATAGCAGCAATAGTTCCCATTGAAGTTCCCATTGCAGTTGCGATAAATGCCGCAATAATAAACAGGCCAGGAAGAACCATTGAAGCAGGAATAATTGATAAACCTAGATTAACTGTAGACTCAACGCCTCCGATTGCCTTTGCAACTGAAGCAAATCCTCCGGCAAGCAAGTAAATCATACACATTGTTATGATTCCGGATTCTCCGGCACCACTAAGAAAAATATTTATTTTATCTTTGATTTTTCCTTTTCCCATCCAGACGGCCCATGCAATAGCAGGAAGAATGGCAACAGTGGCAGACAGTTGGTAAAATGCCATGCTTGTTCCATTCATAGTAAGAGAAAAACCTGTCCCGATAAATATCACTAAAAATAAGACAAGAGGAGCTAAAGCCCACCCATTAGCTTCGTATTTCATAACAACTTATCCTTTACAGAAAAATTAAATAAAAAGATCAGAATCTTTTTACCTAATAAATTCAGAGCTAATAATTAAATTCAAATTTTCATAAACACATTAAACAGCAAACGAATAAATTTTACTCAAAACTAAAAATTAATAACTTTATATCAATAAAAGACGATTACAACCGATATTTTTTCGTCTTTAATCAATAAGAGCAAAACAAATGCCCCTTTTAGAACTAATTTGTCAATCTTGGTAGAGTTAAAAATACGATTAAACAAAAGGCAGCCCCATGAGTATTAAATAATACTCATGGGGCTGCCTTTACAGTCAATCTATTTAAACCCTTAAGAAACAGAGTTTAATAACAATTTAATACAAAACTTCAACTGATGAAGAAACTTTAATAGCGCGCTTTTTGGCATCATCAATATCTTTTCCTAAGGCTAAAGCAACTCCGAGACGGCGCACACCGTTACATTCGCCTTTTCCGAAAATAAGAACTTTAGTGTCAGCTTCTTCCAGTGCCTTCTCAACATTAGCAAAAGCAGGAGAAGTCGATTTGCCGTTTGAAAGAATAACGCTTGATGCCGCAGGTCCATATTGACGAATTACTGGAACCGGAAGCCCAAGTATCGCACGAACGTGCAGTGCAAATTCACTGAGATCCTGAGAAATGGCTGTTACAAGCCCGGTATCATGAGGCCGCGGTGAAACTTCGCTGAAATAAATTTCTTCACCTTTGATAAAAAGTTCTACCCCGAAAAGACCTCTACCGCCAAGGGCATCCGTAATCTTAAGGGCATATTCTTGTGCTTTATTCAAAGCTGTTTCAGTCATAGGCTGTGGCTGCCATGATTCGCGATAATCACCATCCTCCTGCCTATGTCCAATCGGAGCACAATAAGAAGTTCCGTCCTTGTGACGAACTGTGAGCAAAGTAATTTCGTAATCAAATTTAATGAATTTTTCTACTATAATACGCCCTTGCCCAGTTCTACCGCCGGATTGAGAATATTCCCATGAGTGATCAATATCACTTTCACTTTTCACAGTGCTCTGCCCTTTTCCGGATGAACTCATAACAGGCTTTACTACGCATGGAATGCCGATTTCTTTCACGGCTGCAAGGTATTCTTCTTTCGTATCTGCAAATTTGTATGGAGATGTTTTAAGGCCGATTTCTTCAGCGGCCAATCTTCTGATACCTTCACGGTCCATGGTAAGACTTGTTGCTCTTGCTGTAGGGATAACGGTAAACCCTTCATTTTCAAGTTCAATAAGAGTCTTAGTTGCAATGGCTTCAATTTCAGGCACAATAAAGTCCGGTTTCTCTATTTTAACAACTCTGCGAAGTTCGTCAGCATCTAGCATAGAAATCACATAGCTGCGGTGTGCAACCTGCATAGCGGGAGTATTTTCGTATCTGTCCACGACAATAACCTCAACGCCTAAACGTTGAGCTTCAATTACTACTTCTTTACCAAGTTCTCCGCCGCCAAGAAGCATAACTTTACGGGCAGAACTTGTTCCGGCTGTTCCAAGAGTTACCATTGCATTATCTCCATCTGATAAAAATTATGTATGTAAGTACTTTCTTCAAATATCGGGTTAAGATTCGTCTCTACTCTCACATGAGAGTTCAAAATTCAAGAAATTAAGAATACTATAAAAATTTATATTGAAAAAATAATCTTCCTTTTACAAGTCTTGTCAACTCCTCCCCCCTGTTGTATTTAACTTAATTACAAAAGAGTCTTCAAAACTTTTTAATAAGATACTGAATAGAATTAAGACAAAGTTAAAGGATTTAGGAAGTTAATATGGATAAAAAAAAAATTATACTTGCAGCGACAGGAGCAAGTGGAACAATTTATGCTGTGAGCCTTGCTAAGGAGCTAGGAAAACATAAAAATATTGAACTTCACCTTATTATTTCTGACGCTGCGCTTAAAGTTATGGAACTTGAAACAGGCTTCAAACCGACAGATCTCACCGATCATGCAGATTCCGTCTATCAGCAAAATCTTATCTCCGGACCTCCGGCCAGTGGCTCATGGCAACATGACGGCATGATTATATGCCCATGTTCAATGAGTTCTCTCGCTGCAATAGCAAATGGAATGGGGTCAAATTTAATTCACAGAGCCGCTGATGTGTCCCTTAAAGAACGTCGCAAACTTATTCTTCTCACACGCGAAACGCCATTGAGCCTGATACATCTCCGAAACATGGAGACAATAACTTTGGCAGGCGGGACTATAATGCCAGCCTCCCCCGGATTCTATCATATTCCTGAAACAATTAGCGATCTTGCAGATCATATGACTGGACGTATTCTTGAACAGCTAAGTATTCCCCACGATTTATACACACGTTGGGGAGAAAACTCATGGAGGTAATCATGAACCATATTTTTACATGGAACGGCCACTCAAACTTTAAAATTAAATCAGGAGACAAAACTGTAATTATTGATCCTTTTTTTGAAGGCAACCCTAAAGCTCCTGCATCATGGAACTCCGTCCAAGAAGCTGATGTAGTTTTAGTTACGCATGATCATGGAGATCATGTCGGGCAGGCTGCTGAAATATGTTGTGCTACAGGAGCTACTCTTGTTTGTATCTTTGATTTTATTGAAAGCATGATCGCACAAGGAGTAAGCGGAAATAATATTATCGGGATGAATATTGGCGGAACAGTTGAAGCCGCAGGTATAAAAATTAAAATGGTTCAGGCCATGCACTCCTCAAACGAAGGAGCCCCTGCAGGATATATCTTAACTTATGAAGATGATTTTTGTGTATACTTTGCAGGAGATACAGGATTATTTTCCAGCATGGAACTTTTTGGAAAAATGAATGATATTGATGTCGCCATACTCCCGACAGGAGGATGGTTCACTATGGATTCAAGCGATGCAGCTTACGCCTGTAAGTTGCTCGGATGCAAAAATGCAATACCTATGCACTGGGGAACATTCCCTATTTTGGAACAGAACACATCAAAATTTATGTCTGAAGTTGCTAAAACTGCACCTGAATGCAAAGTTGTTGAGTTGATTGTAGGTGTGAACACTGAAATTAAGTCCTGATATTTATAATATAAAAGAGCTTTTCATATTTCTTCGGAGACTTAGGGACATTTTTGAAAAAAAGGTTCCTAAGTCTCCGAATTTTTGATTAATAAAAATAATTATAAACTGTAAAAGATAAGATTATCTCTATCCAAGTTCTTTAAAAGAATCATAAATTTGTTTTGCCCTGACTTTGCCGATCCCCTGAACCTTTGAAAGTTCTTCTGCTGTTGCTTCTCTCATTTTTTGCACCGAACCATATTCATCCCACAACAATCGTGCTGTTTTCGGCCCTATTCCCGGCAGACTCAGAACTTCACTTTGCAAAACCTTTTTCTTACGGGATTTACGCTGTTTTCCAATTACAAATCGATGTGCCTCATCGCGTAATCGTTGTAGATATAACAGAGCCGGACTTCCACCTTTTAATGACAGATGATTTTTACGTCCTGGCGTAAAGATTCTATCTTCAAGCTCTCCGGCCTTTCTGGTCGGTCCCTTTGCTATAGAAGCTAAAGCCGGAATAGGAGCACTGTCCTGCCAATTCTCAAAAAAAGCCTTTTCAACCGATGCAAGCTGCCCTTTACCACCATCTATTAAGATAAGATCTGCCCAAGGGCTGCCGGATTCAATACGTTTTAAGACCCAATGATATAAAGCTGCATAGTCATCGGAAGAATACTCAAGCTCTGGAAATGTATACGTACGATATTGAGATTTTTCCGGTTTACCTTGTTCATATACAACCATTCCGACACGCATACCCTCTCCGCCTAAATGTGATGCATCTATACATTCAATCCGTTGCGGAGAATCCGCAAGATTTAATTTAGCTGACAAAATATCTAATATATCTTCATTATTCTTCTCTTTTGCACCTAGTGACGCATTTTTACGGGCAATATCTAGCAGTCGTTTCTCTTCACTTGTTTGCGGAGTGGTAATACGGACATCAGACTTAGAGCGTTCAGTAAGAATTTCAAGCGAGCTATGCATATCGAATTCAAACGGAACCAAAAGTTTAGGCGGAATAAATTTTGTTGAAGAATAAAATTGAGATATAAAACTATGTAAAACTTCTTCTCCGTCTTCAAGACTCAGTCCGGGCCAGAAAAAATCTTTTTTATCAAGCAAGCGCCCTTGTCTGACAAAAAGTAATCCTAAACCTATTCCACGGGAAGACTCCGCAAGGGCAAGTACATCAATATCAGCTCTATCATTAAGAACAACGGACTGTTTTTCGATTGTTTTACTGACTGCTTTGATTTGATCACGGATCTTCGCGGCATGTTCATAGGCAAGTTCTGCAGCAGCTCTTTCCATTTCACGGTGTAAATCTGAAATTAAATCGTGTGCTTTGCCAGACAGCAGCATCTCAACTTTTTTCACTAAAACCATATATTGTTCTCTAGGAACAAAATTTACACAAGGCCCTAAGCACTGTCCTATATCATGATACAAACATGGTCTGACTCTGTTTTTAAACGCTGAATCAGAGCATTTGCGTAATTGAAACACCTTGCCGAGTATCTTCCATGTCTCTCTGGCAAAGTAACTGGAAGTATATGGCCCGAAATAAACAGATCCATCACGAACAACCTTTCTGGTCAATCGCAGACGAGGATACTCAGATCGTTTATCAAGTTGAAAAAGGACATATTGCTTATCATCACGCAGAACAACATTATAACGTGGTCTATGCTTCTTAATGAGACTGGCTTCCAGCAGAAGAGCCTCTTTTTCTGTCCCTGTAACAAGGATATCAATAGATGCTATCTTGGAAACCATTACTTTAGTTTTGGGAGTATGATTCTGACTGGAACGAAAGTAAGACGAAAGACGGTTTCGAAGAATTCGAGCTTTCCCTACATATATGATAAGACCAGTGGAATCTTTCATCAGATAAACACCGGGTGATGTCGGAAAATCGGCACTAATAAACTCAAATCCCATATTAACCAGCCTTGTATAATTTTTTATACTTTCACGAAATATACATATTCTGGACTATCCAGAGCAGAGATCCTTGTCAATAAAGGATTTATAACACAATACCCCCTGTCTAGAAAATATCTAAAGTTTTAAAACATTTTAAATAGTATAATTTTTTATACGGTAAAAAAAATTTAACTTCAGTCAAAAAAATGTATTTTTTGGCTTGCAAAAAAATTTATGAAGCGATAGAACCTTTCTTGAAGGTAGGTGTCAGGCAATTGTGCATTAACTACATTCATTCAGCAAAAGAAGGAAAACAATTATGAAACGTTTGGTAATTCTCGCCATCCTCGCCACTATGGTGCTCGGAATGGCTGGTACCGCTTCAGCGGTGGATCTGGAAGCTAAAGGTCAATTCCAGTTCCAGGCTAACATCATGGACAACAGCGACTTCCTCTCAGCAAAACATTCTGGCTCTCAGGAAGATGATCTTAACTTCTGGTTCCGTGCTCGTACACAGTTCCGTTTCATTGCAAACGAAAACTTGATGTCAGAATTGTTCGTTGAATATAGAACACGTCTTGGTGATTCTAACAACTACGCATCTTCTGTACTTGAAAATGGTAATGACAACAGCAATGGTGCACGTAACCTCAATATTAAACGCGTATTCTTGCAGTACCGCTTCCCTGATACTGAAGTACTGACAACAGCCGGTATCTTCTCTATCAACCTTCCTGGCGCAGCAGCAGGCAACATGGTCTTAGGTGACCTTGATGCCGGTGCTCTTACTGTTAGCTCTCCTATCACAGACCAGATCTCTGTTGCTGTAGGTTATGTCCGTGCATACGATGCTAACTCTACTGACGATAACACCTTCGGCAAAAAAATATTCGGGAATGCAGCAAACAACCAAGATGATGAATTAGACCTGTTCTATGCAGCTCTTCCTGTTACCATTGATGGCTTCGAAGCTACCCCTTATGTAATGTATGGTAACATCGGGCAGAAAACATTTTCTGCAGTTGCATCTATGCCTGGTTTAACTGCTCCTAACGCAGTTGCATTTAATAAAGATGCAGACGCATGGTGGGCTGGTACTTCTTTCGCAATGACAGCATTCGATCCTATCGTACTCAAAGCTGACTTTGTTTACGGTTCTGTTGATGCTAACCAGAGACAGAATGACCGTGAAGGTTGGGGAATGGATGCTTCTCTTGCATACACAGGCCTTGACTTTGTACAGCCTAAACTTGTTTTCGCTTACACCTCCGGTGAAGATGATAAACTTGACAACGGTTCTGAACGTCTTCCAGTAGTTAACAATGACTGGGCATTCGGTTCTTACTACTATGGTGATTCCGCTCTTACCAAATCTGACCTTGACTCTAACCAGCAGGTTGGACAGATGACAGTTGGTCTTTCTTTCGAAGGAATTTCCTTCCTCGATAAACTTACTCATGATCTGCACTTCTTGTACATCAAGGGTACCAACGATGCTGACCTGATCAAAAACAATCCTGCTGGCTTGACCAACATTAGCCCTAATGGTCAGTTCTTGACTGACAAAGACCAGGCTTGGGAAGTTGATTTCAACACCAACTACCAGATCTATGACGAACTGGCAGCTATCGTTGAATTCGGTTATATCGGCATGGATCTTGATAAAGACACATGGAGCGGTTACACAGACACAAATGGTAACAACCGTCTTGACGGCAAAGATGACGCAGCATTTAAGTTAGCAGTTGGTCTTGTTTACGCATTCTAAGAATTCTTAGACCGTCTAAAACAATTAGTCCTGACACCGGGGCCGGAAGTTTACTTCCGGCCCTTTTTTATTGAATTTGTACTATTCTATTATACTCGACTTTTGAATCACATTAAGTTAATGCTCAAACACATCAAAACTAATATACTTCGTTAAAGAAAACACAATTTTCACACCTTTCACGTTAAGGATGCCTCCATGCCTTGCAAGGACATAAAATACTCAGATCGGGACTCATGGCCTGAAATTAAAAAATGGCTTGATTTACGCAAAAATCCAGATCAAAAAGTAAGTGGTTTAGTTAAAGAGATACTTGAGAATGTAAAATCAGAAGGCGATCCGGCTTTAATCAAATATACTCAAAAATTTGACTGCCCTGACTTCACCGAAGAAATGCTTAAAGTTTCTGCAGATAACAGAAGCGTTGCATATACAGAGGTTAAGACAGAAGATCTAGAAATAATTGAAGAATCAATTCGTAACGTCAAAGATTTTCATCGCAGGCAAGTTCAGCAGTCATGGTGGACTACAGGCGAAGACGGAACAATACTTGGACAGCTTGTTAGACCTGTTGACCGTGTAGGTTTATATGTTCCTGGCGGTCAAGGCGGGGAAACCCCTCTACTTTCCAGCATGATTATGAATGCTGTCCCTGCTCAGGTTGCCGGAGTTAAACAGATAGCGGTTATTTCACCACCTAGAAAAGATGGTTCATTAAATCCATATATTCTTGCTACAGCTCAGGAACTTGGAATCAATGAGATTTATGCATCAGGATCTGCATGGGCCATCGGTGCACTTGCATATGGAACTCAGACAATTGCTCCATGTGATGTTATTGCCGGTCCTGGTAATATATTTGTTGCAACGGCTAAAGGGCAGCTCGTCGGAGATGTCGGAATAGACATGATTGCCGGCCCAAGTGAAATAGCAATACTTGCAGATGAATCAGCCTGCCCTGCTTGGCTTGCTGCAGATATGCTTTCACAGGCAGAGCATGATCCGCTAGCTGCATCTATCTTAATTACTTGGGACAAAACCCTTGGCGCAAAAGTTAAAGAAGAGCTCAGAACTCAGGCTAAGAAATTGCCGAGAGGTGAAATCGCTCTCCAATCACTTAGTTCATGGGGTGCTATTGTTGAAGTACCGGATAGAAATATCGGAATAGACTTTGCTAATAACATGGCGCCAGAACACCTTGAGCTGGCATTTGAAGATCCGTGGTCCGCTATCGGATTAATTAAGCATGCCGGAGCTATCTTCATGGGCCATCATACTCCAGAGCCTATCGGTGACTACTTTGCCGGACCTAATCATGTATTACCAACCGTCGGAACGGCAAGATTTTCATCAGCCTTATCCGTCGACACTTTTTGTAAAAAATCCAGTCTGATTTATACAGATCAGAATTATATTAATAGAAACGGCGCAAAAATCGCCAGACTGGCAAGGCTTGAAGGACTTGAAGCTCATGCTCGGTCCATCGAATCACGCTATAAATAAGAGGTAACTCAAATGTCTAAGAAACATCTTATCGAGACAGATATCAAAGAACTGAAACTTCTCTCTAAAGGAAAAGTACGTGATATTTATGAAGTAGATGCTGAAACTCTGTTGATTATTACTACCGACAGAATATCCGCATATGATGTAATTATGCCTAATCCTATTGAAGATAAGGGGAAAATTCTGAACCAGATTACTCTGTTTTGGATGGATATGTGTAAGGATATTATTCCTAACCACCTTATTTCTGCAAATGTTGCTGAGTATCCAGAAGTACTGCATAAATATAAAGATCAGCTTCAAGGTCGAAGCGTTCTGGTAAAGAAAGCAAAACCATTACCTATTGAATGTATAGTTCGCGGGTATATTACCGGATCTGGATGGAAGGACTATCTTGCTACAGGTAAAGTTTCCGGACATGAACTACCTAAAGGGCTCAAAGAGTCTGATATGCTTGAAATGCCTTTATTCACACCATCCACAAAAGCGGATTTAGGCGAGCATGACGAAAACATTACTGTAGAAAAAGCGATTGAAATGCTTGGCAGCGATCTGCTTGAAAAAGTGCAGAACATAACTCTTTCTATCTATCACCGTGCCAGAGATTATGCTCGTGAACGCGGCATAATCATAGCAGATACTAAATTTGAATTTGGCCTTATCGGTGATGAACTTATCTTGATAGATGAGGTTTTGACTCCAGATTCTTCAAGATTCTGGCCTGTTGAAGGTTATAAAGCAGGACAATCTCAACCCAGCTTTGATAAACAGTTTTTGCGTGACTGGCTGACAGAAATAAAGTTCAATAAGCAACCTCCAGCTCCGCAAATTCCTGAAAATATTGCATCAAAAACACGTGAAAAATATCTTGAAGCATTTAAGCTCTTGACCAGTTCGGAACTTGATGCTTAAAAACTTTTATTAATATATCAATTCGACATAAGCATACAAACTAATATATCTTCGTGCATGAATATTTTTATGCAGGATCATCTTTTGTTGTAGGTTTCTGTCTGTAAATTTATATCTTTTATCTACAAGGAGAAATTAATGCTGCTGGAAGGAAAAAAAGCACTTATTTTCGGCGTGGCAAATGAAAAAAGCATTGCTTATGGAATTGCTCAACAATTCAAAAAGCAAGGTGCTAAACTTGCTTTCAGTTATGTAAATGACGCTATTAAAAAACGCGTTGAACCAATCAGCGAAGAATTAGGCGGAGATTTCATATTTCCTTGTGATGTTAGTAGTGATGAAAATGTAGCAAACTCAGCGAAATTTGTGAAAGAGCAATGGGGAGATATCGATATTCTCGTTCACTCTGTAGCTTTTGCAAACCGTGAGGACTTAAAGAAAAGATACGTCGAAACTTCACGTGACGGGTTCCACCTTGCTCTTGACGTGTCCTCTTACTCACTGGTTACACTGTGTAATTCTTACGAATCACTGATGAAACCAGGTTCATCTGTTATGGCTATGACATACCTTGGTTCTTCAAAAGTAATCACAAATTACAATGTAATGGGTGTTGCAAAAGCAGCTCTTGAAGCCAGCGTTCGCTATTTGGCATATGACCTTGGAGAAAAAGGTATCAGAGTAAATGCGATCAGCGCAGGACCGATTAAAACTCTGGCTTCATCCGGCATTTCTGGATTCAAAACTATTTTCTCTCACATTGAAGAACGCGCTCCATTGCATAAAAACGTAACCACTGAAGAAGTAGGTAAAACAGCAACCTTCTTAGCCTCAGATATGTCCAGCGGCATTACTGGGGAAGTTATGTTTGTTGACTGTGGTTATAATATTATGGGGATCTAGTTTTTTTACATAAAGAATATAAATATGAAGCTGGATTAATAATTATTTTCTAGCCTTATATTTTGTTATATACGATGAGCATCTTGACAGATGCCAGGAAAGGGACTAAACATCCCTTCTTTCGCCTTGCCCTAAAACTTAAGGAAAGGGCCATAGACCATAAGGAGGTTTTTTTTAATGCTTAGAAAGTATGAAGCGCTTTTGCTTTTAAACCCCGAACTTGCGAATGAGAATCGTAAGGAAATCGTAGACGGGGTTGTTGCCATCATTGAACGTGAAGGCGGCAAACTCGACGAAATAGACGATTGGGGTTCTCGCCAGTTGGCTTATCCTGTACAGAATCAGACCCGTGGATACTATGTTCGTGTAGTTTTCAATGCACCAGCACCTGTTGTTGCAGAACTAGAACGCAATATTCGCATCACAGACGGGATTTTCAAGTTTGTTACTGTTAAACTTGAAGATCACGCTCAGGTTCAGGAGGAAGCATAATCATGGCATTCAAGAAAAAATTCACACCAAAAAGGAAGTTTTGTCGTTTCTGCGCAGATAAAGCTCTTCCTCTCGATTATAAACGTCCTGACATTCTTAAGGACTTTGTTACCGAACGTGGCAAAATTATTGCCCGCAGAATTACTGGTACTTGTGCAAAACATCAGCGCCGCCTGACTACTGAAATCAAACGTTCCAGGCAGATGGCTCTTATGCTTTACACCACTGTGCATAGCACTGATGTCAAGAAAAAGAGCATCTAGGGGGCAATGATATGAAACTTATTTTACGTGCCGATATAGACGCTCTAGGACGCCTTGGAGATATCGTTTCAGTTAAAGCTGGTTACGGTCGCAACTATTTGATTCCTCAGGGATTTGCAATGCCCGCTTCTGCAGCAAACCTCAAGCAGTTTGAGCTTGAAAAAAGAAAGCTTCAGGAAAAGGCAGACAATCTACGCACTCAGGCTGAAGGACTTAAAGAAAGACTGGCTGCAGTCGAAGTCAAAGTCGAAGTTCGTGTAGGTGAAGGTGACAAACTTTACGGTTCTGTTACTGCAGCAAATGTTGCTGAAGCTCTTGTTGAACAGGGTTTTGATCTTGATCGCAGAAAAATTCTGTTGTCGGATCCTATCCGTTCACTTGGAACTTTCAATATTGAAGTCAAACTTCACCCCGAAGTTCGTGGTGAAATTAAACTGATCGTTTCAAAACCCGGTCAGATTATAGAAGAAGAAGAAACTGCAGAACCAGAAGCAGAACAGGCGTAAGCCTAACTCAAGTTACAATTCAGACGGAGCATCTTCAGATGCTCCGTCTGACCTTCTAAGGAAAGTACCCCCTCACAACCTTGAAGCTGAACAGGCTGTGCTGGGCGGAGTTTTTTTAAGTAACAACATATTCAACGACCTCGTCGATATAGTCCATTCTGAGGATTTCTATTCCCCTGCTCATCTCGAAATATTTCAGGCTTTTGAAGCTCTTTACGCTAAAAATGCACCAATAGATATCGTTACTGTAAACGAATACCTTACCAGTTGCGGAAAAATTGATACTGTCGGCGGTCCTGTATATCTAGCAGACCTTGCCAACTCCGTAATTAGTTCTGCGAATGCACTTCATCACGCCGAAATTGTAGCTGAGAAAAAGATCCAGCGCAGTTTGATTGATGCTGCCGCCCTAATTATCTCTGATAGTTTTGAAGCTCAGGACGTTAAATCATTACTTGATCACTCTGAACAAGCAATCTTTGAAATTACTGATGCCAAAAAAACCACTACAATTAAAAACAGTAAAGAACTTATTAAAGAAGTCTTTCAAGAACTGGAACATCGAGTAGAACAAAAATCACTCGTAACAGGGATCCCGACTACATACACAAAATTTGATGAAATGACGGCTGGGCTTCAAAACTCAGAACTCATTATTATTGCAGGTCGCCCAAGTATGGGTAAAACTGCTTTTGCTCTGAACGTTGCCATGCGCGCAGCTCTTCATAGCGGCGTTCCTACCGCTGTATTCTCCCTTGAAATGGCTATGGGGCAGTTGATGACAAGAATGCTCGCTTGTCATGGTAAAGTTGATCTTGCCCGGTTAAGAACTGGTCAGCTTGACGATGAAGACTGGGCAAAACTTTATGAAGCAGCTCAAGACTTGACAGAAGCGCCTATTTTTATTGATGATACTCCAGCTCTTTCCACTATGGAATTAAGAGCTAGATGCAGAAGATTAAAATCGCAACATAACCTTGGCTTGGTAATGGTTGACTACCTCCAGCTTATGCGTTCCAGTGCACGCACAGACTCACGTGAACAAGAAATTTCCGATATTTCACGTTCATTAAAAGCATTAGCAAAAGAATTAAAAATACCGGTAATCGCACTTTCTCAGTTAAACCGTAAGGTTGAAGAACGTACTGACAAACGACCTATGATGTCTGACCTTCGTGAGTCTGGGGCAATTGAACAGGATGCTGATATTATTTTATTCCTCTACCGTGAAGATTTTTACAACAAAAAAGAAGACAAACCTATTACAAATAAAGCCGAAGTTATTATTGGTAAACAGCGAAACGGTCCGACCGGAATTGTTGAATTAGCCTTTTTCGGCAACTATACTGCCTTTGAAAATCTTGCAGCCGAGCCTTACCCGTCTGAGTATAGCGATGAATAATTTAAGCTCATACAAACGACGAGGGTTAATGACAAACAATTAGCGGGAGAAATATAATGTATTTCGATAAAGCTGAAGTGCTAGAGAGAAGTAAACTTGAAAAATTACAAGTTGAACGACTTAAAAAGACTATCGATCTAGCCGCAAACTCTCCATACTACAGCGAATCTTTCAAAAAAAATAACATCAATTCTTCCGTTATCAAAACTATCCATGATGTGAAAAGATTACCTTTTACCACAAAGACTGATCTACGCTCTCAATACCCTCATGGACTGCTTACAAAACCTCTCGATGAGTTTGTCCGCCTCCATGCTTCCTCCGGAACAACCGGAACACCTACTGCTGTTTTTTATACCCAAAAAGATCTCGATACATGGGCCGATCTCATGGCTCGCTCTCTGTATGCAGTCGGAGTAAGACGTTCCGATATTTTACAGAATATGTCAGGATATGGACTTTTTACAGGTGGACTAGGAATACATTACGGTTCCGAACGTCTCGGATGTTTGACCATCCCAGCTGGAGCTGGGAATACCAAACGCCAGATCAAACTTATCCGTGATTTTAATGTAACAGCATTACACATAATTCCATCATTCGCGCTCTACTTTGCAGGCAAAGTCCGTGAAGAAGGATTCAATCCTGCTGACATGCCGTGGAAAATTGCTCTCATAGGCGCAGAACCGCACACTGAGTATACCAGACATAAAATAGAAGAAGAACTTCATATTAAAGCCTATAACTCATATGGCCTAACTGAAATGAATGGTCCAGGTGTAGCCTTTGAATGTACTGAACAAAGCGGAATGCATGTATGGGAAGACTCCTATCTCGCTGAAATTATTGATCCAAAAACCGGAGAATCTGTTCCTGATGGTGAAATAGGTGAACTTGTTATGACAACCCTTACTCGCGAGGGAATGCCTATAATACGTTATAGAACAAGGGACTTAACTAGATTTATTCCCGGACAATGCAAGTGCGGCAGGACATCAAAACGCATTGATAGAATAGTCGGCCGTGCAGATGATATGCTTATTATCAAGGGTGTAAATATTTACCCCATGCAAATTGAAAATATTATTATGGCTATGCCGGAAGTTGGACAGAACTATCTCATTGAACTCTTTCGAGAAGGATTCATTGACCAGATTAAAGTTAAAGTTGAAATTAAAGATCAGTATTTTGTTGAAGATATGAGAGCGTTGCAAGGACTGCAGAAAAAAATTGCAAGCAAGCTTAGAGATGAAATTCTCGTTACCCCACGAGTTGAATTGGTCCAACATGACTCTATTCAAAAATCTGAAGGAAAAGCTAAACGAGTTCTGGACCTTAGAGAAGTAGAGGCTTAAAATGATTACAGCCTTAGCTGTGCTGATCATTCTGCTTATGTTCAGCGCGTTAGCCCTACATATTTTCGGACTGCCTGCAAATTGGATTATTCTTGCTTTTATTATCGGATGGAAACTATTCTTTCCTGCAACAATGAGCTGGAATTTTATATCCATTTTAGCTTTAATTGCGTTGGCCGGTGAAATTTTAGAATTTGCTGCACAATACTTCGGCGGGAAAAAATACGGAGCAACCGGACGTGGCAGCTTAGGAGCATTTGTAGGGGCAATAGCCGGTGCCATCTTAGGAGCACCGTTTTTATTCGGACTCGGAGCACTTCCTGGGGCTCTTTTGGGGTCATTCGGGGGTTGTCTTGTTCTTGAACTTACTCATGGCAGAACTTTTGCTGAAGCACAGCACTCCGCATGGGGCGCTTTCTGGGGTAAAGCATTTGGATTAGCAATCAAAATTAGTCTTGGGGTATGGATGTTTACCTTAAGCATCCCTAAAATTTGGCCATCTTAAATTACTCGCTCTTTATAAAACCTCGTGGAGGAATAATGTCTCAAGCTAATACTTTCCCTAAGTACAGGGGAAAAATGGAATATCACTGTCTAGGTTGCGGTCAGCATTACGGAATTGATGAATTATATTATACTTGTCCCGAATGTGGATCCGTTTTCATTCTTCAAGATCTCACCTTTGATGAATTAAAGAAAACCAGCGGTCAGGAATGGCGTGATTTATTTGATGCCCGTACTGCCACCAAAAAAGACAGCCTCCGAGGCATTTTCAGATTCTATGAATTATTTGCCCCTGTCATTGAAGAAAAAGATATTTTATACCTTGGTGAAGGTAACACTCCTATTGTTGCTTCCAGCCCGAATTTAAACGACATTATTGGAATTACGACCGCTTATAAAAATGACGGACAAAATCCGAGTGCTTCTTTCAAAGATAGAGGTATGGCATGCGCCTTTAGTTATATTAATGCACTTCTTGCCAAGAATAACTGGGACGAAATTCTTACAGTCTGCGCTTCAACAGGTGACACATCCGCTGCGGCAGCTCTTTATGCTTCATATATTGGAGGACCTGTTAAATCCGTTGTTATTCTTCCTGAAGGAAAAGTTACTCCTCAACAACTTGCTCAACCTCTTGGAAGCGGCGCTAAAGTTTTAGAAGTTCCAGGAGTCTTTGATGATTGTATGAAAGTTGTTGAACATTTGGCTGACAACTATAGAGTAGCTCTACTCAACTCCAAAAACTCATGGAGAATTCTTGGTCAGGAATCCTATGCTTTCGAAGTTGCTCAATGGTATGATTGGGATCTTACAAATAAATGCATTTTTGTACCAATTGGCAATGCCGGAAACGTAACCGCAATTATGGCTGGTTTTTTAAAACTCTACGAGCTTGATATAATCAAAGAACTTCCTCGCATCTTCGGAGTTCAGTCTGCCCATGCAGATCCAGTTTATCGCTACTACTCTACAAAGAATCCGAAAGAACGCGAGTTCAAGCCCGTAACCGTACAAGCTTCAGTTGCACAAGCCGCAATGATCGGAAATCCTGTTTCGTTTCCACGAGTAAAATACTTCGCGGACAAATATGAAACTTTTGGTGGCAAAAAATCATTTCAAGTCATCCAGGTTTCAGAGCAGATGATTATGGACAGCATGCTTTTAGCTAATGCGCACGGTCACATTGCATGTACCCAAGGCGGAGAATGCCTTGCAGGTTTAATCAGAGCAAAAGAACTTAAACTTATCAGTGAGAATGAATCCGCTGTACTCGACTCTACAGCCCATCAACTCAAGTTTGTTGGCTTCCAAGATATGTACTATCAAAATAAATTCCCTGCAGAATATGAAGTCACTCCTGATTTCTCTAAAGCAAACTCACCTGAGCTTGTAATTTGTGCTGAACTTAAAGAAACTATGTCAGAATCTGATTACATTTCAAAAGCATCCGGCAATGTTGTTGCAATGCTAGGCTTGGAGAAAAAATAGGTGGCGAAAAAGGAACGTGCAGACCATATACTTTACGAGCAAGGTCTTTCGGACACACTAGAACAAGCTACGCGAATAATTATGGCAGGACATGCGCACTTTTTAAAAAACGGCCAAAAGACGCCTGTCGAAAAACCAGGAATGCAATTAGACCCAAGTTTAGAAATAGTTGTGAAAGGCAAAGATAGATTTGTTAGCCGCGGCGGATACAAACTACTTACAGCTATTGAAGAACTTGGGCTTGATCCAAGTGATAAAATAGCAATGGATGCTGGAGCTTCAACAGGTGGATTCACCGACTGTATGCTCCAATTCGGAGCCACAAAAATCTACGCAGCGGATGTTGGGTACGGCCAACTGCATTGGAAACTGCAACAGGATGAGCGTGTAACCAACTTAGAAAGAGTTAATTTACGGCTTGCTGAGCCTAATCTAATACCAGAAAAAGTAGATCTTATTGTTTGTGATGTTTCGTTCATTTCATTAAAAAAAATACTCCCTTCATTAGTACGTTTTTTAAAAGATACCGGAGAAATTGTCTGTTTAATTAAACCCCAGTTTGAAGTGGCTCAAGGTCAAACAGACAAAGGTATTGTTAGAGATGAAAATCTTCGGCAACAAACAGTCGATATGATCGTTGATTTTGCTTATTCTGAGCTTCAACTAAAACTTAAAGGGATAGTTCCTTCAAGCATTAAAGGACCAAAGGGAAATCAAGAATATCTAGCATACTTTATACGATAATATTATATGTATATTTTTTCTTAAAGGCAGCCTCTTGGCTGCCTTTTTTTATTAATTTATAAATATTATATTAATCGATAAATTAAATATTGCACTAAACACTACATAATTTAAAAAATAATATTTAATAATACAATTTAGCTTTAAATGTTTATTTTACTGCAAAACCATACTCTAAACATTTAAATCTAATGCACCTGTCAATTATATATATCATTTAACAACCACAACAAACATACACGTATGTATAGCATAAAAAAATTACTTACTTAACTGCAACCATAATTAATATAAACAGCATATATATTAAATTATCTTTACATATACTATCAACCAAGATACTAAAATATCCGCTTAAGCTGTAGTAAATTATGATACGACTTTAAAACACATTCGCAAAGTTGTTTATATTTTGTATTAAGGAGTTTATATGAGGAACAAATTTGCAGTATATGTAAGTATACTACTCTGTGTAATTGGATTTATGATATCTTCCAGCATCTGTAAAAAAGCTGAAGCATCAGGACTTGCATTATATGAATGGAGCGCTCGCGGCAATGCTCTCGGAGGAGCAATGATCGCCCGTGCAGATGACCCCTCAGCCATTGCTTGGAACCCTGCAGGAATAACTCAGCTGAGTGGAACTCAATTCTTAGCCGGAGTTACAGGAATTTCAATCAAAAATGAACTGACAACAACTTATAATGGAAAAAGCCAATCGCAAAACCTTAAAGATAAAATATATACACCGCCTCATTCTTATTTCACACATCAATTAACAGACAAAGTTTGGCTTGGAGTCGGAACGTTTACACGATTCGGACTTGGTACATCTTTTTCAGAAGACTGGGCAGGAAGATACTCGTCATACAGTACTGAACTTAACACCTTCTCAATAAATCCTAATATTGCGTATAAATATAATAAATATCTTTCGTTTGCGATGGGAGTGGAACTTATGTACGTAAGAGCCGACCTTCGCAACAAGATTGATCCGACTGGCGCGGACGACCCTGATGACACTTCACATGATATTGACCAACGGATTATTGTAGATGGCGTTACTCCCGGCTTTAACGCTGGTTTAAGAATTACTCCAAATGATCAGTGGGCTTTCGGGTTTTCATATCGTAGCAAGATGCTGCACCACGCGGACGGTTCTGCAAGCTATAATGTGCCAGACGGTATAAGTACTACAAACTATTTCAATGATTCTGAAATAACAATGTCCATGAATACGCCTAATATGTTTTTCTTTGGCTTAGAGTATAAACCAGTTCCCAATTTCAGTGTTGAAGCGGATGCAATATACTCTGAATGGAGTTCATACAGCGATATTTCATATGGTTTTTCTAAAGCGACTGCCATTGGCAGGAAAAATATTACAATAGACAAAAAATGGGAAGATGTTTGGAGATTTCAATTTGGTCTGGAATACCTTCCGATTGAAAACTTAGCGCTCAGAGCCGGTTATGTTTATGATCAAAGCCCTATCCGCGAAGGGTATGAAGACTACATGATTCCGGCTAATGATAGACAGATTCTTTCAACAGGTTTCGGACTTACATTTGATAAATTGGTGGTAGATGTTTCGTACATGTACTTATGGATGAAAGACCGCACTATCAATGCAAGACCGGGAACAGGAATTATTGATACATCTACTAAAAATGGTCAGAGTCATGTTGTAGGATTCAGCCTTGGATATAACTTTTAAATTATATACTCATATTTAATTTTAAAAAGCCCGTTTCATTTGAAACTGGCTTTTTATTTTATCTACCAAGTCCAAGATCAATTTTCATATCTTCGGGTGCATTTAAATCAATATCATATTTAATTTCAGCTTTCTTATTTGCTTGAACAGTTACATCCCACTCAAATTTATTATCTTTTACAACGGCTTTAGGTTTGGCCGAATCACTTAATTTTATTCTTTCATCCCCTGAAGAAGGAGCCGGTTCCTGAACTTTTATCAAAACAGGCATCTTCCTTGGATTGATCAGACTTATTAAATACTTCCATTTATAAGTCTGCTTTGATCCAAAAACCCCTTTTGCTCCTGAATACTTTTCTAGAGTTTTCCGCTCTGCCTTAAGTACAGGATCAGCTCCAAAAAATAAGGTTTTATCCTTGCCGAAAAAAGAAAATTTGATTTTTCCTATCATAGCTCCTTCCATCAGGACCAGAGCTTGCCCTGCTGGAAAATCTTTTGCATCTTGAAGCTTCATTTTAGCTGAAACATAAACATCAGCTGTAGTAGATGGTCGCGATAAAAATGAATACTCAGCATTCCAGCTTTCGTCTAGAATAGAGTACTTTCGAGCCGGTCCCGCAACTATATTTTTTGTTCCAAGTTCCCATATTGAATATGTAGACTTTTTAACTTGTATAGGAGCAGGAGGTACAACAACCTCATCCGCACCATTTGTCATAGCAGATTCCATAATCATCATTGAGCGTGCATATTTTTTTTGAATCTGATCATCATGCTTTGGAGTAATTGTCCAGAGTCCTAATTCAGGAGGGAAAATTCGTGAATTTTCTTTAACTGTCGCAAGAGCTACATCAAAATTTTTTAAATCCATTCCACTACCTTGCCAAATCTCAGCATCAAAAGAAAATTTAACTTTCTTCTGATCAGGATAGGCATCAAGTTTATATTTTGGACGCCAACCACAATTACTTAACATATAATTTATTTTAAAATCCGCATGCTTGATTTTAGTTCCAGCGACAGAAACAGTAATAATCCACCGATTTTTACTTTGTCCTGAAACCTCGTTAAGCTTTCTTTTCAATTCGGCAATAATAACAGAAATATCTCTGCTTTGACTGTTCAATTCTACAGATTGATTATAAAGTTTAGACAGATTTGAAACTACTAAATTAGCAACTTTATTAACTTCCCCCACTCTGGTTTGTTGAACTTTAACTCGTTCATTCCAAAAAAGAATACCTCCTTCAACCGCTTGAATCTGAGCTTTTACCGCCATCAATTTTGCATTAAGTACGTTAATTTTTTTTTCAATATCACTGGCTGCCGGAGACTGAGCCAAATCATCCCTACTCCACGAAACATCATTAATTACGATCTGTTTTGTTTGTGGTTCAATCGAAAAAGTATCTGGTAAGGCTTGCCCTGGAAGAATAAAGGTCGCAATTTTACTAGAATGATCCGCCCCTGTACCGACTGTAATACCAGCAGTAACAACTCTTGAAATATCTGCGCTAGAAGGATAAAAAACAACTCTGTCAATTGTACTCGCATTAGCATGGCTGCTAAATGATACAAGAATAAACAAAATGAATAGTATTAATTTTTTAAGCAATTTAGGATCCTCTTTTATAAGTAATAACAGCTTCCATCAATGCAATAACCTATAAAGGCTACTAAGGCCTATATTATTTATTTACTTATTCAAAACACACTAAGATATTTTATTGGATATACCTTTTTTTATAAACAAGGAATTAAAAAATATTAAAAACAGCAAAACTTATAGTTACCCAGTTGTTTACACAAACTTGATCTCGACAAAACATTATTTTTGACGTCTAATTAATTAAATAACATCCATTAATAACTAAGAACTCACGGAGACTTAATGAATAGTAATAAAAAAAAACTTTCCTTACTCGTATGCGGAGGAGCGGGATATATAGGCTCTCATATGGCACGAATGCTTGACAGTTACGGTCATGAAGTTACTGTATTTGACAACCTTTCTACAGGATATTCTAAGGCTCTTAAGTGGGGAAAATTTCTTAAAGGAGATTTAAGAAAACCTGAGGATTTAGATAAAGCTTTAGGCTTTAAAAAGTTTGATGCGGTATTTCATTTCTCCGGTTTAATTGTTGTAAGTGACTCAGTCCAGCACCCTTTTCAGTACTATGACAACAACGTGATTGGCACCTTAAATCTTTTGCAGGCCATGCGTAATCATGGCGTTGATAAATTTATTTTTTCATCATCCGCGGCAGTATACGGTGAGCCTGTTATGGATTTAATTACCGAAAATCATCCACTTGCACCGCTCAACCCATATGGCAAAACAAAACTATACGTAGAAGAAATTCTTGCTGATTACTCAATTGCGTATAATTTAAACTCCGTAAGCTTCAGATATTTTAATGCGGCAGGAGCTCATCCTGATGGTTCAATCGGTGAAGCTCATCGCCCTGAAACCCACCTCATTCCTAACATATTGCTAAGCAGCCTTGAACAGAATCGTAAGCTTAAAATATATGGAAATGATTACCCTACTCCGGATGGAACATGTATAAGGGATTATATTCACATTCAAGATCTATGCGAAGCGCACCTTGCTGCAATTAATTTTTTAGAAACATCACACGGGGCTCACTCTTTTAACCTCGGAAACGGAAACGGATTCAGCGTGTTAGATGTCATCAACGCTGCCGGAGATGTCATCGGCAAAAAGATTCCGTATGAGTTTGAACCAAAACGTGACGGAGATTCTCCAAGACTTGTTGCAGACAGCTCTAAAGCGCATAAAGTTCTTAACTGGACACCTCGCTATAATAATCTGCGTGAAATTATTGAAACAGCATATCGTTGGCATAAAAACCCTGTATTTTAACCTTAACATTACTGATTAATTTATCAGTTGCTGAAGGATAAAATGAAATCATTATTGATTGATCCACGAATAGCAGGTGTAGCCGGAGACATTCTTTTAGCAGCTCTGCTGGACCTAACAAGCGATCAGGAGTGTATCCCTCTCCTCAATAAAGCTGTTTGTGAATTAACTCATTGTACAGCCTCCATTAATGCCGTACATGCCACTTCAATGGGTATTGGTGCTTTACGAATAGAAATTGGACTTGAAGGTGAACGATTTGCTTCCGCAGAGGATCTTGCAAGAGCTTTCAAAAATATATCAAATTTCATGGAGATGCCCCCTGCTGTGATTGAGAAAGGACTTGAAGTCATTTCAACACTTGCAGAAGCCGAATCCTCAGTTCACCAAGACCATTACCACCTGCACGAAGTAGGATCAGTTGATACTGTTATTGATATCGCCGGAGTTCTATGGCTGCTCGATAAATACAACTACATGAACGGAAAGATTTTATGTCTTCCTGTAGCTGTAGGCAATGGTATGACTTCAACGGATCATGGCGAGATTCCTGCGCCTGCACCTGCTACTCTCGAAATTCTATGTAAAAGGTTAATCCCTGTAACCTCTTCATCAGAAAATTTTGAATTGGCTACTCCTACAGGGGTTGCTCTGCTTGCATGCATCGTTAATAATTTTATAACGGTTTACCCTACTTCAACTCCCCTTAAAATTGGAAAAGGAGCTGGCAACGCAGAGTTTAAAGCATCACCTAATATCATTAGAATAATTGAGAATATCCCCTCTTACGAGAATAACGAACAGGCCGTTTTACTTGAAACTCTGGTTGATGACACAAGCGGAGAAGTGTTAGGCCATGCTTTAAACGAGATGCTTGACGCAGGCGCTCTTGATGCCTACATCAGTCCGGCAACAGGTAAAAAGAACCGTCCCGCACAGCTTGTTTCAATTTTGTGCCTCCCAGGTGAAGAAAAAAAAATGAGCCGTAAACTCATGCAGCATACAGGTTCTATCGGAGTGCGCGCTCAGGTTGTGGACAGATTTATCGCCAATCGCAATATTGATAAATATCAGGTTGAAATTAACGGAACGAAGTATCCGGTAAGAATCAAAACATCTACATTTGACCAGCATTTGATTAGCAGAAAACCAGAATTTGATGATTTAGTTGTAATTTCAAAACAAACAGGACTGACACCACGCATAATTTCAGAAGAAGTTAAGCGGCAATGCTTCCTGCCTATAAAGGATTCTAATGAGTGAGACAGAGCTAATTAAGCTTCTTCAACTATATAAAAATGATCAGATAACTGACTCTGAAATTCTAAAAACTATTTCACAATTACCTTTTAAAGATTTAGGGTGCGCTAAACTCGATACCCATCGCGGTATACGCTGTGGAGTTGAAGAAGTAATCTTTTGCCCCGGTAAAACCCCTGAGCATTTAAAAGCCATTTGTAAAGTAGCTGCAACACGGACAGAACTATGTATTTTTACAAGAGTTTCCGACAAGCAGGCACAGCTTATTCTAGAAGAAATTCCTAAAGCACACTACTATCACGACGGTTCAATCATAGCAGTTAATATATCTGAAGAACCAAAGTTTGATGGTATCGTGGTTGTAACAGGAGGAACATCTGACATACCTGTTGCAGAAGAAGCAGCAATCACAGCAGAACTTATGGGAAACAACGTTGAACGGATATATGATGTCGGAGCAGCCGGGATTCATAGACTCTTCCCGCACATTGAAACACTACAAAAAGCTAATGCGATTGTTGTTGTAGCTGGAATGGAAGGAGCACTTGTAACAGTAGTAGGCGGACTGGTTTCAGCCCCAGTTATAGCTGTTCCAACAAGTGTTGGCTATGGCGCAAATCTAAGCGGACTAACAACTATGCTTTCAATGCTTAACAGCTGCGTTCCCGGCGTAAGCGTTGTTAATATTGACAATGGCTTCGGTGGAGGAGTCTCTGCACACCTTATAAACAGAAAAGTTCACGCTAAAAAATAATCATCGTGTTAGCAGGACAATATCCTGATGATTAGTTGCCTTACGTCCGCACCAACTGCCATACAATACTTCTTTAATTTTTAAATTATACTTCGCAAAAAGGTTAAACATAAAATGTTCATCATACCCTACAGCGTCCATGGGCTCTTTGGGGTCCGCTGTATAAAAAACTCCGAACTTCTGAAAATCATGAACACTTTTTCCTGATTTCATAAGTTCAGAAGACTCTTTATTTATTAAAAAATAAGTTACAAAAACTCTGCCTGTATCATTTAAAACTCTATCTATTTCAGAAAGATAATTACTAATATCATCAGGCATCATATGCGTAAAAACAGAATTCAACATCACAAGGTCAAAAGTATTATCCTCGTAAGGGAAAATGAACTCCGAAGCTTTGCTCTGAGCGTATGGGTTATAGGTTGTATTAAAAATATCAACCAGTTGAAATTTAAAATTTGGAAATTCCGGAGTAATATTTTCAGAACACCATTTTACTCCTACCGGAAAAGTATCAAAACCTTCGTACCTACCACTTTCACTCAGATATCCAAGCAATGGAAAAGCAAGGCGTCCGATTCCGCATCCAATATCTAAAACATTTTCGTTTGGCGCAAGATTCAGCTTTTCTTTACAAAAAGAAACCATTTTACTTCCGATTACACGAAAATCCCCCCCTCCGAAGCAAATATGAAGATCTTCTGGAGGGTCAACGATATTATGTATGTCTCTCATTTAATATCCATAAATAATTACATTTTATTTAAACAATCTTCACAAATTTCACCGTCTGTGTGTTCTTTTTTGGGACTTTTTTCAAGAATAAGCTCGACGATAGCTTCAAATTTATCTGTTGGTACGTAGCCACGGATTGAAACGCCATTTACAAGAAAAGTAGGGGTTGCATCAAATCCGAATGATTTTGCTTCTGCTTGATCTGCAGCAATATTCTTAACAATAGTTGCAGATTTCAAAACCTTCTGCAACTTATCTAAGTCAATACCGAGTTCAAGCAATATTTTGCCAAGAACTTTACCATCAGAGTCTTTAAATAATTTTTTTTGGTTTTGAAATGCGGCATCATGAAATTTAAAAGCCTTGTCTTTATCAATTAGAGCTATAGCCTCAAAAACAGCCGCAAGCTTTTTAGATTCTGCGTGCAGTGGAAGGTGCTTATATATCAATTGATATTTAGCAGGCTTTTTGGCTACGAGGTCACGCACAACCTCTGCACCTTTTTTGCAGTAAGGACAAAGAAAATCTGAATATTCTACAATAGTAACAGGTGCATTAATATCACCGATACTTGCTCTGTCTGGAGAAAGAACTGGTTTAAACGGATTATTTATTTCATCTTGAAATTTAGCTTCACGTTTAAGTTCATTGCGCGCATCAACTCCGCTTTCAACAATATCCAATAGTTCAAGATTATTTTCACGCATTGCATCTAAAATAATCTGTGGATTTTCCTTTATAACTTCAGTCATCTGACTTTTTAATGTTTGTTTACTGACGCAACCGGATGCAATCATCAATACTATAATAAATAACGCTGTTCTTTTTAACATATTTTTCCTTTTTGCTTTAAAAAAATGACAAATAAAAACCCTCCAGCGGAAAATCCTGTGGAGGGTTAAATTTTAAATAGCTTTTTTGCAAGATCTAATGACCCAACCATGAAAAAAAATGAACAAATCAATATAGCTCGCCGCCGGTAATATCTGTAAAACTATTCTCCCTAGCATCAACTTTATCGGCAAATTCAGACGAAATAAATTCCTCATCCATTGTAGGGGCTGCAGGTCCACTAAACGGAGAAGTAACAATATCATACATGCCAGAAACAACTCGGCCAGTTCCATACGCAAACCCGACGACGAAGCCACCAAAATATCCAGCCAACTGTCCAGCTGGTTCATCACTTTCTGCCGCCATATTCACAGCCTGATTCGGTATTTCAATTGGAGCAGTAATGATATTAGCCATTCCACGCCCGATTTTACGGGAAACTCTGGAACCATAAGAGTCTTGACTACCAACATAGTTATCAGACTTCATGGAACATCCGCCAATGATAAGCATCGACAAACTGATAACAGTCAGACTTATTTTAAAAAACCAGCTTGATTTATAATACATTATTGCTCCTAATATTGTCCGAATATGCCTTTGCTGGTCTTATCTGTCAAGATTCCGTAATTATAAGGAATACGGTTATACCAGTAAGACCAGCTCGATTAATAGCTGACCTTACTGATTATTAATAACTAATGTGAATCTACCATTTCTTAGAATATTGCTTTGCTAAAGCAACCTCCTGTTCTTCAAAAGTAGCAAAACCTGCATGGTGCATGGCATCCTCGACAGTCTGTGACCAATTCCATGCAGAATAGATTACAGCTTTATGAAATGTTCCACGGAAGGTATTCATTTCCTGACGATAAAAATCTTCCTTCGGAGTATCAATGTTGTCACGAAGTTGTTCATTAAGCCTTCTTATTTCACCTTCATACCAATCTTCCAGATCTTCCGGTGTATTGTATTTCTTAATAATATGTCCGTAACCATTCCCTTCCATCAAGTTTGCAAGATTCTCAAAATGTTTTGCATTAATCCACTTACCAAGTTCACTAACCTTGATATTTTCAGCCTCGACAGCCGCCATATCAAGTTTTGTCTGATAATACGTATCTGGCACAACAGAAGCTGAGACAATACCTGCAATGCAGACAACTCCGCGCAGAATAACACTATTTGAGACCCCCTGACCGCAGAATCCAATTTTCTTTCCAAATTTCTGCCCTGTGAAGATGGTCGAAAGAATCGCCCATACAACGGCGGGATCTTCTTCATCATAAATATGCTTCAATCTGGAATTATCTCTGTCCGTTCCCAAAACTAGCTGAGTCATATCATTCGAACCGATGGAGAACCCATCAACTTCTTTAATGAATTCCTTACTGAGAATAGCATTACTTGGTATTTCAGCCATTAGAATTAGCTTTAAGCCGTCTTTACCGGATTCAAGATGATGAACCTGAGAAAGGTAACGCTTCATACTTCTTGCTTCTTCAATGGTTCTGACAAACGGAAGCATCAGGTGTAAATTCTTTCCACCAAAAACGCCTCGAGCAAGTTTAAAAGCTTCAAGTTCCCAATCATGAACATCTCTGGAAACGCCTCGGTAGCCGAGCATCGGATTATCTTCATGATTTTCAAAGAGGAGCCCGCCAAGCAGGTTATGATATTCATTTGTTTTAAAATCTGTAGTCCGGTAAATGATATCTTTGCCATAAAAAGCCATGGAAAACAGAGCAAGACCTTGTGATAAGGTCTGGATATAATTCTCTTTACCAGATCGTAACCCGCGCGACTGCAAAAGCTCAAAAATACGTTTTCGTAAAGTCTGAACTTCGTCCATTTCAGATTTAAGGCCCATTTTGCGAGCAACTTCTTCACGTAATGCTTTAATTTTTTCGTTAAGTTCAATAACAATCGAATTTTTAACAGCTTTGTTAACCATGTCTGATATTTCATCAGAAGATTCGAAACGTCTATAAATAAAGCGTGAATCAGCATTTTCTTCAACGCCGTGCTGAAGACCTAAAACAGCTTTAACATGTTCTTCAATCTTAACAGAAGTCTTCAAGATATAGAGACTTTCTGCTGCATGTTCTAAATAGTTATCTAATTTTTTGTCTAAATCTCTGAGCTTGCGGTGCATAGCAAGAACTTCTTCAGTCCCTCTAGCGTTTTCACCATTGGCAAGTGCATCCATTTCAAGACTAAGCCCAGTAAGCGCTCCAACATACTCTCTAAGATTTATATTCAGAGAAATAAGACCGGAATCAAGCTGAGACCTCATGACAAGAGTAAGTCTTGCATCAAGTTCATCGAGTTTATCTTGAATTAGTTTATCAAGAGTCCCGTTATCATATGCCTCAAGGGCGAGTGGATGTACTCCGACGTTACCGAGCATAAACTCAGCTCTAAGCAAACCGACTTCAAAATCAGGAACTTCTCTAAGACGCGAGAGGAAAAGTGACTGCCCTACATCAGCAAGGATAAGTCCTACCTTTGTTCTTGTTGCAGGAAGTTTTGCGGTATCAATAGTTCCACCTACTTCACGCAAAGGAAGCAACCCGCGATAAACTTTACCTCTGGAACCATCAACAGTTACTTCCTGCCCATCTAGGGAGCGTAGAATTTCAAGACGCTGAATACCGATGATTGCCGGAATTCCAAGCTCACGAGAAGTAATTGCGGCATGACTGGTATCACCGCCTACGTCGGCCATAATACCTGCGGCAATACGCATTCCAGGAACCATATCAGGATCAGTACGGGCAGCGGCTAAAATATCACCTTTATTAATTTTATTAAGTTCAAGAGCTGAACGCAGATATTTCACTGTCCCCTGACCTGCTCCGCGGGAAGCTCCATTACCTTCAAGGAGTACTTCCGCCGATACAAGCGCTTTCGGATCAACTTCCAGCCTGCGCATAAAGATTGTACTTGGATGATCTGCGAACTCTTCGTTCCAGCGTGTTTCAGGGCGAGCCTGCACAAACCATAGTCTGTCTGCTGCGTCGAGACAGAATTCAGTATCCATGATCATGCCTTCATAGGCCAAACTTATTGAGCGAACACCTTTAGCAACTTCTTCAGCCTGAGCAAGTGACAAAGCCCAGCGATAGATTTCATTGGGCTGAACCTTTTCAACTTTGGTTCCACCATTTTCGCTGTAAACAATCTTTTTGTCTTTGTTTCCCATATTACGGACGACAACTTCTGAACCATCATCACGCTGAAAAACATAAAATTTATCAGGAGTAACCATTCCGCCGACAACAGCTTCACCAAGACCGTAACTGGCATCAATAGAAACAAGGTCCTTGCGGTCTGTTCCGCGACAACCAGTCGCAGTATCAGCACTAAAAGCTGTACCGGAGATAATCGGATTAATCATGCGCATCAGACAGACTGACAACGATGTATTTTCAATAGCCCATTCTTTTTTGGCTATTTCTGCAATAGACGCATCTCCGGTATTTTCAGCAAGTGTCACAGCGTCTAGAATTGCTTCACGGCGATAAGTCATGCTTCGGAGGTTGTAAGCGGAAGCGCAATCCCAATGGTAAGCTTCAGCGCAGTTCTCTTCGCCAATAATATTTAAATAAGTATCCTGAAGTCCGGCAAAGGCTTTCTTACGACTGTCTTCACCCGCAGCGGAAGATCTGACAGCAACAGGTTCATTTTCAAGTCCTGCATCTTTACAAATAGACAGATAAGCAGACTTAACTGCTTCATCAACTTCCTTTGGAAGATCAACAGACAAAATAGCACTTTGAACAAGAACAGACCGTTTACGAAGCTGATCAATGCCTTCCGGAGATGTAGCAAAACCTTCAACAACGTTATTAATAAAAGTTCTTAACTGAATTAAAGTCTCAGAATGTTTTTTAGCTTCTTCTTTAATAACCGTGGCAATAGAGCGGACAAAATTCTGTATAAATTCTGAATCACTGTTAACGTCTTCGCTATTCCAATCAACAGCATTATACTCGCTGTCGACAACAGCTCTTACCAGACTTGCATGAACCTTTGTTTCATCAAGCAGTTTATGAAAAGCCAAAGATGAAATAGCTCTAAACTGCGGAGCTCTGATACCTTCAACTTGACTAATAAGTGCTGTATTATAGTTTTTACCACCAACTAAAAGTTCTGCATCCTCTCCAATTCTGACAATATCAGAACCAGCCAAAACCATTTTTTGTTCAAGCTGTTTTACTGCCTGCTTTTTTTTAGGAGATTCAATCTCTGATTTCTTAGCGGTACCAACGTCTTCCTTTTTGCCAGCCATTATTTACTCCTTACACAACAGTATAAACATTGTGCTCACGAAACAGTCATTTAATAAATTTCGCTTAATATAAGGTGTTTAATTTTTAAATTATATTTTATACACTCTATTGTACTTAAAAAATAGAGGTAGCATAAAAAACTAGAGAGGCATAACACTTCCAGAATATACAGTATGCTGGACTCCGTCTTTCTCAATAATCAGCCCACCATCAGCAGAAAGACCGCATATACGCCCTACAGAAACATCTTTCGGCCCATCCACTATCTTAACTTCTTCACCAAACCAAACTAACTGATCAGCCAATATTTTAAGAAATTCTTCGGGCTCCTGCATTGAAATAATCGAATCAAACTGACTTTTAAAATAATCTACAAAATGAATCCAAGTTTCAAGCGGCCCAAGCTGCATTTCTTCAGTATTAATACATGCAGCAGAAACTGCATGATCAGGACGGAGTTGCTCTCTTTCAGGCGCAGAAGCGGTATTTAAACCTATCCCCACCAGAATTGTCGATTCACGCTCTTCAATAAGAATCCCGCCAATTTTTTTACCATCTTTCAAAAGATCATTAGGCCACTTAAGTTGTGTTTCAACACCTATATCTTTAAGAGCACGGCAGGCAAGATAACCAACAATTAGAGGTAAAATTCTTGCCCATACAGGCCGAAATTCACCAGGAGCCCCAGTCGCAAGTCCAGGCCACTTGATTGCGCCGTAAATATTACCAGGAGGTGAAATCCACTCCCGCCTGACTTGGCCGCGTCCAGTGTTCTGCTCAACAGCCAAAACGCTTCCCCACTCAGGTAGATCTTCCAAAGAATTAAGACGCCACGCAACATCAAGACTTGAAAGACAAGAGCCGCAGATAGCTATAGGCCTGCCTGCTCTGGCCCCTGATAACCACGTTGAATAAGTTCTGCACTCATCTTCTTCACTATTCCACGGCCCAAAACGTTCTATATCTCTAGCCCATAAAGGATGAGCTTGAAAAAGCTGTTCAGGTGTTACTTTTGGAATTGGACTTTCGTCTTTGCCGCTGACAATGGTAATTCTTGTAATCATGGCATATTATCTCATCTACTAAGGTTTTTTGGCAAGAGTTGACACCGCTGTTTTTTACTTACTATAGAAAACGTTTGATCAAGACCAACTTATTCCCTCTTACCAGATTTAATCTCTCTAATCAGCTCAAGTAATTCTTCTTCAACTTCATCAGCTTCATTCTGATCAATAACATCTAATCCTTTTAATTCTTTAGTAATTGCATTTGCAATTTTCTCAGAAATGGTTGCAAGCATTCTGTCTCTGCCATCTTCCTCTACAATTGTAAGTAAAATCCGAATCTTATAATAACCTAGTTACTAAAAACCTACATCAAAGTGCCAATATCAACAATAATAATGTGATCACTCCTCTCAAACTCAAAGATTTTTTGAAATTATAGTCATTTCGCCCAATATTTGACCTAGACCAAGCAGTGCCAAACAATATTAATTCAATGAATCAGCTTAACAATATTAACAGTTCCTTTGGTAATAATATATGCAACACTCCCCATATCCACTTAACTGAAAATAAGATCTCCTTTATGGTAATTTTTAAGCGTAGGAGATGTCTTCGTAGTTAAAGGAGATATGTCCATAAATTATTAAAATACTTATTTAAATTATGAAGTTTTATTAGTGTTTCTTGCTTTTACAAAGCTAACTGCCTTTCGGATAAAAAATGGGAAAATTCCTAAAACCATAAAAGAAATTATTACACTTGGCTGAACGATATCAGAGACAGAAGTAATTTTACCAATCTCTTTTCCAGCATTAACAAAAACTATTGTACCGGGTAGCATTCCTACCTGAGAAACCCAGTAAAAAGTTCGAAGCCGCATAGGAGTAAGCCCCATAACCAGATTAATAACAACGAAAGGAATAGCCGGAATAAGGCGCATTGTGAATAAATAGAATGAACCTTCGCTTTTAATCCCGTTGTTTACTTTTTCCAGCTTATCTCCAAACTTCCGTTGAACATAGTCTCTAAATAAATAACGGGAAAAAAAACAAGCAAGTGTAGCCCCGAGAGAACTTGCAAATGAAATGGTTATCACGCCGAGAGTAAAACCGAAAAGAGCTCCTCCGGCGAGGCCAAGTATAGCAGCCCCCGGTAAATTAAGACCTACAATGGCAACATAAATTAAAAAAAAGGCAAAGATCGAACTAAATGGATGCAAATCATAAAAAGCGTGAAAATCCTGCCTTGAGTTCTTTAAATAGTTCAAGGTTAGAAATCTATCAAGATCAAAGGCAAAAAATATAATTATTCCAGACGCCAATAATATAAGTATTAATATTTTATTTTTCATTTATCATAAGATATCATCTCTTGATATTTTGGCAAGTTTTCTTAATCTTTTATCATGCATACAATAAATTCAATAACAATATGAAAAATAAAAAAAATCCAGTATCAATTTTAATGGTCGGAGGATCAATTCGAGACCTGCTTCTCGGTAAAAAACCCAATGATTTTGATTTCTTGGTTGCGTCAGGTTCAATTGAACAGTTTAAAAAACAATTTCCATATGCAAAACCTGTTGGTAAATCTTATGAAGTGTTTTTTCAAAAAGGTTTTGAATTCTCGTTTCCAAGAGTAATCGGTCAAACTGTTGAAGAAACGATAGATCTGGACCTTTCTGCAAGAGACTTCACTATAAACAGCTTTGCTCTTGACGATGACGGAGAACTGTATGTTCACCCAAACGGACTTGAAGACTTGTCTTCCAGAACCCTGCGCCCGTCATTTCCAGAAGCATTTAAAGCTGACCCATTACGGGTTTTCCGTGCCGCTACATTTCTTGCCAGATTTCCTGAATTTACAGCTCATCCTGATTTAATCAGCGGAATGCGCGAAGCCTCTGCAAAAGGCTGGCTGAAAGAGATTGCGCCTGACAGAATAGGCGCTGAACTTCTTAAAGCTTTAAAAAGTGACAAACCTGGAAATTTTTTAAGGATTCTTCAGAAAACAAATTGTTTTGAACCTTGGTTCACTGAATTCAAAACCGCTGATAAAATAGTTGCAGGATCGCCGGAATTTCACAATAAATCTGTGCTAAGTCATACTATAAAATTAATGGATAAAACATCCGGTAATCCGATCACTTGTTTTATGGCTATGTGCCATGATCTTGGAAAAATTTTAACAAAATCAGATCGTCTACCTACGTGCCACTGGCATGAGACAAAAGATACTAAACTGGCTAAAGAACTTGGAACAAGACTGCTGCTTCCGAATAAATATATTAAAGCTGGTCAACTAGCGGCAGCTTTGCACATGAAAGCAGGAAAGTATAACCATCTTCGACCGAAATCTAAAGTAGACTTGCTTATAGAGCTGCATAAAAATGATTTGGTAGAAAATATGAGGGATCTTTGCCTTGCAGATAAGAATGAAGACATAATGATAAATGCAATGGCAGAGTTAACTGAAATATTAAAAATAACCCTACCTGCAAAAGATAGAAATTTAGGCAAAAACTCAGGTGAAAAACTAAAATTGCTACGTGCTCAAAAATTAGAAAATAAAATCAACCTTTAAATACTATCATATTAAAAACAGCTTTCGTCATTCAAAACAAAAGCTATTTCACATATGGCTATGCTTTTAATTATTCAAACAAAAATTTATATTGGGTGGTAATTTCATCAGTTATGTTCATAAGTTTTGCAGCAGTTGTATCGACGTTAGTAATATTAACAGTTCCAATACGCTCATCAAGATAAAATGGAACCACCACTTCGCTTTCAGCAAAAGTCCAGACAACAGAATAAATTGAACCGATTTCCGGCCTTTCATTAAACTCACTACGGGAAACAACCCTTATCCTAACTGACTTTTGCTTTTTATCAGCTAATCTAAACAAAATCGATTTCCTAAAGTTTTCCTTTAGCTTTAAGGCAAGAGTTCCGCCTAACTCATCATTACCAAAATGTTCTACGATTACAGGTGTCCCTTCTTCTTTATTAACATCTTTATCAGTATCATTTACTGGAGCAGGCTTTGATTTTACATCCGGAACTGCCATTTCCTGAGCGGCAACAGTCGATATAGAAAAACACCATACAGTTAAAACAAAAAGACATAAAACAAATACTTTTTTCATCTTATAGCTCCTGAATTAATTACTTTTTCTCAATTCTTTTAACAACTCTTTCACTTGTACTTTATTCTCTGCATACATCTGCCTAGAAAAATCATTAAGAAAAGAACGGCTATCATCACCAATTGTCAGTTCTGGAAAATCAGGTAAACCAAACTCTTCAAGATTAATTGGCTTAAAAGCCATCTCACCGTCTATAACAGAACATTCAGGGCCTACACATCCTGTAATTTTCTCTTTTTCTATAGCTTCTTGATCAAGAGACTTGGCAAACTTAAGCACATCTGACGGAGAAGTATTACTATTAACTTTATCAATCTTGCGGTTAACCTCTTCTACAAAAAGATTAAAATCCATAAAGTTTACAGATCTGACTTTACGAGTATGATGAGAGTCTTCTTCGATAAATATTCCCTTCATGTATATTTCTACACGCAAAGCAAGCTGATGATAAGCAATACTAACCCACTTAGTGTATTCATGTTTACGTGTAAGTGAGAAAGTAGGCACAGTATCAAAACGAGAACATTCAGCTCGCTTTGGAAATTTAAAAATATTCCGATTAATTTCTGCGAGCTCCCAAAATTTTTTATATCCAGCATCTCCAAGACAAACCTTTTGAAGCAAAACGCATGCTTCAAATATTCCATTAACTTTTTCTAAAAGCTGCTTTGATAAAATATCTAGATACTCCAAAGAGTCATCAACATCCCTCCTTGCTCCAAAAAATGTATCTGCAACATCATTTAATACTTCCTCTGCAAGAGCATTTGATAAATCCTTAAAATCTGCCATTTTTATTCCTGAATAAACTAATTTAATTTCTACTTTAACCTGCTTAGAACAATGATAATTATTCTTACGACAGAAAAAAACAGAATAGTATTTATCTTTTGAACTTGAGAGTGCCATATATTTGCATTATACGCTATTAGCATTAGTCTCGTTAGAAAACCATTTTTAATAAACGTACTGATATTCTAGCAAATTAAGTGTGCATAAAACATATTTATGCTGTTTTAATATCTTTAACCTGAGGCGAATAATCTTTACTGAATCTTGAAGTTATAACTGTAGCTGTGCTGGAGGGTAAATGCTGCTTAATGAACATCTCAGCAAGACACTGCTAAAAGAGGCCGCTGGAATTCCTGTTCCTACTGGAGTTAAAATAACCACAAAAGATTTACCGAATTTAGAACCTTACTTCCCTCTGCCTTGGATTTTAAAAGCACAAGTTCCTGTCGGAGGACGTGGAAAAGCCGGCGGGATTAAAAAAATAGAAACCAAAGAAGAATATGAAACAATTGCACGTCAAATTCTATCTATGGAAATTAAAGGAAATAAAGTCCCTTTTCTTAGAGCAGAACCTGCTGTTGATATTCGGCAAGAATTCTACCTTTCGCTTACCCTTTCAAGACAACGTCGCAAAGTTATAATGACTGTAGGACGTGAAGGTGGTGTTGAAATAGAAAACATGGGACCTGAAAATCTTCTGGTACAGGAAATTTGCTTACCTGGAGGATTACATCCCAATCAGATCAGGGCTGCATTCTTTCACATTGGAATTGCTAAAGAATTATTTGCCGATTTCAGCTCAATAGTTACCAATTTATATAAAACAATGATTGATTACGGATTGCTGCTGGCAGAAATTAACCCGCTAGCATTAACCGGATACGGTAAATTACTCGCCCTTGATGGTAAAATAGAAATGGATGATAACATTGTTGATATTAATCCTGCCTTTGAACGGTTCTACCAGCCAGAGCATTCAACACGCGAAGAAAATATTGCTCGTAATGCCGGAATGAGTTTTGTTTCACTGAAGGGTTGGGTAGGACTTATTGCCAATGGTGCAGGACTTGCCATGGCCTCAATGGACGCTCTTAACTTCTCTGAGCTGCCTGCCGCCAACTTCCTTGACCTTGGTGGAGCTGCGGATCAAAAACGAATTGAAACAGCCTTAGAACTGCTCTTTAATGACAAGCAGGTTGAAGCTATTTTTATAAACCTGTTCGGAGGGATACTTTCCTGTGAACTTGTTGCCAAAGCACTTGTTGCCGCCCTTGGTGAAAAGGATCCGAAAAAACCAATTGTAGTACGTATGTCCGGTAACAGTGCGGAAATAGGTCTTAAGGTACTTAAAGAAATCAGCAGTGAGAAACTCCATCGTGCCCGCAACATGCATGAAGCTATCGAAATGCTTAAATCGCTGAAGCCTGCAAATCCCCCAAAAGTTAAATTTGCCCCACCCATTTCAGCTATGTCTAAATCAACAGTTAAAGACGTTGGGTACAAATCATCGAGTTTGTTTGAAATTGACAAAGACACTCCTATACTTGTTCAAGGAATAACAGGACAAGAAGGACGCCTTCATACACGACTAATGCTCGAATACGGCAGCAACATTGTTGCCGGAGTCACTCCGTTTAAAGGCGATCAGGAAGTTTTAGGAGTTCCTGTATACAACAGTATAAAAGAGGCTCAACTGCATCATGAAATAGGTGCAAGCATTATTTTTGTCCCTCCCAAGCTGGCGGCAGACGCAATTCTGGAAGCTGCATCATGTGAAATACCTTGGGTCGTGTGCATTACTGAAGGCATCGTTCAAAGTTCAATGCTTAACGTACTTGAACAGGTTAAGGGTGGAAAAACCCGTGTAGTCGGTCCCAACACCCCCGGGCTGATTGTCCCCGGACAAACCAAAATTGGAATATTGCCAACCACTCCATTTTCTCCCGGACCTGTTGCTGTTCTTTCGCGAAGCGGAACCCTTACCTACGAAGTTGCTGACCGCTTAAATCAGGTAGGCATTGGACAATCACTCAGTGTAGGAATAGGTGGTGATTCATATATTGGAACCACTTTTGCTGACATGTTCGATATGTTGCGTAACCACTATGAAACCAAGGCTGTAATTGTTTTAGGCGAAATAGGTGGAACCGCGGAGCAGGATCTTGCCGACTATGTTATCAAAACAGGATTTGACAAACCCGTACTTTCCTTTATTGCTGGGCAGACAGCACCTCCCGGAAAACGTCTCGGCCATGCAGGTGCTATTTTGCAAGAAGGTACCGGAGTTCAAGGCAAACTCGAAAAAATGCGTTCCGCAGGCTTCACCGTCTGCCCAAGTCTTGAATCTATTCCACAGCTCACAGCGGACGCTCTCGGAATTAAATTATAGTGAATCAAAACGTTTGTTTTTTTAATAGTAATAAAGCGTGGGGCGGCGGGGAAAAATGGAATCATCATTTTTCCTTGCTCCTGCGAGATAAAGGATACCGAGTTTTCGTGGTTACTAACCATGACTCAGAACTCAAAAAACGATTGGAAAACGAGTCTGGAGTAACTATTCATAGCGAATCCATTGGCAATCTTTCCTTTCTAAATCCAACCATAATGCTACGCCTTAAATCTTTTTTCCAGCAAAATGACATCAAAACTGTCATTACCGCCCTACCATCAGACATTAAAAGCGGCGGTTTTGCGGCCAAGTGTGCAGGCGTTTCCAAGATTATTTACCGTCGTGGTATTGCTGTTCCAGTCAAAAACAGTTTTCTTAACAGAATGATATATTCAAAGGTTGTTGACCGGTTAATAGTAAATTCTCTTGAAACAAAACGGACGGTCCTTGCCAATAACAAAAACCTTATTAACGAATCAAAAATCAGATTAATCAATAACGGGTTTGACGTTGCCGAATTTGATAAGCAATCAAGTAAGCAACTGCATTCTACACATGGTAATGAAATAATTATCGGAAATGCGGCAAGACTGACGGGCCAAAAAGGACAAAAATATCTGATTGAAGCAGCCGAAATTCTAAAAAATAAAGGGTTTAATTTTCGCATTCTGATCGCTGGAAAAGGCGAAATGGAAGAGGAACTGAAGGATTATTCCGCGAAACATGGTGTAACTGATGTTATCGATTTTGTAGGCTTTGTTAAGGATATGAAATCATTTTATACTTATCTGGATATTTTCTGCCTGCCATCACTATGGGAAGGATTCGGTTACGCTCTTGTTGAAGCAATGACGCTTGAAAAGCCCGTTGTAGGCTTTGAAATAAGCTCAAATCCGGAAGTAGTTAAAAACGGAGTGACAGGCATTTTAGTGCCATCTGAAAATTCATTACAATTGGCTAAGGCTCTTGAAAAGCTTATTTTAGATAAAGAATTGCGCAATAAAATGGGTAAAGAGGGTAGAGAAAGAGTCTTAAACAAATTCAATACGCCGCTTGTTTTAGGAAAATTAATTGACTTGATTGAAGAATAAAACTTTGAAAGACTAAATTATAACTCTCTATCAAGTAGTAAATGTGAGAAATAACCAGTCACAAATGCCACATAATAAGGCAGTAAAGTCGGAAACGGTTGCCCGTAAATATAATATGGCAGCACCAGCATAGGCATTGGAACTACCAACATAGCCCACCAAGTGTGCGTCCATCCGCGATGCGCACTTACTCCAGGAAGCATGGCTAAGATGCCAAGATATGCCGCCCACTGAAATTCTTTAAAATATATTAATGAAAGCGAAAGCAGCAACATCCCTGAATAAAAAATCCGCTTACCTTTTGAATCAGTATCAATATCAGGGAAAAGTGCACCAAGAACACACAGTACTGTCAAGACAGCCACCTGCTGCGGTTCGACAATATACACTCCGATATTAACAAGCAGTAAAAGGACCAACAATCCAGCAACAATTGATCCGCTAATATGTATTCTATATCCTGGCATTTTAATCCCTAAAAAAAATTACTTATCAATAATTATAAGCTGTTATAGCTATGAAAAATCGTTTATATGAAAAAGCTGTATCCTTGTCCATTACAGCAGTAATCAAACACTTGCTTTAACAAAACAACATAAAAAAAGTGCCCTTCCATATAGAAAGGCACTTTGATAAAACTATTTAAATCTAAAATTACATAGCGTTATTAGAATCTAGCTCTGCAATTTGTTTATCAATTTCAAGCTGTAGCTTTTTAGGTAATTTCATATCATCAACATTCAAGAAGCCGCGAACAATGGTAGAGGTTGCTTCATCCTCATCCATTCCGCGTGCCATCAAGTACTCAATCTCTTCTTGGGCAATCTTACCTACAGCCGCTTCATGAGAAAGTTCAACACCTTCTACAGTCGCTTCAAGCTCAGGAACCGCATGGATAATCCCTCCGCCCAAAAGTAAACCCTGACACTCAAGATGTCCACGGGCAGGTGCACAATTCCCCTGAATATGACCACGGGCAATAATTTTACCACCGGTCGTTATGGTGCGGGAAATAATCTCGCCTCTTGTGCTTGGAGCATTCTGAATAATACGTGTTCCAGAATCGATATGCGAACCTTCAGGAGCAACCAGAACAGAATTAAAACGGGCAACAGCTCCTTCACCATTAAGATAAATAGTAGGATAAGATTGCAGATCTTTAACTTTTTTGAGCAGAACATAGTTGTTAAGAAGGACTCCTCCTTCTTCAACCACGCCTACAGTTCTAGGGCGAACTACGACATTATCACCCCAGTTATGAACCATTGTAAAAGTAACTTTGGCATTTTTCTTAACATAAATTTCAGTAATACCGAAATGGGCTCCCATAGACGTACTATGAGCGGCGGCACAACCGGTAATAATTTGAAGCTCAGAATCTTCTTCTACAACAATTATGTTGTGAATATTCTGCCCTGACTGCTCCGCTTTAAGGAACAGACATGACTGCACTGGGGCTTTAACTTTTGCACCCTTTTTAGTGCGTACAAAGTAACCGCCATGAAGATTTTCAGCAGCTGATTTTGTAAAGTCATCTTTATTTTTATCAATCAGTTTGAAATAATATTCAGGAAGTCCGTCATATTTTTTCAAAGCACTTTTGATATCCATAACCTCAACGTCTTTGCTGGTTGAACCGCAATGAACGTTGGAATGGTCAACCTGCAGAAATGTACCGCTGGTTTCAGCAGCATCAACATCAACACCAGCCATAAGCAACTGTTCTTTATCTTCAGCATTTAAAGTAGAAAGGTCATCTACGGCAGCATGCTCAAGGCCACTAAATTTATATAAATTGAGATCGACTTTTTTCATAATGTTCCTCCGTGGAGTTTATGCCTTTACTTCAAGCACTTAACGCATTCTTGATAACCATATTGACGAATATGCTCCAGAATGTCGCGAGGTCTGGCTTCACAGCAGAGGTGCCCGTTGTAAAGAACCTGTCCACGGTCCGCGTTAATATAGTCGAGAATATGACCTGTATGGGTGATAATAAGCCCACATGATCTAGAACTTCTTGCCTTCTGTTCTTTCATGCTGAGATCCACAGCAGGCTCTATTTCTCCATCAAGAAGAGTGCGGACCATTTTACCGATAAGGTGCATATTCTCGAGGTCAACACCGGATTCCGGTTCATCGAAAAGAAGCATATCCGGATTCTGCGCCATCAGTTGGAGCAGCTCTGATCTTTTAATTTCACCACCGGAAAAACCAGCGTTGATATCGCGATCAAGAAAAGTCTGCATGTTCACTTTTTCGGCAAGCATTTCAACATCAACATTCGATCCATTTCCACACATTTTAACTAAATGTCTGGTTTTAAGACCGTGTATGGTCGGCGGACGTTGAAAAGACATGCCGACTCCAAGGCGGGCGCGTTCATAAATAGGGGCATATGTAATATCTTTGCCCTTAAAAATAATTTTACCAGAAGTTACTTTATAATTACTAAAACCCATAAGAGTCATTAATAAAGAGGTCTTACCGGATCCGTTAGGGCCAAAAAGAATGAAGGTTTCCCCTTCTTTTATATGTAAGTCCAGGCCGTTGATGACCGTCTTGTCGCCAATTTTGACGTGCAAGTCTTCTATCTTAAGCATTGAGTTCCCTCACTTTACAAGCGATATGTCAAAAGCATTATCATTTAGTTAAATTAAAAACGCTTTCAAGAGCTAATAAATTAAACTTTTCAAGTCCAGAATTAAAAAGCCTTTTTTTCACAATAAGAACAAACTGAGAAATTATATTTAAAAGACATATTTATCACATCGGAAAGTTATAAAACCTAATAAAAAAGCTTCCATATTTGATTCGTTAACTTACAAAAAATGTACACGAGAATAAAAAAGTCAAGCAGACAGTGACTAAAAACTTATATTTTAGGCATTGATCGATTTACTTAACCTTAAATTATGACTAAGTTACAGCTTCTATTTTTCAGGAGAAACAATATGGCCGATAAAAGAATAAAATCGTTTACAGACTTAAAATCTATGAAGTTTAAAGATAACGATAACAATAAAAAAAATGATTCCCAAATGCCTAAATCTGTTCAAAAGGTTCTTGAATCACTAAATAAAAAAAAGAAACCCGTTAAGCCGGAAGAAAATAATTCTCAAGAAGAAGCACCTCTTGAAGATGAAATGACTTTTTTAAATGCCATGGCTGGTGTAAAGAAAATGGACAGCTCAACTATAAAAGTTGAGCGTGCTAAGCCGGATGTCTCAGTCATCCCCCCTAAAGATACAGACTCTGAAGATTTAAGCAATCTGGTTTCAGGTAATATTGATTTTGATTTGGAATATTCAGACGAATTCATGTTCGGACATGTTTGCGGAATTGATTCAAAAATATTTCAAAAACTGAAATCAGGCGCATACAGCTATGAGGCGCATATAGATCTTCATGGTATGACGGCCGAACAAGCTTTCGATAATCTCATGTTTTTTATCAGAGAGTCATTTCTTCAAGGCCACAGATGCCTGCTTGCAGTTACCGGTAAAGGCAAAAACTCTCCAGGCGGTTTCCCAATTTTAAAAAGAGAAATTTATGACTGGCTAACGCGTGATCCTTTCAGGAGAGTTGTTTTAGCTTTTTGTACGGCGCAGCCTAAAGACGGAGGTTCAGGAGCTATATATATTCTATTGCGGAAGCAAAAAAAAATTAAAGGAAAAGTAAAGTGGGATAAAGGAATCAATTGGAATGAATAGCTTCTTCGAATCCAGTCAAATCAGGATTGCTTTTGGAATCCCCTTTGACAGCTTGGACTTCCATGAGCTTTTAGTTGCAGTTGGAGAGCTTGTTGCGTCCGGTAACAAACATTTTATTTTTGCTGCCTCTTTTCCATGGATTTTAGAATACGGACGAAATCCTCTTAATAGACTGAATGAAATCGATATCTTTATTGCTGCGGATTCAACGATAATCGGATTGGCCGAAAAAATTGGGCAAACAATCAAAATGCCCATTGAATACTTCGAGTTTCCAGAACAAATTGCTCTTATTTGCGCTCATTACGGTTTTAGCCTTCTTCATGTTTCCAGCACAGCATTAAAAACCGACATACTTGTTCGCGATGGTTATGTGCCTTTATCGTGGGACTTGTTTAGCAATTTTAAAATTTCAGACTGCTTAGATAAAAAGCATAAAGATTCGATAATTTCCAGTGCAATCAGTTTAAAGCCTGATGTTATTTTAATATCCGCATCACCTGATGATTTAAGGACATTTATCCCTGAAATCCATAAAAAAATTCCAAATTGTTTACTGGTATGCACTCCGAAAGATGAAACAAAATCCACACTGAGTAGCAGAATTAGAAATATAATTTCACCGTTAGTTCTAGCCAGCCAAGAAAGCTGTTTACTAAAACACACGAATGAAGCATGTGCAAATTCAATCCAAAGTTCCGTCAGCTATGATGACAAATCAGAACAGTCTGCTATCAGAATTTCAGGAGTTTTAAGTTCCAGAGTAGTATCAGATCTTCGAAGGATTGTTATAAACATCCTTAAAACAGGTAAGAATCTTGAGCTTGATTTATCCACAACGACGGCTATTTCTATCAAAGGATTAGAAGAATTATTTTATCTGAATCGTCTGTTTAAAACAGCAGAGAAAAAGCCCGTAATTCGAGCAATCTCTCCCGAAGCCCTGACACTTTTTCATCAATCTGGAATAGCTTCATTTTTTAAAAATATACCAGGAATAGTTGATGAGATGGAAACTGACACATAGATCGTGAAAACAGCACTAAAGCATATTAACAGGATCAAGATCGAGTGTAATACGTATGTTTTTCGTATGCGGATTACTTCTCATCATTTCAGCATATAAATTGCGAGTTTTAACCCAATCTCCAGATTTAATAAGGCAGTTAAACCTCCTGCGACCTCTAAGCTGAGAAAGCGGTGCCGGAACCGGTCCCAAAGCCATCAATCCCATTTTCATAGCAGATTCTCTTATTTGCTTAAAAAATGGAGTACACAATTCATCTCCATCCCAGCTAAGGGGATAACTGATCCTAATCAATGCTAATTTAGTAAATGGCGGATATTTGAATTTACGGCGCTTCTCAATTTCATGTTCAAAAAAAGTTTTATAATCTGCAGAACTGACAGAACTCCAGATCGGATTTTCTGGATTTCTGGTTTGGATAATAACTTCACCGGGTTTATCCCCCCTTCCAGCCCTGCCGGAAACCTGAACCAAGAGCTGAAACGTCCGTTCCGCGGACCTATAATCCGGAAGATTTAGTCCCAAATCTCCTTCAGAAACCACAACAAGAGTAACTCCTGGGAAGTTATGGCCCTTCGATAACATCTGCGTTCCAACAAGAACCTGAGCATCTCCTCTGGCGAAACTCTTAAGTATCTCTTCCAGCTTTTCCTGTCTGCGGGTACTATCCCTATCCATGCGTAAAATCTTTGTTTCAGCTGGCAACGCCTTTGCAACCTGTTCCTCCAGCCTTTCTGTTCCACCACCAAGCGGAAGCAGATGACTGCCCCCGCACATTGGGCAAGGAAGTGGAAAAGAATGTGCATTCCCGCAATAATGGCAAATAAGCCGTTCTCTACCTTTGTGATAAGTCATGCTGACATTACAATGCGGGCATTTAATCGGCTCTTCGCAATCGGTGCAATAAATTAATGGCGAGAAACCGCGACGATTCAGCATAATAATTGCCTGCTCGCCTCTCTCAATAACTTCCTTCAGTCTATCCTCAGTTTCAAAAGCAAATGGTTGTTCAGGATTTTTGATTTTACTTGTATCAACTATCCGCACTTCCGGCAGCATACTTTTCCCGACACGATTCTCCATAGATATCATGCTGAAAGCCCCTTGCTGTGCGGCATAAAAAGTCTTTAAATCAGGTGTTGCAGAACCTAAAATCAATAAACTATTTGTTTTTTGAGCTAAAAAATATGCGACTTCTTTTGCTTGATACGGAAGACGTTCTTCTTGCTTATATGATTCATCGTGTTCTTCATCCACAATAAACAGGCCTGGATTTTGAATCGGTAAAAAAAGCGCAGAGCGTGTTCCGATTATCAAAACAGGATTATTGGAGCCTGAAACAGCACGAAAAATAGCTTCCTTGCGCACAGGAGTCTGATAACCATGATATAAATATTTTTCTGAATCAGGAAAAAGTGGACAGATACTGTTCCAAAGAGAATATGCAAGAGCTATTTCCGGCACAAGAATTACAGCTGAACAGCCTCGTTCCAGACATTTTCGGGCAGCTGTCATGTACACAAGAGTCTTGCCGCTGCCAGTGATTCCATGCAGAAGTTTTACCTCCATATTATTACTGTCAAGCGCAGTTTCTATTTCTAAAAGAGCAGATTCCTGCTGCTTGGTAGGAACAAAATCCCAATCATCGGAGCTGACCATACATTTTTCAGCAGGATCCCGTTCTTCGGCAGGCGGGGGCCCTACTCTCAAAAGTAAATCCGAATGGAGCTTATTAATGATCCCGGTCGTCCAATCGCCCATTACTCTTTTCAAAAAACCTTTTTCACGTGGCCCGTTTTCATAGATATATTCTAAAACCTGCAACTGACGCGCAGCATTTGGACGAACAGGCCACGGAGGGTCACTCGTCAAACTTACATATTCTTCTTTTTCAATAGCTGTAGGCAAACAAACATTCATCCTGTCCTCATTATAAATGTGAACAAGTTGCATTCTTGAATTAACCGGCATGCGCGCGAGATCAACACCTTTCAAACGTGTTGGAAAATCTTTATCTGCTATTTTAAATGATAGTTTAGCACTTCTAAATCGCTTCGGCACAACATTTTCCAGAACTTTACCAAGCGGTTGCAATTGTCTGGAAGCAATATTTCTATATAACTGGAAATGCGTAACGTTGAGAAGTGGCTTCTTTTCGAGAGGCCAAATTATCGATTTTAACTCAACATTCTGTGGTGGTTCCAATTGAGTTTCAATTAAAAAGGCAACTCTGATTGATTTGCCAAGCGGAACAAGCACACGCTGACCTTCCTGAAGCTCAGGAAGGTCAGCAGGAGCTGAATAAGTATATATTGAATAAGGAGGGCTGGCTAGGCAAGCCTGCCAGAGTATAGACATTTTTATTCCGACTAATGTTTAAGGCTAAGACATCTTTTCAAAATACTGAAAACAAAACTACTTGGGTCAACGCAATCTGTTTCTTTTTTTAAAGCAGATTCTGAAAAAACTGATGAAGCTATTTTTTGCCTGACCCCGCGCCATTCAATTTTAAATTCAATAGAATCTTCACCAGCTTTTATAGTTCCTGAATGAGGAAGCATAAATCCGGCAAATTTCATATAAGTTCCAAACGTAATTACATTTGAGAAATTTAAAACAATTTTCAAGGGAGCAAAATTTTCATTATCAAGCCAGATTTGCGATGAAGAATCATCGCCTTGCTCTGCGCCATAAACAAATGACGGCATGTACTCATCAGTGAAACCAAAGCTCCGGGTAGAATTACTAACTCCAAGACTTTTCCAATCATTTGTAGGATTATCTGGGATCCAAAACTGTAGCAACGAAACTGGAAAATCCCCATCAACCGGACATTGAGCTGTAGTCTTAAATTTTTGCCCAACAGACTTTGTAGTTGTAACTTCATTCGTAATAGAATTACATGTAAAAGTCTGCTGCCAATGATTATCTCCGCGAGTAATAGTTAACACAGTTCCCGGTTCAGATGGAAAAGTGATAACAGCTTTATAAGATGTTAACGCTCCATATTTTTGAAGCAAAGTAGCATCTATAGCTGCATCAGAAGGGAAAAAAGCCCTTGCCGATCTGCAACAAAGCAGACTTACGGCAAGGACCATTATAAATATTGAAATAGATTTATTTTTTACGAACAAGACAAGAGCTCCCGCAATCTCTTTACTAAATCATCATGCAACTCTTCATCTTGAAGAGCAAAATAAATATTAGCTGTAAGGTACTCTACCCAGTCGCCGGCATCAAATCTTTGCCCACGCAATTTAACAGCAAGAAGCTTGTTATCCTGAGCAAGACATTGCAAAGCATCAGTAAGCTGAATTTCTCCTCCAACACCGGGTTCAAGATTTTCAAGATGGTCAAAAATCTCTGGCAGCAAGACATATCGTCCTACTATTGCAAGTCTGGAAGGAGCTTTACCAATAGCAGGCTTTTCAACAAGACTGCGTACTCTGTACATTCCTGGCGCAAATTCTTCACCCTGAATAATTCCGTAGCGATTAACCTTATTCTCAGGGACTTCAATTACCCCTACAACAGCCATATTTTCGGTTCTTGCCGCATCAATAAGCTGTTTAATACCGGGCTCACCACCGAACATAAGGTCGTCACCAACCATGACAGCGAAAGGATCATTTTTACACACTTCTTTAGCACACAGAACCGCGTGGCCAAGACCAAGCTGTTTTTTCTGCCGAACTGAAATAATATTGACCATTTCAGCTACCTTTCGGACTTCTTCTAAAGTCTCATCTTTGCCGGCTCGTTCAAGAACATCTTCAAGATTCAAGTTATAGTCAAAATGATCTTCGATAATTTTTTTATTCTGATTGGTAATAAAAACAACATCTGTAAGCCCACTGGTCATAGCTTCTTCTACAACATGCTGTATTACTGGTTTTCTAAAAATGGGGAGCATTTCCTTAGGAATATTTTTAGTGGCAGGTAATGATCTTGTACCCCAACCCGCAACCGGAACAATAACTTTTTTGATGACCATTGATCGGACTCCTTGAATATATTCAATGTTCTTACACACTGAATCATTATTTAACGTAAATGCTTTTCCAAGACTTCTGCAAGTTCAGCAGTGTAAAGCTCTACTTTGGAATTATCTTCGGCTTCAACCATTACTCTGGCAACAGATTCAGTTCCAGAATATCTGAGCAGAACTCGCCCTTTATCTCCAAGATCTTTTTCAACTTTTTTCAAAGCTTTCTGGACAGCCGGTACATCCTCAAAAGGAATCTTACGCTTAACATGTACATTTTTTAAAGCTTGCGGATATAATTGTAATTGTCCCGAAAGCTCAGATAACGGCCTGTTCTTTTGACAGAGTATACGTAATAACTGAAGAGCGGCAAGTAATCCGTCACCGGTTGTACTGTATTCTCTAAAAATAAGATGACCGGACTGTTCGCCGCCGAAAATTGCGCCTTCACGCCGCATAGCTTCCATAACATAGCGATCACCAACCGGTGTTCTAAGAAGCGTTCCGCCATGCTCCTTCATGAAATTTTCAAGAGCCATATTGCTCATGACAGTCGCAACAAGCATATTTTTAGGCAGTTTTCCACGTTCGAGCAGATCCGCTGCACATATTGCCATCAATTGATCACCATCCAAAATCTGCCCTTTTTCATCAACAACGATCAACCGATCTCCGTCACCATCAAGAGCTAGTCCAATATCAGCATTTTCTTCTATCACTCTTTGTCCGACTATTTCCGGATAAAGTGACCCACATTTGTCATTAATATTAAGACCGTTAGGTTTATTACCAATAGTAACAACTTCGGCTCCAAGTTCTTCGAACATTTGACCAAGGCCATATGTCGCACCATTGGCGCAATCAAGAACAAGCTTAACACCTTTAAGAGTCATCTCCTGAGGAAAACTATATTTTAAATATACAATATAACGTCCTTTTGCGTCATCAATTTTAAAAGCTCTTCCAACTTTTTCAGACTGAGGATATGTCCACTGCGGATTATTAGAGAGAATCATTTCAGATATCTGGTCTTCAAGTTCATCAGGTAATTTAAAACCATTTTTATCAAAAAGCTTAATCCCATTATCCATAAACGGATTATGAGATGCAGAGATAACAATACCCAAATCTGCACGCATGTTACGGGTCAAAAAAGATATTGCAGGAGTAGGCATTGGCCCTACTTGAAAAACATCCATCCCCATTGCACAAAGCCCTGCCGTCAAAGCAGATTCAAAAACATATCCTGAAAGCCTCGTATCTTTACCAATAATTACTTTGTGACGCTGATTGCCATTTCTAAAAAAATGTCCACATGCAAGTCCAAGCTTTAAGGCTATTTCAGGAGTCATAGGGAATATATTAACCTGACCTCGCAGGCCGTCAGTACCGAATAAACGTTTACTCATCCAAAATCTCCCAAGACAAACACGATCAGATGCTAATGACCGACTGGATTCTGTCTCGATATAGTTACAGTTATTTTTTCAGGGTTTTTCTTAGTTACTATACACCCTGAGGGTACGCTTACATCGTAAGGTACAATGTTTTTACCAATTGGAATAGTTCCATTAATATCTATAGATGCCGTAATTTCATTCCTAAATCCGCTCTTTCTGAAGAAAGGTTTAGGCCCTTCAACATAAAGACGGACAAAATTCTGACTGGCAGTAAATTCTACTTCTTCCGGTCCAAGTATATATAGCGGTACCTTGACCCACATTTTTGCATTTTTCACCGCAAAATCCAAAGAAACGGATACCGTTCCAGGCGTTGCTTCAACTTCATCAGGAAGTTTCAGCGGAACATCCCCTTTCCAATCCCGAGGAGTATCAGAATCGAGCGTTATAGTCTGCGTACGCACTTGAGTAACCTTTTTAAGAATAGATGCTGGTCCACGTAAAGTGACTTCAGCAGGATCAGCTACTTTATTTTCAAGTGTGTAATCGCGGTCAAGCGCTCCTTTCCACTTAGGAACTACCTTAACCTGTTTTTTTACATACATATCAACATCAAGCTTGATAACAGAGGGGTTAACTTCTACAACTTCTAACGCACTACCAAGTGAAAGTTTATCAGCAGAAATCGCAATTGGATTAATGCCGACAGTTAACCCGCTAGTATCAAGTGAATAAGCCGTTTTTTTTGTATCTAAATTGCGGATTAAACCTTTTGGCCCCCTGATCCGCGCAGACACTTTCGAAATCATACCACTTCGTATTATCATACCTTGCGGAGGATTAACTATTTCCAACGGAAACTCGACCCATGTTTCCACCAGATCACGCCCTGTGACTAAGTACCATGTCAAAAGCGACATTAATAATGCCAAAATAGCTATTTTCCAGCGCGTATTTACCATAATCTAACTCAAAGTGTTTTTGAGTACACGTTTAAGCCTGACAATATCCAGACTTGTAGTAAGTTTACCACCTATTGCGACAGAAATAGTGCCTTGTTCTTCGGAAACAATGATTACAACAACATCTGTCTCTTCACTTATTCCAAGAGCGGCTCTATGCCTTGTACCTATAGAACTCTGCTGAGTAGAGACCTGTGCCAATGGCAAAATGCATGATGCGGCAACAATCCTATTTGAGCTGATGATGACAGCTCCGTCATGGAGCGGAGTATCAGGCCAAAAAATATTTATGAGAATTTGTTTTGTTATTTTCGAATCAATTTCTACGCCTTTTTCAATGATATCACCTAAAGGCACATTCTTTTGAATTACAACTAACGCACCTATTTTACGGCGTGCCATTGAGTCCATAGCTGAACAAATTTCATCAATAACTGCAATTTTAAAATCATTTTTACGCCAAAAACGTCCGGCACCCATCTGGGCCAGACCTTTACGAATATCTCGTTGAAATAAAATAACAATGATAAGAAAAATAGAACTAAGGAAATTTGTAAGCAGCCAATTTAAAGTATAAAGACCAAAAACATCAGAAAAGTAATAGACAAGTAAAAGGACTAGAAGACCCCAGACAATTGCTGCAGCGCGAGTTCCACGCACTAAAAGAATCACATAGAAATAGACAACTGCAACGAGTGCTATATCAAGCAATTCCTTCCATGAGATCTGAAATCCTAAAAATCCAAACATTAACGGCCCTCGGTTATAGCCTTCACAACCTTCAAAGTCTGACAGGTCAACTCAACTTCGTGAACCCTGTGTATCGGGACTCCACGAGCAGCAAGTACTGCAGTAGCTGCCTGAGTAGCATTTTGACGTTCATCAGATTCAAGCCCCAATAGCTTCCCCCATAAAGACTTATTTGAAAGCCCCATGTAGACTGGAAAACCTAAATCCATCAGCTGATCAATATTCCTTAATATCTCAAGATTATGTCCAACAGTTTTACCAAACCCTATACCTGGATCAATTACTATGTTTTCCTTTGGTAAGCCAGCTTTTAAGAGTTTATCGAGACTTTTTTTAAAAAAAGACAAAAGATTTTCCATCACATCGTCATACTGCGGAGATAACTGCATTTTTTCAGGAGACCCCTGACTATGCATTAACACATATCCTGGTTTCTTATCCGCTACAATTTCAAGCAATGCAGGATCAAAGCTAAACGCTGACACATCATTTATTATTGAAGCTCCAGCTTCAATTGCTTCAGAGGCAACCTGCGATTTAACAGTATCTACTGAAATAATATAATCTTTAGATAACTCTTTAATCACGGGGATAACACGACTTAACTCATCTTCAATAGAAACCGATTCCGAAAAAGGTCTAGTGCTTTCCCCGCCAACATCTAAAATATCCGCCCCTTTTTCAGCGAGCATTCTTCCGTTAGCAATAGCATTTTGATGGTCATAGTTTTTGCCCCCATCATAAAAAGAATCAGGAGTGACATTTACAATTCCAGCAATAAAAAAAGGGGCAGGGCCTAATACCCTGCCCCCTTCTATAGTCCATGTGTAAGTCCGGTTCATTTATCTCTTCTGGCTATTTAGAGTCTTTTTTATCTTCAGACGATTTTACATCTGAGGATTTTGTTTCTGAGTCATCATTATCAATTGATTCATCAAAGGAAAAGTCTACTTTTTCTTCTTCAGAATCATTTTTTGAAACAGTCGCATTATCTTCTGCTTTTTCTTCAACCGGAGTGTATCCAGTTTTTGCAGTAGAGGCATATGCCTTCGCAGCAGTAGAAGGTTTTGCAGTCGAAGCAACTTTTTCGAGTGGAGGCAAATCACCACCACTTATAAGTGTATCAATCTCATCTCCAGAGATTGTTTCACGCTCAAGCAATGCTGCAGCTAGCTTATGAAGAGAATCTTTGTTCTCGCTAAGCAGAGTCTTAGCCTGTTCATGAGCTGTATCAATAATTCTTCTTACTTCGGAATCTATAAGACGTGAAGTATCTTCACTAAAGTCCTTACTGTGACCGAATTCTTTGCCAAGGAAGACCTGATCATTAGTTTCACCAAAAGTCATAGGACCAAGTTTATCACTCATACCCCATTGACAAACCATACTGCGTGCCATTTTGGTAGCACGTTCAATATCATTGCTTGCTCCAGTTGTCATCTGATTAAGAATCAACTCCTCAGCGACGCGGCCGCCAAGTAACATAACCAATGTATCTTCAAGATATCTCTTAGAATAGTTATGACGGTCATCAACAGGAAGCTGCTGGGTTACACCAAGAGCTCTACCACGAGGAATGATCGTAACTTTATGAACAGGGTCTGTATCAACAAGAAGTTTTGCAATAAGAGCATGTCCTGCTTCATGGTAAGCGGTAGTTTCTTTTTCCTTCTCATTAAGGAGAAGACTACGACGTTCTCTACCCATCAAAACTTTATCTTTAGCTTCTTCAAAATCAATCATATTGACATAATCTTGATTATTCTTTGCTGCGTAAAGAGCAGCTTCGTTAACAAGGTTTTCTAGGTCTGCACCGGAAAATCCAGGGGTACCACGAGCGATAACATCAAGATCAACTTCTTCAGCAAGAGGTGTTTTGCGAGTATGAACATTAAGTATATGAGCACGCCCTCTTACATCTGGAGTCGGTACAACAACCTGCCTATCGAAACGTCCAGGTCTAAGCAGAGCTGGATCCAAAACATCAGGTCTGTTTGTGGCGGCAATAAGAATAACACCTTCGTTAGACTCAAAACCATCCATTTCAACTAGCAACTGATTAAGAGTTTGCTCACGTTCGTCATGTCCTCCGCCTAGTCCTGCTCCACGTTGACGCCCTACAGCATCTATTTCATCAATAAAAATCAAGCAAGGTGCATTCTTTTTACCCTGAGCAAAAAGATCGCGAACACGTGAGGCACCGACACCGACAAACATTTCAACAAAGTCCGAACCGGAAATTGAAAAGAAAGGAACTCCGGCTTCACCCGCAACAGCTCGTGCAAGTAAAGTTTTACCAGTACCTGGAGAACCGATAAGAAGGACACCTTTAGGAATACGTCCACCAAGACGAGTAAACTTTTTAGGTTCACTCAAAAACTGAACTATTTCAGACAGTTCTTCTTTAGCCTCATCAACTCCAGCAACATCTTGAAATGTAACTTTAGCTGTTTCTTCATTAAGCATACGAGCTTTAGAGCGACCGAAAGACATAGCTCCTCCACGGCCTCCGCTACCGCCCCCACCTTGCATTTGACGCATGAAAAAGATCCATACACCAACTAATAGGAGCATCGGGAACCACGAAATAAACAGAGTCATATACCACGGAGAGTCTTCTTCCGGTTCAGCAACTACTTCAATTTTATTCTTAATAAGCTTCTGAACAAGGGTTGGATCATTGGGACTGTAAGTTACAAACCGTTTTTCTCCAACCATTACTCCACTTATTTTATGTCCCTGAATCTTTACCTGTAAGATTTCTCCCTGATCAACTTTCATAAGAAAATCAGTATAGGAAACTTTGAGCTGGGGCGCTGCAGGTTGGTTAAAAAGATTGAATAAAACAATCATCACCAACATAATGGTTACCCAGACCAAGAGATTCTTGGCAAAACTGTTCAAAATTAATCTCCTTCATATTTGTCCGGCTTATTTCTGCAAAATGCAAACTGTCAGCTTATGGACCAAAATCAGTTCTTAGTTTAGTTTCAATCAGTATTAGTAAGACTAATTCCAAAAAAGGCAAGTGGAATAAGAAAGATTATTAATGCTTGCCCTTACCTATTAAAATTGGTAGCTGATTTTCTTGATGAACGGAAGTGTTTCGTCACCGGTGTGGCGCCTGGACTTCAAATCCAGTGGGCGAGCTAATCCTCGTCGGTAGGTTCGACTCCTATACGCTTCCGCCATCTGTCATCTACCACAAATTTTCTTTTCATTTTACCTCCATCTATCATTAATACACTTGCTGTTAGTTAATAAACATGTATTTTATAAAAAGTGTTTTTTTATTCTAGCACATCCTGACACAAGGAGACTATCCATGGCTTCTAAATGTATTAACGGAGAACTACTATGCACAGGCGTCGGCATTATAGACGGTCAACATAATAATTTTATTAAAATATTAGAAAAAATACGATTGCAAATTTCAACATTAAGTCAGAACGAAATTAGCTCAGCTCTTGATGAACTTTTTTTATACAGCCTTTATCACTTTGAAACGGAAGAACAAATACTTAAAAAATATAATTTAGAAAGCTTTCCTGAACACTTGGAACAACACCGAGAATTTTCCGAAAAAATGGAACAATTTAAAATGGATTGCATGCTTGAAAAATTAGAACTTAATATTGAACTAATAGATTTTCTCGAACAATGGCTCATCAATCACATTAAAAATACTGATGTTATAGACTTCCAATCTGCCCAAAAAATTGATTCAGACCAACTGTAAAAACCCCATTCAATTTCATTAATAGATCTTTTTACAGTTGGGACAAACATCTACAATTTATTGTTTCAGCCAGTTCTTTAATTCTGAGATCTGAGAGCTGACTGACTCAGGTCCTGTCCCTCCGGGAGAAACTCTGCGCCTGACTGCGGCCTCGTATGCTAAAACCTCAAAAACATCTTCTTCTATTTTTTCAGAAAAAGACTTAAGCTCGGCAAGAGTCATATCCTCAAGTCCTTTGACTTCCTTTTCAGCATAAGCAACCGCCGATCCAGTAATGTGGTGAGCTTCACGGAAAGGAATACCTTTACCGACAAGATAATCTGCAAGCTCAGTAGCATTTAAGAAGCCTTTTTTAAGTGCTTTTTCCATATTTTCTGCATTAAAACCCATTTCTTCCATCATATCACCCATAATGGAGACAGATGCATAGACAGTTTTATGCGCATCAAAGAAAGGCTCTTTATCTTCCTGCATATCTCTATTGTAAGCCAGCGGAAGACCTTTCACGATAGTAAGAAGTGACATTAAGTCACCATATACTCTCCCAGTTTTACCACGCATAAGCTCACAAACATCAGGGTTTTTCTTTTGCGGCATAATAGATGAGCCAGTTGAGAAAGCGTCTGGTAATTTGATAAAACCAAAACAAGGATTAGCCCAAATAATAAGCTCTTCACAAATCCTGCTTAGGTGAGTCATAACGAGGCTACCCGTAAAAATTGCTTCCAAAACAAAATCACGATCCGAAACAGCATCCAAACTGTTACGGAATGTATCATTCATACCGAGCTTTTCTGCAGAAGTCGCGGGGTTCAAAGGATAAGTTGTTCCTGCAAGAGCAGCAGCCCCGAGAGGGCAGACATTAACTCTTTTTATGCAATCACATACGCGACTATGATCTCTTTTAAACATCCACGCGTAAGCGAGCATATGATGAGCAATACTTACAGGTTGAGCAGGCTGTAAATGAGTGTATCCGGGTAGCAGAACATCCATATGATCTTCAGCTTTTTTGGTGAAAACGGAAATCAATTTTTCAAGAGCTGTTTTCCAAGCTTCTAAGCTATGAACAACATACAAACGAAAATCAAGAGCAACCTGATCATTACGACTGCGTCCTGTATGCAGCTTTCCGCCAACAGCACCTACTATTTCAGTAAGCCTGCTTTCGATATTCATGTGGAGATCTTCCATCTCCTTTTTCCATTCAAACTTGCCGGATTCAATCTCTTCAAGAACTGTATCTAAACCTTTGACCAAAGTCTCGGCTTCCTGCTCTGTCAATACGCCCTGCTCTGCGAGCATTTGCGCATGCGCTTTCGAACCTTCAATATCTTCAAGATAAAGATCTTTATCAAAGCTTACTGACTGCGTGTAGTCTTCTACAGACGCAGCAGTTTTTTGAGCAAATCTACCACCCCATAATTTTGCTTCAGCCATAAGTAATACCTCGTTATCTTAACTAAACCTTAAAATATTTTTAAATAAAAATCCTGCCATGGATCAGATCAGTCCAAAATATTGAAATGAATCTACACCGGCAGGATTAAAATGCTCAGGCAGAAAATATCTCCCTGAGCAATACTATTTAACTATTTATCACTCGATTCGCCGTCTTTCAGCCAGTTACTTCCAGATTCAGCAGTTTTACCCTTTAGTCTTAAACCAATGAGCTTAATGAACCCTTCTGCGTCATGCTGATTGTATACATCATCTTCTTCAAAGGTTGCAAGATCAGAACGATAAAGAGAATAAGGAGATTTACGTCCTTCTGGAATAGCATTACCTTTGTAGAGTTTAACTCTCACTGTTCCGGTAATTTTCTCCTGTGTTTTATCTATCATAGCCTGAAGGGCTATGCGTTCTGGAGCATACCAGTATCCATTATATACCATCTCAGCATACTTAGGAATAAGGCTGTCACGAAGATGCATAACTTCACGATCCATGCAAAGTCCTTCAAGATCACGATGAGCAACATGAATGATTGTTCCACCAGGAGTTTCATAAACGCCGCGGGATTTCATACCTACAAATCTATTCTCAACCATATCAACTCGTCCGATACCATGCTTTCCACCAAGTTCATTAAGTTTTTCAACTAAAGCAGCAGGAGAATGGCTGACTCCGTTAATTGCAACAGGATCCCCGCATTCAAAATCTATAGTGATAACTTCAGGTTCATCAGGAGCTTTTTCAATTGGTCTGCAATATCTGTACGATTCAGGAGATGGTGAATTCCATGGATCTTCAAGTTCGGAACCTTCAAAACTGACATGAAGAAGGTTGGCATCCATTGACCAAGGTTTACGGCGAGTTACAGGAACATCAATTCCATTCTCTTCAGCAAACTTCATAAGATCAGTACGAGATTTAAGATCCCACTCACGCCAAGGCGCGATTGTTATAAGTCTAGGATTCATGCCCATTGCGCCAAGTTCAAACCGCACCTGATCGTTTCCTTTGCCTGTAGCTCCGTGTGCAACAGCCTGTGCGCCTTCACTTTCAGCAATTTCAACCATTCTTTTAGCAATCAACGGACGGGCAATAGATGTCCCTAAAAGATAACGCCCTTCGTAAATTGCTCCGGCACGGAAACAAGGAAAAATAAAATCACGCGCAAACTCTTCACGCAAATCTTCAACAAAGGCTTTGGTGGCCCCGGTTGAAAGAGCTTTTTCCTCAATACCATCAAGTTCTTCCCCCTGACCTAGATCAGCAGTAAGAGTAATAACTTCGCAATCGTACTCTTGTTTAATCCATTTTAATATAATGGAGGTATCGAGACCTCCTGAATATGCCAATACTACTTTTTCAACTTTACTCATTAATTTATACCTTCTAAATTTTTATTCTACTACATGAATATTTGGAAGAACTTATGCAGATCCGAGAAGCTTCTCAACTGCTTTAAGATCCACTTCAATACCATTCACAGCCCATTCTAAGATAGCTTTCTGCATATGCAATCTGTTTTCAGCCTGATCAAAAATAATAGATCTAGGGCCATCAAGAACATCAGCAGTAACTTCCTCCCCCCTATGTGCAGGGAGACAATGCATAACTTTACAATCGGGATCTGCATGAGCAAGAAGCTCTTCATTAACCTGATAAGGAAGAAAAGATTTCATACGTTCTTCCTGCTCCTCTTCCTGCCCCATGGAGGCAAAGACATCAGTATTAACATAATGAGCTCCTTTAACAGCTTCAATAGGATCATGACTCAATTTGATTTTTGCTCCCATAGCAAGAGCACGGGCAAGAACATCAGAATTCGGTTCATACCCTTCCGGAAAAGATAAAGTAAGGTGAATCGGAAAATATATTGCAGCATTAATCCATGAATGAGCCATATTATTACCATCACCAATCCATGCAACATGCACATTCTCAAAATCTGGAGTTCTTTCATAGATAGTAAGCATATCACTCAAAACTTGGCACGGATGGTATTTGTCAGTCAAAGCATTAATAACCGGGATAGATGCGTTTTCTGAAAGAGTACGAACCTTCTGCTGTTCAAAAGTTCTTACAACAAGTGCATCAGCATAGCGGGACAATACATGAGCTGTATCTTCAAGGGGTTCACTTCTTCCAAGTTGCGATTCAGTAGGAGTCATAAAAATAGAATGACCGCCAAGCTGTTCTACTGCAACATCAAAAGAGACTCTGGTTCTTGTAGAAGCTTTTTCAAAAATCAAAATAACTGTCTTACCTTTTAGGGAATTATTTCTGATTTTATTATCTTTAAGTTCTTTTGCCCTGAGTACAAGCTGTCCGAGTTCAGAACGCGGAACATCATTTATTTTAAGCAGATGTCTGATCATTTTTAAACTCCAAATAGTATGTGAATAGGCTCTGAAAACAATGACTGAAAATTATTGCTCACAAAGACTACTATTGTAAACCATATTTTATAGTGAAATTTAAGCGGATAGCATTAAATCGGCGAAATAAACAAAAACAGATCAAGCTGAATTTATAAATAACTTAGCTAAAAAAACGGGCTGGCGCGCTATCAATGCCAACCCACCATTCGCTGTCTGAAAATAGGAGCTACTGATTCAACGGCAACATCAGTAAGAGAATACATTTCTTGCCCATGATCATATCCTGCCAAGTGAAGTAAAGCATGAGCCAAAAGCCTAACCATGTGCTCTTCAGGCACTTGAGCATAAAGCTGTGTTTCACGTGCTAATGTATCAACAGATAAAACAATTTCACCAAGATATTTATTCGTGGCAAGATCTGGTGTTTCTGAAAAAGGGAAACTCAAAACATTAGTAGGCCCGACACATCCTAAAAAATCCTGATTAATCTCAGCAATCGCAGAATCATCAGTTATCTTTAAATCAAAATCGAATCCTTCAATATTTAAAGACTTGAGCAGAAGTTCAGCCATAAAGATCACTTCTCTTTTGCTCAAAGGAAAATTTGAATCCGGCCTGCATTCATATGTCAAAGCAAGTGTCATATTTTACCACCACTACATTCATATGAATCATAAGCCTTTACTATTCTTGAAACAAGAGGATGCCTTACAACATCACTGTCCTCAAATTTCACAAAACTTATCCCTTCAACTTCTTTAAGAATATTGCTCGCAACACTCAAACCGGATGCAATATTTATCGGCAGATCAATTTGAGTAATATCACCTGTAATTACAGCCTTAGATCCAAATCCAAGACGAGTAATAAACATTTTCATTTGTTCAGGAGTGGTATTTTGTGCTTCATCAAGAATTACAAAAGCATTACTAAGAGTTCGTCCGCGCATAAAAGCTAAAGGAGCAATTTCAATGATATTTTCTTCAATCATATCCTGAACTTTTGCATAATCCAGCAAATCATAAAGCGCATCATAAAGTGGACGCATATATGGATTAACTTTATCCACAAGATCACCAGGTAAAAAACCAAGTTTCTCTCCAGCTTCAACGGCAGGCCTAGTCAGGATAATTTTTTTAACTTCTTTACGTGTATAGGCATAAACAGCCATTGCAACGGCAAGATATGTCTTACCAGTTCCGGCTGGCCCAATTGAAAAGACCATGTCATTTTCACGAATAGCTGAAAAATAGGCACGCTGCGTAAGAGTTCGCGGTGAAATTACTTTTTTAGGTGAAACTGAAAACAATTCATCTCTAAATATTTTTACAAGGTCCGCAGCTGGATTACGGCATAGAATTTTATATGCAGCTTCAACATCTTCAGGAAAAACATTTTTACCGGATTTAAGGACTGAATAAAGTTGACTGAAAGACTTGGCGACAGGATCAATAAGCTCATGACTGTCAGCTATCAATTGCAGAGAGTTACCCCTGCTATTGATTTGCACACCGGAAAGTTTTGAAATTGCATCAAGATTTGAATTTTGAGCACCAAAAAGCGTACTCGACAACCTTGCATCATCAAATTCCAATTTTACACGTATTTTTTCTTGTTCTGACATTTAAACACTACTCTTCTAAGATTTGTCAGGAAGAAATACGGCAGGTTTTAATAATATGCAACAGAATGCTTCAACAGGATCTGCCAAAGCAAAATTATTCAGATAAAAGGTCATCGATTGCCGAGATTATTGCTTTTGAATTAAATGGTTTAGTAAAGGTATACTTCACTCCGAACATCTTTATCCAATCCAGCGAATCATAGTTAGCAGATGAACTACCACCAGACACTGCAATAATTTTTACTTCAGGATTCTCTTTAATAAGTTCCCTGACAGTTTGAACACCTTCTTTTTCAGGCATAAATATATCAGTTATGACAAGATCTACAGAACCTTTATCATAGTTATTAACTGCCTTAACACCGTCTTCAGCCTCTGAAATAACGTGCCCTTCTTTCTCCAGCATTGCGCGAAGAATTTGACGTGATATAGGATCATCATCAACTACGAGAATCCGCGACATAACCCCACCTCTTAACAATTATAATGTAGCTACTTAGACCTAATAAACATCGAGAAAAATAAGTAGCATATCTGAAAAATAAAATCCAATTAATATCTTCTCTTAGCGCTGCCGGCAAAGATTTCATATTCTAGCAGTCTACATTCAATTTTTGCATTATAAAAAAGAAGTCTGCGCGAAGTCTTAAGACCTATAAACTTTGCCAAATTTGAATTACCAGTAAAAACATATCCTTTATAGCCTTGGCATTTATTCTTCAAAAAATCGCCAATAGCCGTATAAATTTTTTCTAACAGGGTAGAATTTCCGAGTCTTTCGCCATATTCAGGATTAAAAAAGATAACTCCCTTCCCTTCAGGAATTTCTGTATCACGAAAATCACAAACTTCAAACTCTATGTGATGCTCAACACCGGCAGCACGAGCATTTTTGCGGGCAGCGTCTACAGCTTCAGGGTCAAGGTCAGTTGCTATAATTTTCCCGTCAATAGAATTACGTTCTCTGTCTTCAGCCTCAATACATAAATTATCCCAATATGCTTCATTATACCCCGGTAGATTCATAAAAGCATATGTATCACGAATCAAACCCGGAGCTCCTGAAAGAGCGATTAATGCAGCTTCAATAGCGAGAGTTCCACTACCGCACATAGGAGAAATAAAATTTCCACGACCATTCCACCCTGAAGCTTTAATTAAAGTTGCAGCCAGAGTTTCTTGCAATGGGGCTTTGTGCGGAAGCTTTCTATATCCTCTTTTAGAAAGAGGTACGCCGGAAGTATCAAGATAAATAGTACAATCATCATCTCTCCAATGAAGAAAAACAATAATCCCAGTCATATCCGGACCGGACGAAGGACGGCGGCCTAATTTTTCACGAATTTTATCAACAATAGCGTCTTTAACCTTCACATTTGCAAAACGAGTATCATTGATAGTTTCAGTGATAACTGAAGATGTAATGGTCAAATAATCATCTGGAGAAAGGATTCGTTCCCATTCCATTTCTCTGACTTCATCATACATCTGATCAGGAGTTGCAGCCTTAAACTTTTTAAGCTGATACAATACGCGATGACCGCAACGAGTCCATAGATTAAGCCGCATACACTCATTAAGAGAAGCTTTAGTTTCGACCCCTGCATAAAATTCATTTCTTACTTTAAATCCCATCTTCGAAATTTCTTCCGCTAGATAAGGTGAAAAACCTTTAGGACAAGTGACCATAACTACACTTTTGCGTTCAAAATCGAGCATTATATCCTCACTGAGCGTGATTTTTGTAATTGACTATTTGAAATTGTTTGTAACGGATATACATAAAAATTGAAATTCACAAATATTTTGTGGAACAGATAAAAAATCTCAAAAGATATTTGATTAATCTATCGATCCCCCCTTTCATATCCTTTTCCCGTAAGACTTCAAAATTACGTCTGAAAACAACTTAAAAATATAATATAACGAAGATACATATATTTTTATAACACTATAACCTTTTAAATTTTATGAGTATTGAATGAAAGTTTTTAAAATTCTATTAATTTCTTGTTTTATGCTGGTTGTATCAAAGGAGGCGGGCAAAAAGGGAAAACGTGTTAGTAGAGAATTTTTATTCGCAGAATCAATTATCTATTTAGAAAAAAGATTACTTAAGAAGCCTTGAACTTGTTCAATCATCGTGGGAACTCCAACCTCTTTATAAAGACCTAAAGACTCAATCAACAATTCCTCTGCGCCATCAAAGTCACCCTGAATTTGCCGGATTAAGCCGAGGCGACAGTATTGGATGGCCATTCCTTCTTTGCGCCCCAATTCCTTGTCAGTTTCCAGAGCCTTACGACAAAAGTACTCAGCGGCAACACAGTCACCCTGAGTTTGGCGAATAGTTCCGAGGTGGCCGTATCGAATGGCCATACCTTCTTTGCAACACAGTTCCTTATCAATTTCCAGAGCCTTAAGACAAAAATACTCAGCTGCAACGTAGTCACCTTGAGCTTGGCGGATAGCACCGAGGTTGCCATAATCAGCAGCCATACCTTCTTTACGTCCAAATTCTTTGTTAATTTCAAGAGCCTTTAGATAAAGAATTTCTGCGCCATCAAGATCACCCTGAATTGTAAGGATAACACCAAGGTTGGCGTAATCCACAGCCATACCTTCTTTACATCCGAGTTCTTTGTTAATTTCAAAAGCCTTTAGATAAAAGGCCCCTGCTCCATCAAGGTCACCCTTAGTTTTACGGATAACGCCAAGACTGCCATAATCAGCAGCCATACTTGCTTTACATCCGATTTTTTTGTCAATTTTAAGAGCCTTTATATAAAATGCCTCTGCGCCATCAAGGTCACCCTTAATTTTATGGATAACGCCAAGGTGGTAGTAATTCCCTGCAATGCCATCTTTGAACCCGAGCTCTTTGTTAATTTTAAGAGCCTTTAGATAAAAAGCTTCTCCTCCATCAAGATCACCCTTAATTTGGCGAATAATTCCAAGATGACTGTAAGCTACAGCCTTCAATTTTATATCACTAGTAGATTCGCCAATTTTCAAAACTTCGTTATAAGCTTTTGAAGCATCACTTAGCTGCCCAAGTATACTTAGCAAATGGCCCAGCTGGTTCCAGCCATTAGCATTATTAGGATCAAGTTCTACAGAATTTTGATAGGCTTCAAGTGCCTCTTGTGTATCATTTCTAAATGCTAAGGCTCCTAAACGTCTATAAGCTTGAGCCGACTCTATTTTCTCTACCTGCGCTTTTGCATCAGTTTCTTTTGATTTGATTAATTTGTATTCAGCAATCTTACGAAAAATCTCTTTTGCTTTGTCAGAATTACCTGCAACAAATTCACGCTCTGCTTCTTGCGCTAATTCAGCTGTTTCGTCATGCTTTTCTAATTCTCGCAACCCTTCAACAACATCTTCCAAAGCGCGTATTTCTTCATCTTTGGACTGGAGGGATTGAGTTGCATCGAGAAGGCGATCTCGATTATCATTTGAGCTGCTAGCTAGTTTTATAGCGACTTCTTCTGGAGTGCTTTTAATTAAATCATGAGTCTTATTCTTAGAAAATGATTTGAATAAAAAATAGATGCCAGCACAGGCCATTCCTAAACCTGTAAGAAATAAACCGCCGAAAGCAATTTTATTTATGTCACTCAAATTTATAAACCAATCCCACAACCCAATCATGCTATTTACTCCAATCAAAGACTATCTATATTAATTATCAACAGCAATTTTATTTATAATATAAGCGCACATAGAACATTACCTACTTAACCACAACAAGATTTTATTGATAATACTCTCAAAAACTAGACGTCTATAAACGAAAGTTGTTGTCTTAGGAATAATTAAGTAGGAGATTTTATTATTTTTTGGGGTAACTATTTTATTTACTTACGAGGATTTATCAAATAAATTTTAACAACAATGAGAAGTACTACATTATGACAAACAAATATAAATACCAAAAAAGTTAATTTTAAAATAAAACAGAGAAAAATTTGAATCTAATATAGATAAATCAAATTTGATACAAATGACATAGCGGCTTTAGCGCTCTTTACAACAACGATCTATACATTTATTTTTTACAATTAACTCAACTATATAAAGATATATTTGCAGAGTGTCCTGCTGAAGTAGCATTGCTGATAATCCCATCAAGCCTCATTTTATGGAAAGAGGGGTAACATGTCTTTCAATTCTAAATCTTCGCTGATCAGTGCCGTAGTGGTATTTTTTTTAGTGCTCACTGTTGCCGACAGTTTTGCAGAAGATCTCTACGTAGTGGACAGGGGGATTATTTATCTGACAACGTATGGACAACCGAATAAAATCACGACATATTCAGCATCAGGAACATCTCCTTCTCCCATCACAGAAACCGAAATAATTGGTGCCAGTACTAATATAGAGGAATATCCATATTCACTATTCGTTAAAAACGGTGAGATTTAAATTCCCATAACTAACCAACACTACTTCCCTTACTCCTTTAACCCCTCGCACCGTGTCCGTTATCTATAATGATGTTAAATTGTATTCTATAAAACATTATAAAGACTGTTTAAATAAAAAAAGCTCCCAAGACCGATGTGCTAAACATCTATCTAAGGAGCTGTTTTTATTCAGGTTGGTGCGAAAGGAGAGACTCGAACTCTCACGGATTAACCGCTGGATCCTAAATCCAGTGCGTCTACCAATTCCGCCACTCTCGCAACCAGTTTTGCCTGTTGCTATACGGCAATTACACTTAATCAATACGATTTAGTCTAGAACCGCTGCAACAGAAGATGGTTTATATAGAGGTCGTTAAACATTGTCAACAAAAATTACACTTTATATTAACATTCCCTACATTTTTGTATTTAACTTTTCAAAAAACTGATTACACGGATAAGTTTTTCTTCAAGATCTTGAAAGTCCTTACCTAAAATTCTCACAAAAGGCTCAACCCCAATATCTCCTGGATCGCAGACAACATCCACTTTGGTTACATCATCATGATTAGCAAGAGCCTCACAGGTTCCCCATTCAAGAGAACTTCCGATCTCTCTATTCAAACCGTTAGGCTTATCTGCAAGATCAAACCATGCTTCAACAAAGCCGCATTTTGCAATTGCGGTTATAATTTGATCATTATATTTAATGCCGACCGCACAGTTAATGTCAGGGTTATGTTTTCTAGCACAAAGGATAACCTTTGCCATATGTATCGATGCTCCGAAGGCAGGATAACCGCCAACAAGAATTTCCCCCTTACGGGTACAACTAACACGCCCGGTAAATGCTGCGACTCCGTCTATCTCCGTTGCGCAAGGAAGGGCCGCGACAACATTCATCCGGCTTTCTGGGATTAACTTATTAAGTCCGACCATTTTAGTCAGTCGTAATCCGCATTCATGCAGATCTGACAGAAGCCCTTCTTTCATATCCGTAATCAACATAGGTGCAAGATGGTTTGGAGGACCACCACCTTCCCCAAGAGCAAATCCGGCACGCAGGGCAAGATTAAGATATTTTTGAGCACCTAAAATTGCAGTAACAAGATTCTCCCCTTTTGCCAGACCGGAAGCTATCGCTGCGGAAAGAGTACATCCTGTGCCATGAGTATTTTTAGTTTTCACACGCTGTTGCATAAGTGGAATCGGTTTTTGACCTTTAACACCAAGCCAGTCAGTTGCAGCAACAGAATCAAAATGCCCTCCTTTAACCAAAACAGCTTTAGGTCCCATTTCAAGGAGAATTTCAATTGCTTTGAATACGTCTTCACGGGTTTTAATCTTCATACCTGCAAAAAGCTCTGCTTCTGGAATGTTAGGAGTAATTAGGTCAGCTAATGGAAACAACTCTTTCATTGCTTCCACGGCATCTTCCTTAAGAAGTCTTGCTCCACTGGTTGCAACACAAACAGGATCAACAACAAGTGGAAAAGATTTTCCGACTAAAGCCGCTGCGACAGATTTTATTATAGCAGCAGAAAACAGCATACCTGTCTTTGCACCCTTTACATTAACATCTGCACAAACCGTTTCAATCTGTAATGCAACAAATTCAGGTGTAACAGGCTCAATACCGGAAACGGTAACGGTATTCTGAGCAGTAATGGCTGTAATAACACTTGCTGCATAACACCCTAAAATAGATATTGTTTTAATGTCAGCTTGAATCCCGGCGCCACCGCCTGAGTCCGACCCGGCTATCGTTAATACGCATGGAAGCGAATTCATTTTGCCTCCTTAGGCAACATATATATTTTTCTAGAATTTTTCGTACTTTTGTACTGCCGATTAAATTTTAATTATCTTTTAGCTGTCGACCTTACTCTGGTCAACTACAGTGACCTACTATTTCTATATTAGTATGTTCATCAGGCTTATGCACAATGACTAGACATAAATATTGTGGTTTGTAGCATGAGTTAATATTAACTAACTATAAATTTCAAATTAACAAAATGCATTGCAAGCTTTACTGAGCGGAAATAGACAGGAATTATAAACCTATTACATAATGCTCTGCTCTTGCCAGCCTCACATCTCCTCTATATGAACAGCGGATGACAAAAACAATTATCACTTCAAAAACAAAGCAACCTAATTTTCTGCCCATGACAAGAAAGGAAATGGACAGGCTCGGATGGGATGAGCCTGATATTCTTCTAGTGTCAGGAGATAGCTATATAGATCACCCAAGTTTCGGAATCCCGCTCTTAGGCAGAGTACTAACTGCTCATGGATATAAAGTTGCGCTTATCTGTCAACCTGACTGGAATGACACAAAACAGATTGAAGCCCTCGGACGCCCACGTTTATATGCCGGAGTCTCTGCCGGAGCACTTGATTCTATGGTTTCGCACTACACATCATTTCGTAAAAAAAGAAGTGATGATGCTTACACGCCCGGTGGAAAGGCCGGAGCCAGACCAAACCGTGCATGTATAATTTATACAAATCTTTTAAAAAAAGCGTTCAAAGGACTGCCTGTAATCTTAGGCGGGATCGAATCGTCACTGCGCCGAGTTTCGCATTTCGATTTTTGGACTGATAAAGTCCGCAAAACAATTCTTATGGACAGCAAAGCTGACCTTTTGATTTACGGCATGGGCGAACGTGCTATGCTTGAAGCGGCAGACAGACTTTCACAAGCAGCTGAACCTTCAAACAAAGTACTGCGAAATATCAGCGGTACAGCATTTATGGGAAACATTGAAGATGTTCCTGCGGATGCGGAAGTAATAAACCTACCTTCCCATCAGGATATTATTGACGAGCCACAAATGTTAATGAAAGCAACTCTTTTGTTAGAAGAACAAGTTCACTATGGCAAGTCATGGGCAATTCAAAAAACAGACAACAGACATGTAGTAATAACACCACCATCACCTTACCTCACCACTGCTGAACTAGATTGGCTATATACATTGCCATTTGCAAGACTGCCCCACCCTTCTTATGAAGGAAAAGGCAGAATACCTGCCGCTGATATGATTGAATTCAGCATAACATCTCACCGAGGATGCGGCGGAGGATGTTCTTTCTGCTCAATTGCTATGCATCAGGGAAGGCACATCCGTTCCCGCAGTAGAAAGTCCATTTTGAATGAAGCTGCTGAAATGAATTCACATGTTGATTTCAGAGGTTCTATCTCAGACATTGGTGGCCCAAGTGCTAATATGTGGAATGCAAAATGCTCACTCGAAAGAAACATCTGCAAGCGTAAAAGCTGCCTTGTACCAAATGTCTGTCCTAACTTTAAATATGACCAGAAAGCGAACCTTGATCTATTAAAACAGACAAAGAATTTAAATGGGATAAAACATGTCCGTGTTGCCAGCGGAGTAAGGTTCGATCTAGGGCTCAAAGATCGCACAAGCTTGCGTGAAATATTTAAAGAATTTGTCGGTGGACAGTTGAAAGTAGCACCTGAGCATATCGCGCCTGTCGTTCTAAAACATATGCGCAAACCGGATCTTCCTGTATTCGAAAGCTTTCTTGAACTTTTTAAGGCTGAATCGAGCAAAGCAGGCAAAGATCAATATGTCATTCCTTACTTGATGAGTGCATTTCCTGGCTGCACTGATGCAGATATGCGCATGCTCGCTGACTGGCTTAAATCAAAAGGCTGGTCACCTAAACAGGTACAATGCTTTATCCCAACCCCTGGAACGATAGCCACTGCTATGTATTATACAGGCACATCACCGGACGGAGAACAAATCTTTGTTGCAAGGACAGATGCCCAACGTTTGAAACAGCATGGCATCCTTATTCCAGACTCAGGACGTGACCCGCGAAGTTTCCGCAATAAAGATAAACAGAGTAAACCGAAAAACAAAGATTCAAAAACTAAACAAAAAGATTTTAGAGGAAACAAAAAATTTAAAGGAAAAGGCAAAACAGAACCATTCTTTAAAAAAAGTAAAAAAAAATAATCATTACCATTGGAAATGATTAATAATTAATATAATAAATAAGAAAAGGATTTAGCAAAACTATTACTACAGGTATTATCCAATGAGCTCAAACTCTTTCGCTAATCTGTGCATCTTCCATATAATGGATGGATTGCGTGACGGACTTTCACACTTCTCACAGATAAGTCGAGTAGCTTTGCTATACGCAATAAAGCCCGGTGATCCTTTGCGTATTTATGATCCACAAGATTTATTAAGAGACCACGAACCAAAGCTAAAAGAAATTTATATTGACTCAGATAAATGGAAGTCTGGGAGCAGACATGACGACACAACGCGGCTGATTGAACTAATCAAAACAAAGGATCTGGCACTAGCAGGATTAATTTCATGCAGTGCCCGCTCCAGCAGCCTTTTTTACCAATGCTGGTTTACAGAACAACATCCCAACATGTGTTCAATCGGTCCAACTCAAAGTTGGATGGAATATGCGGCAATGATTCTTTCTCAAGATTATGCTGCGCAGAACATTTTGCGTCTTGATAGTTCAGGGCATCTTTTGCGTGAATATTCAACCCATGCTGTAAGAGATTACATTGTTGATCAACGTAATAGAATCATGGGTTGGGATACACAACTAAGAATTTACCCGATTCTTGATGCAATTCTAGGAATATCCAAAACAAAAGAAGAAGGCGCATGGGCTCGCGGTGATCTAATTTTTATTGAACCGTCAGAACTTGAATCATTAAATTATCTGGCAAAATTCCCAGAAAATGAAAGACCGGCGCTAAAAAACCATAAGCACGTTAGAAAACTTCTACAATCTGTAGAGAATTCCAGCAGAAAACTGGTATCTGATGGAAAATGTGTCGTCGGAATTTCATCATGCACACCTTCAAACACCTCTATTTCCGCTAATTTCAAAGGAGAAAGAGGCATTCTACAACTAGGACCGGAATCTATTTGCAGCTTTGCTGATGCAACCTTTTCATCAACAAATTTCAAGCCGAATTTAGTCCAACTTGAAGAAACACTTCTTGAAATTCCACTTGATGGCAATGACAGACACGGTTTATTTCAATTTGCAAATAAAATGGTTGCCAGCGCAACGAATCAAAGCCACGGATGCACACTGGTTTTAGATTTTAACGAAACTCCTGTTAAAATAGCAGGCCAGACTTTAGAAATTCCTCTTGATTTGAAAGATCCTGAAATTCGAGGCCTAGCCAGAGCCCTGACCAAGTTAGACGGGGCTGTACATATCGGAAAAGATGTAAAAGTTTATGGTTTTGCATGCCTGCTGGACGGAAAAACTGTTTCAGGTGAAAATAGAGGAAGAGGAGCCAGATTTAATTCTGCCCTTCGCTTTACTGCGGAACATCCCAACATCATTGTCATTGTAGTTTCTTCCGACAAACCTGTCTCAATTATTCAACGCGGCGCAGAACTGACAGCTAGTTGTGACTGGACGCAGCACTTTGCATGTGTCAGCACTCCGCCCACTTTAGAAGAATGGATTGAACAATAACGTTAGGGAGATATTATGAATAAGCTGCTAAATTATTTTCTGTAACAGTTATTCCCCTACTGGGTTTCACCACTTTCATTCACAATTGACAGCTCAATGATTTTAAACAGGGAACTTAAACTTAAAATTAAAAGGTTCCTTAACAAGCCGTAAAACAGAATTCTGAGCTTTAAATAACGCTAAAGTTTTTATCAACTGAATTTTTCAAAATCACGTTTTGTAAAGCCTGTAAATTGTCATATCACAACAAATTTACAGGCTTTTTATATCATTTATTTAAAGCTGCTCTAATATCTTAGTAAACTGATGATCTTCAACCCTTTTAACCTTGAGAACATCATATAGTTTTTCAAGTTGCAAAACTATCTGTTCAAGTTTGCTATCATCTTTAACAGTCAAGACCATACGGCTCTCCTCTCCAGTTCCGACCGGACCGCAAACAATTCCCTCAAGGTTAAAATTTCTTCGAGCAAAAAGTCCGGTAATCTGGCTCATAACTCCGGCGTGATTTCTGACAAGTAAATCTAAACCATATTTACACATATCTCAGCCTCCTATCATCTGTATATTGGAGCATTCTGGTGGAACCATGGGGAGAACTTTATTTTCATTTTCTATAGGAATGTTTATGACACAAGGCCCATCATGACCAAGTATTTTACGTAAAAATAATGAAGGATTCTCCTCTTCTCCAAGATCAAAAGCAGGAATACCGAAACCTTTTACAATGGCTGTAAAATCTGGGCTACTTTCAAAGGTGGAAGCAATATACCTTTCACCGAAGAAAAGTTCCTGCTGCTGCCGTACAAGCCCAAGCCTATTGTTATTCATAATCAAGACTTTAACATTCAGGTGATGTTCAGCAAGCGTTGCAAGCTCCTGTATATTCATTAAAAAAGAACCATCGCCACTTACGCATACAATTCTCCTTTCAGGATTAGATAATGCCGCTCCAATTGCTGTAGGTAATCCGAACCCCATTGTGCCGAGTCCGCCTGATGTCAGCAAAGTACGCGGTTTTCTAAATGGATAACCTTTGGCAACCCACATCTGATGCTGCCCTACATCTGTAGTGATAATAGAGTTTTTAGAAAGTGACTCCCCGACAACTTTAAGCAGATTCATAGGGTGAAAAGAGTCATCTCTATCCGGCAATATTTCTGGATTCATCAACTTTAAAGACGCAATTCGTGAGCTCCATTCCATACGAATTGCAGATTCCGCGCTCTCGGAAAAAAACTTAAGAACGTGTCCGACATCACCTACAATTGCAAGATTTGAAGGCTTAATCTTATCAATTTCAGATTTATCTATATCTACATGCAATATATCAGCATGTTTACAGAACTCACATGTTTTACCGATAGCTCTATCATCAAAGCGCACCCCGAGAGCTATAATCAAATCGGCTTCATCCATTATCATATTCGTTGCACGCTCTCCGTGCATACCTAGCATTCCAAGGTAGTGAGGATCACCATGCGGATAAACACCAAGTCCCATTAAAGAAGTAACAACTGGGATTGAGTTTTTATGTGCAAAACGAATTAAATCTTTTGAACCGTCAGCAGCAACAACTCCCCCGCCAGCATAGATTACAGGTCTGCGTGAACTGTTGATCATTTCAACAGCCCGACTCAACAAATTTTCATCACATAATGAAGGATTACTTTTAACTCCGACTTCTGGAAAATCATCCAGCTCAAGAATCTCACTCTGAACATTTTTTGGAATATCAATGACGACAGGACCCGGACGACCAGATTCAGCAAGCCGGTATGCCTCAGGAATAATACGAAGTAGATCTTTAGCGGATTGAACTAAAAAATTATGCTTGGTTATAGGAATTGTAAGGCCATAAGTATCAACTTCCTGAAAAGCATCAGTACCGATTAATGAACTTGAAACCTGTCCGGTTATGGCAACAATCGGGATTGAATCAAGGCTCGCATCAGCTATTGCTGTCAGCATATTAGTAACTCCCGGACCTGAAGTTGCCATACAGACAGCTGCTTTCCCCGTTGTTCTGGCCATCCCCTGGGACATAAAGCCAGCTCCTTGCTCATGTCTTGCCAGAATATGCTTGATAGAGCTGTTTCTGAGTGCATCATAGATAGGTAGATTAGACCCGCCAGGTATTCCGCATATAATCTCTGTGCCCTGTCGCTCCAAAAGCCTGATAAGCAATTGTGCCCCACTGATTTCCATTTACTCACCCTCACCTTGTCATAATGTCAAAAAAAAACCCCTGCTGGCAAAGCCGGCAGGGGTTAGAACAACATGTGTGCGTAAACTGAAATTTACAGCATTCCCTCCGGCTTAATTATGCCTGTCACTAGGACCACAGAAATCACCACCATCACCACTAGGGCGAAGGTTGCAACGACTGATAGGTTGTGATCTAGGGAAAATAAATTCATTTCAGTTTTTCTCAAATTTTCTTTAATTTATAAGAACTGTGAGGAATATATGACAGCAGATTGTCATAAGCAAGTCTTTTTTATAAAAAGATACAAACTATGACTTTAACTTAAATAACCCCACCCACCCAGACTTATAACCAATTACATTACACGAAAACTTAAACAAACCTGCGCAAAATAAATTAAACAGAAGCATTGGAATATCATTATTCTTAAGAAGAAGGTTTCGGTCATTTTTGACTTTAAAAGGACTTTTCCGGAACCTGATATCCTGTAACTTCAATTTATATTCTGAACTGAAACCAACCTGTTCTGAACTCCCACTGTAAAAATTCTTAATACCTTGAGGGTAATAAGGTTTCTCATGATCCAAATCTAGCCAGAAATGAGGGTGAACCATAGGAGTTGCAATAAGCACCAATCCATCCGGTTTTAAATATTTCAGATATCCATCGATAAATTTGATTAAATCTTCAAACTTAAAGTGCTCAATAATATGGGATAAAACTAAAAAATCAAATTTCTTTTCCGCGTACCCTGTATCAAAATCTTCTAAAGAAACTACGTTCAATCCTCGTTTATTGCACTCATCAACCTGATAAAGATTCTTTTCAACTCCAAGAATATTTTTAAAACCTTGCGATCTTAAAAAATCAGTTTTACCGCCTCGGCCACACCCGATCTCAAGAATACTCATTTCGCGATCAAGACCTGATAAAAGCAACTTCCATTGTGACATCTCATGACGAGCAAGGTCTTTGGTAATTTCCCGAATAGTTTTACGCAACTCTTTACTAGCCGTTAGCATTTCGAACTCCAGCAAGCTCAGCCAAATATCTGGCAGCATTCGGAGCGCCTTCAAGCGATATCGCAAACGGATCAACATTCATTTTGAAGCACTTTTCAAGAGAACTGCGGAGCCCCTCAACAGTAACATCATCTTCAGGGAATATATCCACGACAGCCGATAAAGACTTACTTAAAGCAGCAGCATGCTCTTCCTGTTCACCGTCTTTCATTCCACGAAGCAGCACAACAGAAGGAACACAGGCCCCCATTACATCCGTCAGGCTGTTATATCCACCATAAACAATGGCAGATCGTGAGTTTGCTAAATCTGTTAAAAAAGACGGCCCCAGCTGTTCCAGATAAATATTGGAATAACGCTCAAAAAACTTTTTCACTTCACAAACTCTTGGTTCACGATGATTCATATAAACTTTCCATATCCCTTCTGATATATCGAAACCTCCCAAAGTTTCTGCAACCTTTTCAAGAAGAGCAAAAGTCCCGTCCCCTGACCACGGAATAGATATAACTCCAGCAAGTTTCTTATCTGCACAGCCATCAGTTACAGTCTTTCGCAATTCTTTGAACCTCGAAACATATCCTGTTTCAAAAGGAGTTTTCTGAAAATGGTTTGAAAGTTTATCAAGTTCTAAACGACCTGTTACGGCAGAATCTCCATACCACAATATCTCTGAATATTTTTTAATAAAAATACTTGCTGAAAGTTCAGACCAGACTTTATCAACATCTCCGACTACAGCCCGCACTCCAAGCACCCATTTGCTGTAAGTTGAGCATTCTACTGCCGGAAGCAGCTCTCTATGCTTCCCCTGAGGGGTATGATCGGCTAAAATAACTTTTGGTCTATAAACATCTACCAGATTACTAATACTTTCTGATCTGATACTACCTAAAACTTTGTCATCGATATTTGAAGGACCAAGATCTCCACAGGATTTTCCGCATATAATTTTAGTTTTATACGACGGCAATTTAATCCAATCCAGTTCTCCGTCACCTATAAGTTCAGCTGTAGAGCCACATCCGGTTACCAGCAAGACTGACAAATGTGGAAAAAGCCTGCGCACAGCAAGACCAATTGCAACACTGCGGCTGACATGTCCAAGACCTCTTCCGTCATGCGCATAAATCAGTATATCTATTATAGAACTCATCTTTGCCCCTTTGAGTCAACATGTCCAATTGAACTAACAACCTTTAATATATATAGAAATCATAAACAACAAAAGACATGAAAATGGATTGCATCCAACCGGAAAACATACTAGAAAACATCAAAGACTTGGTTGAACAACTTTAAGAAGTTACAGAGCAACCTTTTTAGTTAGATATTCCAACGATCATGGATATGCAACGGCAAATCAACTTATCAGCTTATAAACCATGTACATTCGGTATAATTAATGAGTAAGACCTACAATATTTTGATGTATTCCCATGACACTTACGGTCTTGGACACATCCGTCGTACAATGGCAATCGCCTCACAACTTAAATGTCATGGGGTAAACATCCTGATAATCACAGGATCTCCAATAGTCGGAAGATTTGAATTCCCGGAACAGATCGATTTTGTCCGTGTTCCAGGAATGATCAAACAATCAAACGATAATTACATACCTCATTCAATAAAAATAGACCCCATTCACGCCATGTCTATTCGCCAGTCAATAATTGATGCCACTGCAAAAAGTTTTCAACCGGATCTTTTTATAGTTGATAAAGCTCCCCGCGGCCTAAAGCACGAAATAATGCCGACTCTGGAATGGATGAAGCAATACGGTAAAACCCGTACCATCCTGGGCCTTAGAGACATCATGGATGACTCGAAAAGCACTACAACGGACTGGGAGGATAAAGGCATCTATGATGTTCTTGACAATCTCTATTCTGAGATATGGGTTTACGGACACCGTGAATATTACGACCCGATTCAAGAATACAGCATTCCAGAGTCTATCAGTAAAAAAATGATATTTACAGGTTATATTCCACGTGAAATTCACGCTAGAACCTGCCCTGACATTCGAAAAAATGGCAAAAAACTCGTTGTCATAACAGCCGGTGGCGGAGGTGACGGATATCCTATGATGGACTCTTATTTAAAAGCACTTGAAAAATATGGACCGCAGAATTTCAGGACAGTTATGGTTACAGGTCCTTTCATGCCGGCAGACATGCGACATGACCTTGCTGAACGTGCAAAAAAACTTTCAGTTACATTTTACCACTTTTATAGAAAAATGGAAAAATTATTCAGTAATGCAGATCTTGTTGTAAGCATGGGCGGATACAATACTATTTGCGAAATTCTTTCACATAAACAAGTCAGTTTGATCGTTCCCCGTGAGACTCCGAGACTTGAGCAAACCATCAGAGCCGAAGTCCTTAAAGAGCAAAACCTTGCAGACTTTATCCCTTGGCACGATTTAGGTCCGGACACAATGATGGAAAAAGTTAATAATTTACTTAACAATTCCAAAATTATCAGAGAAGCTGTATCAAATTTTAAATTCACAGGCCTTGATGTTATGCATCAACGCGTAAACGCATTCAAAGATATTTGCTAATGAAAAATACAACTCAACCAGTTCTGGCTATGATCCTGAAAGGATACCCGCGTATTTCTGAAACATTCATATCAAATGAGATACGATTACTCGAAAAACGGGGCGTTAAAATTCATATTATCTCCATGCGTAAACCGCGTGAAGATTTCACACATAAATCTATTTCAGAGATTAAAGCTGAAGTATCTTACCTGCCGTCAACACTTGAGGGATGCCTTGAAGAACTTTTCGGGTCATCAGATCATGACGCAGGTTTAAAAGACACACGTTATAAAGTAGATCCTGATTTTACGATTAGAGTTGATAAAATATGGGACAACTTTCGCAAGACAGGCAATGAAGCTTCTTTTAAACATATGCTGCAAGCTGAGTATATCGTTGAAAAAATTCTACCCGGGTCTAATATTTTCCATATCCACGCTCACTTTGCCCATTCTCCGACTTCCGTCGCGAGAAATACAAGCAGGCTTTCAGGGATTCCGTTCAGTTTTACAGCTCATGCCAAAGACATCTATACGCAAGCTCCTGAAAAAATAACCGCTAAGATTTCCGAAGCTAAATTTGCAGTAACTTGCACTGGATACAACTGCAAATATCTTGAAGAGATAGCTCCTAAGGGTAAGCCCATACATAAAGTCTATCATGGCATTGATCTGCGGCTTTTTACTTCAGATAAAGATTATTCATCATCTGCGCCTTACGAGATTTTCACTGTAGCAAGGTTCACTCCTAAAAAAGGGCTCCCGACTGTATTTAAGGCATTAAAAGTTCTTGCGGATAAAGGAATAGATTTTTCTTATAAAATTGTCGGTGACGGCGATGATAGAGAATCCACACTGGCAATGATTGAAGATCTTGGTCTATCTAAGCAATGCACATGGCTAGGGACAAAGCCACACGAAGAAGTGCTTGAACTATACCGTTCAGCAGACCTATTTGCACTGGGATGCGAAATAGCAGCGAACGGAGACAGGGATGGAATACCAAATGTTTTGGCAGAAAGTATGGCCATGTCTGTTCCTGTAATAGCAACCACTATATCCGGTATACCTGAGCTAATTGATAATGGCATAACAGGTATGCTTGTTGAACCTGGTGATTACGTGGCAATGGCTGAAGCCATGGAGAAGATATTAACAGATCAAGCACTCAGGCACTCTATGATTCCGGCAGCTAAACAAAAAGTTCATGATATTTTTGATAACAGATACTGGATAAATATCTTGGCTGACGTGTATGAATTATATGGGATAAAGGCCAGCGACTAGCTTCTGCATTATAAGGACATGACAATATGCGAATCGCCTTTTTTGCCCCGCATAAACCTATTGATGACAAAACTCCTTCTGGAGATTTAATGATAGGTAAAAGCGTGCATGACTATCTATGCACGCATGGGCATGAAGTTCTGATTGCAAGTCGTATGCGACTTAGAAACATAACGACATCGCCATCTAAGTGGCCAAAGCTCTACTTTGAATATAATAAAACTTTAAAAAAAGTTAAAAATTTCAACCCTGAGATATGGCTTACATACCATAGTTATTATAAATCTCCTGACTTATTCGGCCCGGAAATTTCTAAAAAGTTAGGTATCAAATACCTGATATATCAAGGAGTATTCTCCACAAAACATAGACGGGACTTTAGATCGTGGTTAGGTTTTATGGCAAATAAAAAAGCTTTGCTTTATGCAGATCATGTTTTTGCCAACAAAAAAATAGATTTTGAAAACCTTTCACGCATAATTCTTCCTGAGAAATTAACTAAAACACGCCCAGGGATAAATCCTGAAAAATTTACATTCTGCCTAAATAGCAGAACCGCAATCAGAAAAGCACTTAACATAGAAAAAAAACCGGTACTGATAAGCACAGCAATGTTTCGCAGCGGTGTAAAAGAACAAAGTTTAAAAGATTTAATCCTTGCTTTTGCAAATGTTTTAAAAATAATCCCCGAAGCCATACTTCTTATCGCTGGAGACGGCGAAGCCCGCAATAGACTGATCTCTTTGGCGAAGCAAAAAGCCGGAGATCAAGTACTTTTTTTAGGCAAAATAAACCGCGAAGACCTTTTTAAATACTACAGTACCGCTGATATATTCGTGTACCCAGGATACAATGAAGCTCTGGGGATGGTTTACCTGGAGGCTCAAAGCGTAGGATTACCAGTTGTAGCCTATTCTACACGTGGTCCAAAAGAAGCTGTGGACCATGATAAAACCGGACTCTTATCTCCAGAGGGAGATATCAACTCACTGGCGAATAATATTATTAGTCTTTTTCAAGACAAAACAAAACTGCAAAAAATTAATAAGTTAGCCCCCATACGCATTAAAGAACTTTTTGATCAGAACTTAAATCTGAGGCATATAGAAGAAAAAATCCGACACTCAATAGTTAAGAGGTCCAAATGAAACAGGTACGAATTGCGTTAATCAGACATTCAGTTACTGTCTGGAATGAAGAAAATAGAATTCAAGGCCACATGGACTCTCCACTTACAAGGCATGGCAGAAAATTAGCAGAAAAATGGAAAAAACCGCTATCTCCTGAATCTTTTAATGCAGTAATAACAAGTGATCTGGGACGGGCAATTGAAACTGCCGAAATAATTACTCAAGGACTTAACATACCGATTATAAAACTTTCTGGACTACGCGAACAGGACTGGGGTGACTGGTCCGGTTTAACATACAAAGAGCTTGATCAAAAATGGCCAGGTATACTTTCAGCTGAAGAAGCTAAGGGATGGGACTTCCGCCCTATCGGTGGAGAGAGCCGTGATGAGACCTCAAAAAGAGCCATGAAAGCTCTCGAACAAGGCATTTCAAAGATAATTGATATAATTGACAATGAAGCTCCCAAAGTGCTTGCTGTTATTCATGAAGGAACACTAAAATCAATCACATATAAACTGGCAAACCATGATTACATGCCCGGAACTCCCAAACTGATCAAACGCCGAAGATTGCACTGGATAAAATGGGACGGAACATTATCTATAGATAGGCTGAACGATATTTTATGAAAATAATACATTACTGCCAACATGTCTTAGGCATGGGGCACTTCTTTCGTAGCCTTGAAATATCACGGGCTCTTGAAAATGAACAAGTAATTTTTATTTCCGGCGGGACAAAACCTGCAGAACAATTACCTGCTCATGTTGAATACTTTCAACTTCCCGGACTTTGTATGGATGAGGATTTTGGAGGATTAACTCCGACTGATGCAGGGCTAACGTTAGACGAAGTTAAAGCTGAACGATCAGAAAAAATTAAAATTATCTTTGAACAGGAACAGCCTGATATTTTTTTAATTGAGCTATTCCCGTTCGGACGAAAAGCATTCAGATTTGAGCTTTTACCAATTTTAGATTCAATTAAAGCTGGTCATTATGGTAATATAAAAGTCATCTGTTCTCTTAGAGATATTCTTGTAGAAAAAAATGACGGTGGAAAACACGAAAAGCGTTGTGTAGACACTCTGAATAAATACTTTGATCTTCTACTTATTCATTCTGACCCACAGATAGCAAAATTGGATGAAACTTTTCAGGCAATAAACGATATAGCTATCCCTTATTCATACACAGGATTTGTTGCCCGCAAACCTCATCAAAATATACGAGGTACAATTAGAAAACAATTTAGAATCAGCAATGATGAAAAATTATTAATTGTAAGCGCTGGCGGTGGTAAAGTTGGGATCTCACTATTAAGAGAAGTATTTAATAGTTTTGCAGAACTTAATCTTCCAAAAACAAAAATGTTAATGCTGACAGGACCATTTTTGGACTCCACCAAATATGATCTTATGAAAACAGCCTCTTTATCTTTGCCGAATATAACTGTAGAAAAATTTGCACAAGACTTCCCAGACCTGTTGACTGGAGCAGATGCCATGATCTCTATGGCAGGCTATAATACCTGTATGGATATACTTACTACAAACATACCAAGCGCAGTTCTTCCATTTGCTCAAAACAGAGAACAACGGATGAGAGCTGAAAAATTGGCTGAACATATTTCTCTAAAAATTATGAATGTTAACGATCTCAGCAATACAAATATGAAAAAGATAATCACCAATCTTCTTAGCTCTGAACACTCATCTTCAACCCATAGTATCAACCTAGACGGAGCACTCAATTCTGCCAAGGATATACAAATGGCTGGTACAAGATAATGTCATACCGCCCAATATCCTCTATCTGGAAAAACGATATTTCGGACCTAGTTGATGAGTTTGAATCATGGTGGGAAAAACTGGAGACACTGATTCCGGAAAATGGATGTGATGTTTTCTTCAGGGCGGATGATATCGGTTATCCTGGAAAACAGTTTTCAATGATGATTGATATTTTCAAAAAAAACAAAGTTCCATTAGCACTGGCGATTGTTCCTACATGGCTTAATCAAGACAGAGTACAAAAAATATATGAAAAACTCGGCCCGGACTTATCTCTCTGGTGTATGCATCAACATGGCTACCGCCATACTAACCGTGAAAAAATAGGTAAAAAATTTGAATTCGGACCTTCTCGAGATTACGATAAGCTGACTGCTGAAATTACCAAAGGAAAACACAAACTTAATAAACTACTCGGTAACAATATGTGCCCGATATTCACTCCACCATGGAACCGCTGTACAAGTGAAACTATGACATGTCTGGTAGAATTAGGGTTCATCGCAATCTCACGCTGCATTAACGTCGCTCCATACCCAGTAGAAGGACTCCCTGACCTTCCTATTAATATAGATCTCCACACTATTAAAGAAAAAGACCCTAAACGGGCTATTAATAATTTAATGAATCAAATCGAACATGCAGTGCAATCAGATTATGCAGGTTTTATGTTGCATCATCAGCGGATGAATAAAACATCAATTAAATTTTTAGATTTTATTTTAGCTAGAATTGCCGAAACACCTAGACTTCGCATCCAAGATATACGTGATATACTTCATAAATAATTTTTATCTGTATTACTAGCATCTATATTACTACGCTACGATTGTTATTAATTCGCACAGTATTAAAATCTTAATATCATGCTATAATCAGACATCAATAATTGTTACTCATTTCCTTATCCCCAATCTCATGCCAAACAACATCTCTAAAAAGTATTTTTGCTTTGCATTTAATAGAGTTTAAGGTATTAATTAAATGCATAAAACCTTAAAAAGATAACTAGAAAAATTATAAGAAATATTGATAAAAGTATCAATTTTCAAAGTTCACAATGACAATATCTAATATAACAAATTCACTTGAGACTGAAAAATGGCAAAAAAAAGAATCCCCTTCCAGCTTCATGACGAAACAACTGATATTCAGTCTCAGGTGGTGCTACCTTTCAAGAAATCTCTGGAAATAAGCCTCAAAAGCATAAAATCCAGATTTTTGCGAAATATGGTAACTGTTACCAGTCTTATCCTTGCAGTCTCTTTCCTCGCATACGTTCTCATAGGTAGCGATATTTCAAACGGAATCTACAATTCCGGCCAACTCCACCTTGTTAAAATTCTTGATAAAGCAGGTTATCAGCCAGGCGGAAGTGCGAAAGAACGCTGGATTATAATTCTTTCACTTCTAGTATGTACGGTTGGGATTATAAATGCTCAGCTTATGGCTGTCACCGAACGGTTTCGTGAAATAGGGACAATGAAATGCCTCGGAGCTCTTGATAGTTTTGTTTTAAGATTATTCATACTTGAAGCTTCAATGCAAGGAATTGTAGGATCCATTCTCGGTGCATTTTTTGGAGCAATCATAGCAATATTGCTCACAATGCCCACTTATGGATGGAACGCTATTAAATATTTACCCACAGCAGACGTTGGGCTATCAATACTGTATTCAGTTGGAGTAGGCTTCGCGCTTAGCCTTATAGGTGTTTTATACCCTGCTTTGATCGCTGCACACATGCGCCCCATTGAAGCGATGAGAGTTGAAGAATAAACCAATTTGGATTTGACTTTAGAAATCGAATAAAGACAAAGGCGAAACAATAATGCCCGAATCACATACCATAGTCAGAGTTACCGGAGTTACTAAAAAATTTAAACTCGGAACCGTTGACGTGCAGGCTCTTAAAGGTATTGATCTAGAAATATTTTCCGGAGAATACCTTTCGATTATGGGGCCATCAGGATCAGGAAAATCCACCCTTTTTAATATGATAGGAGGACTTGATAAACCTACAGAAGGAAAAGTTTTTATTGATGAAGTTGATATTGCACAACTTGATGCTTTTGAACTTGCATGGCTCCGCAACCGCAAGATAGGATATATATTCCAGACATTTAACCTTATCCAAGTAATGACTGCTTTAGAAAACATAACCTTACCTATGATTTTCGCAGGTGTTCATAACGATGCGGCTGTCAAAAAAGGTATCGAATTACTCGATTTGGTAGGACTACATAAAAGATATAATCACAAACCGCAGGAGCTTTCCGGCGGACAACAACAGCGCGTTGCAATAGCAAGATCTCTTGCCAACGACCCTGCTATTATTCTTGCAGATGAACCTACAGGAAACCTTGACCTTTCAACGGGTGAAGAAATTATTAAATTGATGAGCGGCTTAAGCAAAGAACGCGGGGTAACCATCATAACTGCAACTCACGATTATAAAATGCTTAATGCTTCCGACAGAGTAGTCTGGATTGAGGACGGACTGATTAAAAAAATTGAAAATAGAGACCAACTTAATATTGAGATTGGCCGTATCAGCACGGTATAATTTTCGGAGACCGCAATTAATGCCCACTATCAGAATCAAAAAAAATCTCACACTTCGGTCAGCTAGAAAATTACTAGGTGTTCTTGCTATATTATTTACTATTTCAGTTCTGATAATCCCCGCTACTGCATACAGTGCATCTTCCCCCTTAAAGCAGACTGTTACTGAATTATCTTCTTTGGGTGACCGCTCCTTCGGCTCTGATGGTGAAAAAAAAGCCTCAGATTATATCGCTGCAAAATTTAAAGAACTGAGTAAAGTAAAAGTTGGTAAGCAGGTTTTTATTGCTCCCACTATGGTTAATTCAACAGCAGAATTAACCATTGATAAAACCGGAAGAAAAATACAGATACGTCCTGCTAAGTTTAATGCTGTTTCACCACCCGCAACGCCCCAAAAAGGTCTTTCAGGTCCTATACTCTATGTAGGTAAAGGACGACTCGTTGATTTCACGGGGCTTCCCGTTAAGAAAGCCATAGTTATCATGGACATTGATTCTGGTAAAAACTGGCTGAATGCCGCAAGTTTAGGGGCATCTGCGCTCATTTACATAGATTCAGGACCAACAATAAAAGGTTTTTTTGAAGAAAAGCTGGAACTGTCACCTCTTGATTTTCCGCGTTATTATATGAGCGCAACTGACGCTGAAAAGAAACTTGGCGTAATCAAAGGTGGCCCGCAGACGGTTATCGCGGAGTCTGCTACTGTAAAATCCTCGGCTAAATGGAAACGTATTACAGCTGAAAACCTCTACTGCATAATTGAAGGAACTGATTCTAAACTTTCTGAAGAACTAGTCATTATTGAATCCTTCTACGACAGCTCATCTTACATAATGGGAAACTCCCCTGGCGCAGGCGAGGCTATCTCAATCGCATCACTTCTAAAAATCGGTAAATATTTTGCTGCCAATCCTCCCAAACGTTCCATATTGCTTCTCGCTACAAGCGGACATGGTCAATCTCTGCGAGGCATGCGTGAATTTTTCAAAGCAATCTCCGGTAAAAGCATAAGCCTCAAAAAAATTAAAGCACAGCTTACTACCAAGAAAAACAATGCTGTGAAGGTTTTGAAAGGCCTTGATATGGATAATCCACTTGCAACTGAAGTGGCGGCAAGTAATCCAGAGCTTTTCAAATTAATGTATCATGCTTTAAAAAATCAGATTAAAGACGAAGTTGATATTCTTAATAAAAACCTAATGCTTATGCGCATGCAACAAGGTATTAAAAAAGAAGATATCGAAAAAGTTGACCGAAAACGCAAATTACTGCGCCGTATATCATGGAAAACAGATTATTCAACTTTACCTGCTGATGAACTTGCGGCTTTGCATAATTTATTTCCAAAAGTTAAAGAGAATATTCAAGCATTAAAAAATGATATTAAACAGCAACTTGATTCAGCCAAAAGCGCAAGAAAACTTCGTACAACAGTCAGGTCAAAAGACCCTGTGTGTTTCATATCCCTTCACCTATCAAGCCACGGTCAAGGTGTAGGTGCGTTTGGGCGTGGGTGGTTTTATGATCTCAGACCTAGAGTAAATCTTTCCAGAACATTCTCTCAGGTTAACGAGATTTTAAATGATACGGCTCCTGCTGTTGAAAAAGAAATAGGAACACATGGATTGTTTGCGGATACACTCCGCCCTAACAGCTCAAAGCCTTGGCAAACATGGTTGCTTGATAAGCCTCAATTCGGAAGCGAAATCGCAACTATGGCAGGTATGTTAGGATTTACCTTTGCGACAGTTAATGATGATCGTGCGTACTGGAAAACGCCTTTTGATACTATCCAAAATATCAATTGGGATGGACTCGAAAAACAGGCTAAACTTGTTGAAGGTCTTATCAAAGGCATTTCAAATTCACCTAAAGTTTTGACAACAAAACCTCCGCGCAAAGGATTTGCTCTTGTAAACGGTAAAGCCCGTTTTGTACGACAAGGTGAACTGTTTGCTGACCAGCCAGCTCCAAATACTATTTTTATGGCATTTCAAGGTAATACGAGATTTTATTCTCTTGCTGACACTGAAGGTGACTTTAAATTTACTGGAGTTGCATCAAAAAAACTGGTTCAACCCAAACTCATTATCGAAGGGTATAAATACAATCCAGACGGTAGAATTATATGGGCTATCGACAAGAAAAAGACAGGTATAAGCGCATATAGACTCAAAATGATTCGTCTGGATATGGAAACTAAAGTTATTATGTTCGGTTGCAGGCAAACAACCTTGTTCGACCTGCTGACTCCACGTACATTCAGATATATGACCAAAGTTGAAGTGCTTGACGGAGCGCGTGACGCTGCCCCAATGCATTTTTGGTATAGCCGAATTGACACCCGCTCCTCAACAATCACCAGTGTTTTTCTTGAGCCGAATGTTCCGTTAAAAATGACTCTGTCCGACTCTGTACTCAACAGAAAAATGATTCTTATCCACTCAACTCCTACAGATCCAGCCGGTAATGGGTATAACCTGAAAGAATGGCCTATTATTCCTGCAACCGACTATAGAGCTGCGGAAGATATGTGGAACCTTCTGAAACCGAGAATTGAAAATCTTGAATCACATGGCATCATAAACCAAAGAATCAGAACACTGGAACAGAAGGGAACAGAAGCACTTTTAAAAGCCAAAACTGCTTGGAAAGAACGCCACTATAATGATTTCATGGAAAACTCACGCACGTCTTGGGCTTTAGCATCAAGAGTTTATCTTGATGTAGATCAGACTCAGAAAGATGTTCTGGTCGGAGTTCTTTTCTACATAGCTTTGTTCATACCATTTGCATATTGTATGGAACGGGTGATCTTTTGTTTTGCCGATATACATAAAAGAATTTTAGGTTTTCTGGCAATTCTTATGGCTGTCATTGCTGTCATATATATGGTCCATCCAGCATTTCAGCTTACGTATAGTCCGGTTGTCGTTATTTTAGCATTTTTCATTCTTGCTCTATCCATAATGGTATCTTTAATTATCTTTTTCCGTTTTGAAAAAGAGATGATACTACTTCAGCAACGAGCACACAAGACCAGCACTTCCGAGATCAGTAAATGGAAAGCTTTTACGGCCGCATTTGTAATTGGCGTCAGTAACTTACGACGTAGAAAAATCAGAACATTTCTTACATGCCTTACGCTTACAATTCTAACGTTCACTATCATGAGTTTTACAGCTGTAAAATCTCTCAGAGAGCATACTTATGTGCTTTTCAGTGATAGCAATCCTTATTCCGGTATTTTTATGAAAAATATCGGCTGGACAGACCTGCCCAGAGAAACTCTTGGAATTGTCAGAAATGACTTTGAAGCAAATGGTATTGTCGCTCCGCGGGGATGGCTTGAGCTAGAAGATAAAACAATTTCTGCATCAACCCCAGTAAGCTTTGGAAAAAAGAATGAAGAAGTTAAAGGTCTGATAGGGTTAAGTTCTATTGAACCGCAAGTCAGTGGAATCAATAAAATTTTAGTATCCGGCAATTGGTTGGAACCTAATAAATCTAGGCAAATTATTTTGTCTAAAAAAATGGCTGACAGACTCGGAGCAAAAAGCGGTGATAAACTTAATGTATGGGGAAGTCCTTTCACATTAGTAGGTATTTTTGACAGCAAGAAATTTACTGAACACACAGATCTAGACGGCGAACCTATGACTCCGGTAATTTTCCCTTCCGCTACTGCACAGGAATTAAGCGAAGTTGAAGCTGACGCAATTGAAGCAGGCGAAGATATTGATACCTTCCAAGGACGATATTCTCACATTCCAAGAGAAGTAACTGCTATTATTCCCTACGGGACTTTGATGGCAATGGGCGGTAAATTAAAAGCTGTAGCTATTGCACCTGTCGCAGGTGTTTTCTCCACAAAAGTCATAAATAATCTTGTTGACCGCTACGGCCTGCCAATTTTCAGTTGTGATAAAACCGGGACGTATATTTGTCAGGCTTCTGACAGTATAAACTATTCAGGGGTCTCCAACATCCTAATTCCACTAATAATTTCAGCTCTAATCGTACTGAATACTATGATTACCAGTGTATACGAACGTAAAAAAGAAATAGCTGTATATACATCGATAGGAATGGCCCCAACCCATGTATCGTTTTTATTTATTGCTGAAGCTATTGCTTTTGCAGTAATCAGCGTTGTTGCTGGTTATCTTATAGCTCAAACAGCCTCTGGTCTTTTTGCCGGAACACCTTTATGGGCAGGTATGACTGCAAATTATTCTTCCATGGCAGGGGTTGCTGCAATGGTTATGGTTATTGCTGTTACATTGATCTCGGTTATTTATCCCTCAAGAGTTGCTGCAAATATTGCTATTCCTGACGTTAATAGATCATGGAAAATACCTGATTCAGGAACAGATTCAATTAAAACAACACTTCCTTTCCTTCTCAAACATGCAGAGCAAAAAGATGCAGGTGGATTTCTGCTTGAATATCTCGAAGCTCATACAGATGTGTCGCATGGACTGTTTTCAACTTCAGAAATTGAAGTTAACTTCAGCAAGCAGACACTACCGGAATCGCTAAAAGAAATATCACCAGATTTTCCTGATCATATAACGTGTTTTCAATTTGATGTTCGAATCTGGCTTGCACCATTTGATTTCGGGGTAAAACAAATGATCAAGCTAGAGTTCAGACCATCTAAAGAATATCCACAATTTCTCGAAACCGCGCTCATTATCAACAGAGAGTCAGGTGAATCAGGGGCATGGAAAAGATTAAATAAAGACTTCATTAACGCGATAAGAAAACAATTCCTTGTCTGGCGTTCTCTTGATCCTGAAAGGCAAAAAACATTTCGTGAGAAAATTCCAGAGTTGATGGCTTATGGATTTACAGGGCTCAACTTGAAAAAAACTCTTGAAGATATTTAAATTATTTAGGGAATTATCTTATGCATGGAAACATACGGAAGCGAGCTATAGCACTTGGGATCATATTCGGATTATTAATTTGTGCCTTTACCCCCTTTAATAATGCTTATTTAAATGCAACTCCACTGGCTGGAGGACATTTTCCACTGGCTCCGTTCTTTATACTGGCATGGCTCACAGCAATCTCGGCATTACACCACAAAATATTCCGATCAGCTCCGCTTTTAACAGGATTGGACTTGATGACCATGTGGATCCTGACAGTTATTGTTTCCGGCATAGCTTTTACAGGTCTAGCTAGAACTTTTTTCATCAACCTTACAGCACCTATCCATTTTGCAACTATCGGCAACAGGTGGAAAGAACTGCTACAGCCGATACTCCCCCCTTCACTGCACCCGACAGATCCGAAAGTAGTAGAGAGCCTATATAACGGCATTAAAGGCGGTTCTTTCATGGATACAACAGACCTTATCAGGACTATTCCCTGGTCTGCATGGATTACTCCGCTTTTATGGTGGGCAGCTTTTATACTGCTCTGCTATTTCATGATGCTCTGCCTGACTAATATTTTCAGCAGGCAATGGGTAGAAAACGAGCGCATTAACTTCCCTCTTCTTCAGCTACCTAAATTTATGGAAGAAGCTCTTGATCAAGGACTATATGGTTCATTTTTAACCAATAAATTTTTCCTAATAGGATTGTTTTTCTGCATTGCGTTGCACACAATGAACGGACTCCATTTTTATATTCCGGCAGTGCCTGAAATACCTACACTAATACTTGCAGGTAAATATTTCGCCAAAACAGGCTTGTTTTCAGGCTTTACCAAAATGAAAATTTATTTCTACCCAGCTTTTGTAGGGTTTGCTTTCCTTGCATCACGCCAGATCTCTTTCAGCTTTTGGTTTTTCTTTCTGATTGGAAGTCTTTTCTATGGGATCCTGAATATCGCAGGATTGAATATCCCAACATCATCACTTGGCGTAACTTTTGGTCCCACTTTGACCCGTCCAGAAGAAACCCAAATGATCGGAGCGTATCTGGTTTTCTTTTTATTTATCATATGGCTTGCCAGACAACATCTTATACAAGTTCTACGTGAAGCATTCGGTAGCAAACAAACTAAAGGTGACTCCGAATGGATGTCCCTGCGTTTTTCATTCTGGGGACTTATGATTTCGGGCTTTCTATTGGTCACATGGTGTGTTTATTTCGGTATACCGATGTTTACGGCACTATTAGTCCTTGCAGCCTTCTTTATCTTCACCGTGGTAGCTTCAAAAGCTATATGCCAAGGTGGGATTGCGTATTTTACACTGACTGCCGCCCCTATTGACGGCATCACCGCTATATTTGGAACTAAGTTTTTCGGAGCGGTAGGAATTGCAGTTACTGCCATGTGCCAAAAAATTCTTTTTGTCGACCTTAGAGAATCGTTAATGCCATCACTCGTTCATGGGGCAAAAATTAATGAATGGATTAAGAATAAGAGACTTTTCCTTTCAGGAATAATAGTGATTCTGCTCGCCGGAGTTGCTGTATCTTTCGCAGCTATGCTCTTTATATGCTATAAATATGGAATTCGTGAACTTCAGCTTGATTGGGCAACAAGCACATCAATAACTGTTTATGACAATATTGTAAGGGTTATTCAAGAGCCTGCGGCTGCTTCCGAATGGATAACAACCTTCGCAACAATCGGTGCAATTGTAATGTTTATATTGGTTCTTGCCTACAACAGGCTCCCATGGTGGCCTCTTCACCCAATCGGATATCTTACAGCGTACAGTTCAGCCATGAAAATTCTCTGGTTCAGTTTTTTTCTAGGATGGATGTTTAATCAACTCACCTTGCGCTACGGTGGAGTCGGACTATTTAAAAAAGTCCGCTACTTATTTTTCGGATTAATAATGGGTGATTTTTTAATGGGCGGAGCATGGGCATTATATGGACTATGGGCGGGACAAAGCTATCAGGTACTTCCGGGTTAAAACTATTGCCTAATTTTATGCCAATAAAAGTAGCGGAATTAAAAAATGAATAACGACAAAGAATTACAAGAATATCGAGATCTACTCAAAGCCCCTGACCATTTTGAAGAAGGTTTTGATTGGAAAACGGTTGTCGGCGCGGTTTTCATCGGCTTTCTGATGATGCCGGGCAGTATGTATTTACAACTTGTCATCGGTCAGGGAATCGGTCCCGCTGCCAGATGGGTTACAATTATTCTTTTTGCCGAAATCGCTAAACGCTCATACACAGAACTCAAGCAGCAGGAAATTTTTCTGCTCTACTATATGGCGGGTGCGGCATTAGCCTCGCCTTTCTCTGGATTGCTATGGCAACAGTACCTTGTACAATCAGATGCAGCCCGAATGTTAGGGCTGACAGAGTTTATTCCTACATGGGTTGCTCCGCAGCCCGGTTCTGAATCATTACTGCAAAGAACTTTTTTCCATCGCGACTGGCTGATCCCGATTTTGTTATTAGTCGGTTCGCAAATAATACAACGAATCGATCATTTCGGACTTGGTTACGCCTTGTACCGTATAACATCAGATGTTGAGAAACTGCCTTTCCCTATGGCTCCTGTCGGAGCTTTAGGAACAATGGCTCTTGCAGAATCAACAGAAGAAAAAGAAGCCAGTTGGAAATGGCGCGTATTCTCAATAGGAGGAGTCATAGGACTGACTTTCGGATCAATCTATGTACTCTTGCCAGCAGTATCCGGACTTATTTTTACCGAACCGATAAGATTAATTCCGATTCCATGGATTGAGCTTACGCCATACACAGAAAAAATTCTTCCAGCAGTTGCAACCGGTATTCAATTTGATCTTGGGTTGTTTTTCATAGGAATGGTTTTACCATTCTGGGCTGTAATCGGCGGATTAATCGGGATTGTAATTACCTTTGCCGCAAACCCTATTCTTTTTGAGCATGGAATTCTACATAGATGGCATCCGGGTATGGAAACGGTTGAAACTGTTTTTGCCAATAACTTTGATTTTTATATGAGCTTTTCCATAGGTCTTGGACTTGCCATCGGATTAATAGGAATATGGTCGGTAGTGCAATCCTTCAGAGGTGAACACGCCAAAAGCCGTTCTTCGTGGAGCAATCTCTTTAAACCTCCAGAAGGTAGAGGCGACATTAATTTCTGGTTCTCAATTGCAATTTATCTTTTTTCAACACTTGCTTATGTCGGCATGTGTTTATTTCTAGTTCCTAATTTTCCGTGGATATTCTTCCTGCTGTACGGGTTTATTTATACACCGATAATTTCGTATATTTCAGCTAGAATGGAAGGAATAGCCGGACAGTTTGTCAGTCTACCACTGGTTAGAGAGGCAAGCTTCATTGCTGGTGCAAAGTTTTTCGGATATCAAGGAATTGAAATATGGTATGCTCCTATACCTATCCACAATTACGGAGAAGCAACTGTTCATTTTCGTGAGATTGAACTTACAGGAACATCAATCCGTGGAATAATCAAAGCAGAACTGGTTGTATTCCCTGTAGTTATGATTGCCAGCTTATTATTTTCCCAGTTTATATGGCAGTTAGCTCCTATTCCTTCATCCAACTACCCTTACGCTCAAGAATTATGGCATCTGCAAGCTTTAAACAGTCTGCTAATGCAGACCTCAACATTAGACGGGAACTCATTGTTTTTCCAAGCCTTAAGCGGAACAGTTATATTCTCAGGAATTGGACTTGGTTTGATTCTTTATGGTATTTTAAATATCCTTGGACTTCCAATCATGCTTATTTACGGTGTTGTTCGAGGCCTTGGACAAAGCACTCCGCACGCATTCATTCTGGAAGTAATCGGAGCACTTATTGGCCGGTACTTCTTCCAAAAAAAGTATGGGACCATGTGGAAACAATATGCACCTGTATTACTGGCTGGTTTTTCATGCGGCATGGGATTAACAGGAATGTTTGCAATGGGATGCACCTTAATTTTAAAATCTCTTGGTAAAATGGCCTATTGACGAAAAGTTAAAGCTATGATGTTTTGTCATCCCAACGTTACAAGACTCGAATACTTAAAATAATTTTTAATAAGTTAAATAGTATAAATTGACTTCACACGCCTTTCTATCCTCAAAAGGAAAATTTAATGGTTAAGAAAAATATTGCATGGGACGGTATAAGCTTTGAAATATCGTCTAAATTTGAAGTTAGCGGTATAGATAAAAAGTTTATACAGCTCGATAACGGTGAACATCCCTGCATTGAAATCAGATGGTATAATTCAGGTAAATCATATAAAGAACAAAATTATTTTAGACAATTAGCAAAAAAAATTGAAAGTTCTTCCGGAATCAAAATTGAATCATCAGTTTTACCTTCTTCTTGGAAAAAACCACTAGATAGATTCAATTCAACTGCTTTCTATTGGCAATCAGACCTTTCCACAGGACGCGGTGTGATGTTCTACTGCCAGAAATCAGCTAAAGTTATGCTGATTCAATTCATAGGCAAGGCTGGCGAAGAATTGGAAGATGCTGCTATTTCAATATTTAACAGTGTCAGATTTTATAATACTGAAGAATTTACTCCTTGGCGCATCTACGACATGGAAGCAACTCTTCCGGCATCTTACAAGCTTGATTCGTTTGAATTCAAACCCGGGCGATTTAAAATAAGCCTATGTGATGACACTGAGTGCATTTCTCTTTACAGAGTCAGCCCAGCAGACACTATTTTAAAAGAACGATCTCTTGGAAGTTTTTCAAAAGAGTTTTTCAAAAAAGAAATAGCAAAACTAAACCTTTGCATTGCAGAACTTGAATTTGGCGAAGGCGCAACCTGCATGTTCGGCCAAGAAAAAAAACCATCTACTGCAAAAATAACCTTGTCCAAATTAAGCTCTAAACAGCGCCCGTTCGGACGAATTGAAGCAAGGTATACAAAAGACGCTAATCGCATTCAAGCGGTACTAATAAACTCTCGCACAAGTATCCCTGAAAGCAGAATGCAAAACATTTTCGAGAATTACTCAATTGTTCGGTAGAAAAAAGAAAAAACTTATTCCAGAGATGACCAGAGGGGAAGCTCTTGCTTGCAAGCCTGTCAAAAATCTCGATATTGAAGAGACTAGGACAGACCATAATAAAGTAATTCTAGCCTACCCCTTACGGTTAAAACCTATTTTTTCAGGTATCGCAAAAAAATACGGATTATGGAAAGAAGGCCGCCCCCCAATGAAAAGGCTTGAGCTGGATGATATGGGTACGATGGTATGGGATATGATTGACGGTAAAAACAGCGTAAAAAAAATATCCGCTGCTTTTGCTGAAAAATATACTGTCCTCCCGCGCGAAGCAGAAGTAGCAACAGCTTCTTTCTTGAAAGACTTAGGTAAGCGTGGGCTTATCGCATTCGATACCAAATAACATATTTAAGACAAACCCCAGAACAAACTAAAAAACTCGATTTATCAAGTTATCATAAATTTAAAAAATACAGATTTAGTTACAGGTTAGCTTTATATATTCCTCAAAACTGACGCCATTCCATACTTTACTAACCCAATAAGCAGTGGCCCAAATCATAAGAGCAGTACATTGCACATCTGATAACCGTCTCAACTTAGCCTCTAGATTAGCCTTACTGACTCCATGAGTCACATGCACATTATCAACCTCACATGCTTCCTCAATTCGCAAAAAAAGATAAGCACCTTTGCATTGATTAGGCAGAATTTTTACACCGCTATACGCTTCTAAAACAGTCTTAAGCTCTGCGACATTAAGCTCCGTAGCTGTTTCACGCATAGATTTAAAAAACATATCAACGGCCCATGGAAGAATAAACTCAGCACCGGCACTTTTGGTTTTGAAATAATTCTTAAGCCATTGCTCATGGTCATGTGTAATTCTTGCAGCGACTTGCGGCATTTAGTCCTCCTGATACCCACATTATAATTATTATCTAAATACCTTTATTCAACGTGAATATCAAGACTTTTTCTAGATTTTTTCAAATAAATTATTATCTAACAAAACTGTCCCTTATCTGTTTAAAAAGACTGAATAAAAGAGCATCAGGAACGTTTTTATCATTAATACTCATAGTTACAATGCGAACAACGGTATTATTATTTGGAGTTATGTTCTCTTCAGTGACCAAAACAATCGCCTTTTCATCATCGGAAACATCTTCATTAGCAGTAATAACTAAAACCCAACCTAAATCTTTCTTTTCCCATTTTAAATCCACACTGCGATGAGAATTAACACTATTCTCAAGAAGTTTAACAAAATCTTCTAAAGAAAAATGCTTCCGCCCTTTCCCTGCCACGCCTAAATATTCCCCCTCTGAATTTTGAATAACAAGTGGACGCTCAAGATATGCAGTAGAAGGAAATGAGGATTCATCAGGGCCTGAAGAAGCACCACCCTTTCGCAGCAATCTGAAAAGCTCTACTCTATCACGTTTTAGCTGACCAACTTCCATAGCAAGATCTAGGACGCGTTCATTAAGCTGTGCTTCGAGCTTATGCTTCTCACTTCGTAGGCTGGCAACCTCGTCACGCAATTCTCTAATTTCAGACTGAAACAACATCTGACTGGACAAAAGGTCTGAAACCTTTTCTATAACAGAAGCAAGCCCATGAACAACTGACTGCATATCACTACTGGCATCAAGACCAGCATCATTGATCACCTGTTGTTCATTTTTAATATGATCTATTAATACACCAAATTTAATAGATAATTCGTTTTCAATTTGTTCAGTTGACCAATTCATTCCATACATTTCGCGTATCCTCCTAAAAATTTCTAAAACATTTTCAGAATATTTTTGCCGACGAGAACCACTACCAATCGAAGGTATAAACTTAGAATACTTATCTTTATAATATACAATAGTAGATGGAGGGATTCCAAGCCTCCTACTAACTTCCCTAAGACTTAAACTTTGATTAGACATAACACATACACACCTGTTGTTTATTTTATTTTAAACATATAATAAACAACTATAAAAACTATGTCAATACACTTTGACCAACGAATAAACAACTAAACAACAATATATAATTCAAAGAACAAATAAAAAAACGCTCAAAGTGGACAATTAGTAATTAATGACTAATTT